>CAZFHG010000119.1:0-11549 GCA_964518665.1 uncultured Opitutaceae bacterium | reverse complement strand
AAAACCGCCCAACTGAAACTGAAACCAAATGCCAAGCCGCGGGTGCTGAGCGGGCATCCCTGGGTTTTTGCGAACGAAGTCGAGGCGCTCCTGCCGGCCGAGCATGATGGCGAGGTGGTCGAGTGCCGGGATCGCGCGGACCGCTTTCTGGGCAGCGGTATCTACAATTCCAAGTCACAGATCATCTGGCGGCGGTTCAGCCGCGAGCGGGCCGTGCTGGACAGCGCCTGGCTGCGGGCGGCACTGGAGCGGGCGGTGGCGCGGCGGAGCCTCGGCGAAGGAGGAAACGCCGCCCTGCAACAGACCTGTCAACGTTTGGTCTGGTCGGAATCGGATGACCTGCCCGGTCTGGTGGTGGACCAATTTGCCGATGTCCTCGTGGTGCAGATCCAGTCACTGGCGATGGAAAAACGGGCGGCGCTGATCGGTGACCTGCTGGCCGAACTGCTGCGGCCGGCGGAGATCATCTTTCGCAACGATGCAAGCATCCGCCGGCTTGAGGGGCTGCCCTTGGAGGTGCACACGCGCTCGGGGGCGGACTGGGCGCCGCGCTGGCAGCGGATCGACGGCATGGAATACTGGCTCGATCTGCAATGCGGTCAGAAGACGGGATTTTATCTCGACCAGCGGCGGCAGCATCCGCTTGTGGCGAAATTCTGCGCCGGTAAGCGCGTGCTGGATGCATTCTGCAACCAGGGCCCGTTTGCGCTGCACGCGGCCCGGGCCGGGGCGGCCGAGGTGCTCGGGCTCGATAGCGCCGAGGAGGCGGTGGCGCAGGCGCGGCTGAACGCGGAGCGCAATGGCGTGAAGGCGACCTTTGCCGTGGCCAATGTCTTCGACTGGTTCAACGACCCGGTGCGGGCGTCGGAACCGAAGTGGGATGTGATCATCCTCGATCCGCCGCCGTTCGCGAAGTCCAAGAGCGCGCTCGCCGGCGCCTTGCGCGGCTACAAGGAAATCAACCTGCGGGCGATGCAACGGCTAAATCCCGGCGGCGTGCTGGCGACCTACACCTGCTCGCACCACATGCAGGATGCGGAATTGCGCGGCGTCCTCGCGGACGCCGCGGCTGATGCGAAGCGCAAGGTGCACGTGCTCGAATACTGCCACCAGCCGCCGGACCACCCCGTGCTGATCACGATGCCGGAGAGCGAGTATCTGCGGGGATATGTGCTGCGGGTGGAATAGGGGCCAGCCGGCGCCGGGGGGCGTCGGAACGCTGAACGTTTAACTTTTAACACTGAACTTTTAAGTGACCGAAGCGGTGGTAGCTACGAGTGTGAGCGAGTGGATATAACGCTTCGAAGGCCAAGGCACCACTCGCTCACGCTCGTAGCTACAGTGCCGGAGCACTTGAGCGTTGAGCGTTAAAAGTTAAACGTTGAACGTTGAACGTTACGTCGGCGGTCACCGCGTAGCGAGGTCGAGGTCGCGGCGGACCGCGCGGAGATCGTCGATCTGCTTTTGCAGTAGGGCCAGTTCCGCCTTGGTCTTCGGGAGTTTCATGGCCTCCAGAATATCGCGTTCGGCCTCCATCAACTGCACGCGCTCGGCAGCGACCGACTCGCGCTGCTCGGTGGATTTGCCGCCGAAGAGGGAAAACTTCTTCGCGGTTTTGGCGTCATTGAGGGAGACGTCGAGGTCCGAAGACTTCATTTTCTTGCGCTCGCGGGTGATGTCCTTCTCCAGCTTGCGAATTTGCAGGTCGATCTCGGTGATGCGGCTGTTGCGCACCTCCATCGAGGGCAGGGTGGTGATTTCCTCCGGGGCCTTGGCCGGGGCGGGCGCGACGGTACCGGGTTCGGCAGAGGCGGCCGGAGCGATGGGGGCGGCCTCGGCTTTGTTGGCGGCCTGGGTAGCCTTGCGATGAGCGTGCTCCGCCAGGCGCGCCTTGACCCTGGCCTCGCGCGCGGCCTTGTCGGCGTCAGTCTCGGCCGGGTCTGCGGCGTGGGCGGCGGCAGCGAGACAGAGGCCGATCAGCAGGAGGCGTAAAATGGTGGATTTCATGAACGGTGCAGGTGCAAGGGAGCAGCGAGGGCGAAACGAGGCAAGTCAGCAGACTCGTTGACGCGGCCGGAAGCGCCGAGTTCCGTCGGGCCAAAGAAAAGGCCGGGCATGGCGCCCGGCCTTGGTGGTGCGAAAAGCAGGAAGGACGGTTACATCTTGCCGCCGTAGATCGCGCTGGCGCCCAGTTCCTCCTCGATGCGGAGGAGCTGGTTGTACTTGGCGACCCGGTCGGTGCGGCAGAGGGACCCCGTCTTGATCTGGCCGGCGTTGGTGGCGACGGCGATGTCGGCGATGGTGACGTCCTCGGTCTCGCCGGAACGGTGCGAGATGACGGCGGTGTAATTGGCTTCCTTGGCCATCTCGACGGCGTCAAAGGTCTCGGTCAGCGAACCGATCTGGTTGACCTTGACGAGGATCGAGTTGGCGGTGCCGGTCTCGATGCCCTTCTTGAGGAATTCGGTGTTGGTGACGAAGAGGTCGTCGCCCACGAGTTGGGTGGTGCCGCCGATCGCGTCGGTGAGCTTCTTCCAGGTGGTCCAGTCGCCCTCGGAGCAGCCGTCCTCGATGGAGATGATGGGATACTTCGAGACGAGTTGCTTGTAGAACTCGACCATCTCGTCGCCCGAGAGGATCTGGCCGGTGGATTTCTTGAAGACGTAGTGCTTCTTTTCCTTCACGTAGAACTCGGAGGCGGCCACGTCGAGGGCGAGGTTGATGTCCTTGCCGAGCTTGTAGCCGGCGCTTTTCACCGCGAGGGCGATCGCGTCCAGCGCGGCTTCGGCGGAGGCGAGCTTGGGGGCAAAGCCACCCTCGTCGCCGACGGCCGTGGAGAGGCCCTTTTCCTTGAGCACCTTCTTGAGGGCGTGGAAGACCTCGCAGCCCATGCGGAGACCTTCGGAGAAGGACTTGGCTCCCGTGGGCATGATCATGAATTCCTGGAAATCGATGGGCGCGTCGGAATGCGCGCCGCCGTTCATGATGTTCATCATCGGCACCGGCAGGACCTTCGCGTTCGGACCGCCGAGGTATTTGTAGAGCGGCTGGTTGAGGGCGGCGGCGGCGGCCTTGGCCGTGGCGAGCGAGACGCCGAGGATGGCGTTGGCGCCGAGCTTCGACTTGGTGGAGGTGCCGTCGAGTTTGATCATCGCGCGGTCCACGCCGGTCTGGTCGCAGGCGTCGTAGCCGATCAGGGCGGGGGCGAGCTTGGCCTTGACGTTGCCCACGGCCTTCTGGACGCCTTTGCCGCCGAAGCGGGTCTTGTCGCCGTCGCGCAGTTCGATGGCCTCGTGTTCACCGGTGCTGGCGCCGGAGGGCACGGCCGCGCGGCCGAGGTGCCCGGAGGCGAGTTTGACATCAACTTCAACCGTGGGGTTGCCACGGGAGTCGATGATTTCACGGGCGGTGATGGCAGTGATCGTAGTGTTCATGGGAAAATGAGCTCCCAGTGAATGACAGTGTGTGCCGAGGGGAAAGGCCAAAGTATGACATCCCGGCCCTCATGAGCCCGTTTGTAACGGGGGATTAGCCGAGATTGCGAAATAGGGCGCCCGGGTCGTTGCCGCAGGGCAATTCGTTGCGCAATTGCATGGATTGTCTGAAGTGGCAGGAGCCTGCTTCAGACGATGGGATGGAATGTAGGGGCGCACCTCGTGTGCGCCCGATCACGCCGCCAGCGCCAATCAAACGGGCGCAGTCAAGCTGCGCCCCTACGCCAAGCCATCGCCTGCATCCGCCTTCTCCGAGCCTACGGCGCGACAAGAGCAGGCTCCTACCTGCAGTTCAGGCAAAAGGCGGACGCGAGACGCCGAGTTTCATGGCCAGGCGCCTCAGCGGTCCGCTGGCCTTCGGCTGCAGCATGGGTGGGAGTTGTTCCACAAAGCCCCGTTCGACAGCGAGACGCCCGACAGTGATGCGATCGTAATTGCGGACGTTGAGCAGTTCGGCGGTCAGCAGACCGGAAGGAATCTGGTCAAGGTGGCCCTCGAAGGCGGCGGCATGCAGGGGCGTGTCGCCGTTGTCGTTGCGGGTCAGCAGCAGGTCCCGGGTCAACTGCTCGGGCGGGATGCGGTTCAGCTGGCCGGTTTCCGCCGCGGCGTGGATGGCAGTGAAGCCGGATTTGCTGGCCACGACGAGGTGGTCATGCACCAGCAGGCGGGGAGGAATCTGATCGAGATGGCCGCTGATCGCGGCGGCATGGAAGACGGTGTCGCCGGAATTGGTCACGGCGAGCAGGGCGGCAGGAGTGAGGAATTCCTGGGCGATCTGGTTGAGATAGCCATTGAGTGCGGCCACATGCAGGACGGTTTCGCCGCCGATGTTCCCGCGGGCAAAATTGGCGGCGGTCAGGAAGGCCGCAGGAAAACGGTCCAGCGCGCCCTGCTCGGCGGCCTCGTGGAGAAGCGTATTGCCCAGGTCGGTCTGACGCAGAACCACTTCCTCGGTGAGCAGTCCGGGCGGCAGCTGCGCCAGATGGCCGTGGGCCGCGGCGACATGATACACCGTGTAGCCGGAGTTGCTGCGCATGGACAGGGCCTCATGGGTCAGCAGGTGGGGCGGCACATCGTTCAGATGACCGCCCAAGGCGGCATGATGGAGCACCGTGTAGCCCAGGTCGTTCTTGATGGACAGGTATTCAGACGTGAGCAGGGCGGCCGGGATCGAGCCAAGCTGGCCGTGACGGGCGGCGGCATGGAGCGTGGTGTTGCCGGCGGCATTGCGCGCGGTCAACCGTTCGGCTGTGAGCAGATTGGCGTCGATTGTCCCCAGACGGCCATCGCGGGCGGCAGCGTGCAGATCCGTTATTTGCATGGGTCGTTCGATGCCACTAGGGTTAATCATTTGCATGGTGAAGCAACCCCAAATCCCGGGGTGTTCCACCCACAACTGGAATTGGATTTGCCAAGTCCTTGGTGGTCCCCACGCTGATGGGTATGAGTGAAGCCGACCCCAAGTCCGCGCCCGCCGTGCCCAAGAAGGATGCTATCCTCCTGATTGATGATGAGGCTTCGCTGCTGGAAATATTCACCGCGGCCCTCGAGCCGCATTTTGAAGTCGCGACTGCGACCTCGGTGCGCGATGCCGAATACCTGCTCCACAAGCGTCAGTTCAAGGTGGTGGTGGCGGATCACCTGATGCCCGGCGGCAATGGCATGAGCTTCCTTGTGCGGGCGCGGGAGGAATATCCCCACATGCAGCGCATTTTGGTGACGGGCTACATGAAGCCGGAACTATTGCTGCGCAGTGTGAATGAGGCTGCGCTTTTCCGCTACCTGCTGAAGCCGGTGGCCTTCGCGGAACTGATCAAGGTCGTGCAGGATGCGGCCAAAGCGCACGACGCCAGTCTTCCCGCCGCGGTGTGATGGCCACTTCACCGGCACCCACGCGTCCATTGGTGTTGGTGGTGGATGACGAGGTGGAGATTCGCCTGGCGCTGCAGTTGGGCCTGGAGACGGATTTTGAGGTCCAATGCGCCAGCTCGGCCGAGGAGGCGGAGAAGATGCTCGCGCAGCGCGGCTTCAATGTGGTGCTGTGCGACCACCTGATGCCGGGCGAGGACGGCCTGCCCTTTCTCATGCGCATGCGGCAGAAATATCCCTCGGTGCACCGGATCATGATGACCAGCTACATCAATCCCGAGTTGCTGGCGCGCAGCGCAGCCCTGGCCGGGTTGTCGACGTGCCTGATGAAACCACTGTCGCTGGCGACCGTCATTGCGGCCATCCGCAAGGCGCAGGCGGGGTGAGTATTCGAGAGTCTCTTGAATAAGAGACGGTCCATGGGTAGGGCCCGGCCTTCGGACAGGCCGTGAGAATTCAAGCGCACGCCGAACCGCCCGTGCGGAGGCCGGGCGCTACCCACGGCGGCATTTACCCTTAACCGCTCAGCGCGCCAGTTTTGCGGCGAGGTAGGGCGCGGTTGGACTGCGTTTGACCTTCTGCAACCCGGCGAGCGGGCCCTGGTACAGCAGTTCACCGCCATCGGGGCCGCCGACGGGGCCGAGTTCGACGAGGTAATCGGCTTCGGCGAGCAGGTCCAGATGGTGCTCGATGACGACGACTGTGTGGCCTTGGTCCACGAGCGAATGGAGCACGCGGATGAGCTTCTCGCAGTCGCTCAGGTGCAAGCCGATGGTCGGTTCCTCAAGCAGGTAGAGATTGCGGCTGGTGATGCCGCGGGTGCGCTCGGTGTATGAGGGCAGTCCGCGGGCGAGTTCGGTGACGAGCTTGAGACGCTGCGCCTCGCCGCCGGAGAGAGTCGGTGAGCTTTGTCCGAGCGTGAGGTAGCCGAGGCCGCAATCCACCATGAGGCGGCAGACGGCGGAGAGCTGCGAGTGGAAATCGAAGAACACCGCGGCTTCCTCAAACGTGAGTTTCAACACCTCGCCGATGGTGCGGAACTTCCAGGTGATGTCGGCCAGCTCGGCGCCGTAGCGCAGTCCGCGGCATTCATCGCACGGCAGGTAGGTGTCCGGCATGAAGGCCATCTCGAGCTTGATGCGGCCGGCTCCCTGGCAGGACTCGCAGCGGCCGCCCTTGGTGTTGAAGGAAAAACGCGAGGCGGAGTAGCCGCGCATCTTGGCCTCGGGGAGCGAGGCGAAGAACTGGCGGATGAGGTCGAAGATGCCGAGGTAGGTGGCGGGAGTGGAGCGCGGCGTCTTGCCGATGGGCGCCTGGTCCACCTCGATGACGGCCTTGAAGCCGTGGGCGGCGCGGAGCTCGGCAAACGGCGGGGCGGGCTTGGTTGCACCGTCGCGGATATCCTCCGCGGCGAAACTCGTGGCGCGCACGAAATCCCGGCCGGAGAGCCGGGCCTTGTTGGCCTTGATCGCCCGGTCGACCGCGGGGTGCAGCACGTCGCGGAAGAGCGTGGATTTGCCGGCCCCGCTCGGTCCGGCCACCATGATGAGCCGGCCCAGCGGCAGGCGCAGGTCGAAGCCCTTGAGGTTGCGGAAAGTCACGCCCGTGAGTTCGAGCCAGCCGGGAGGCTTCGCTACGTCGCGATAATCGCCGCGCACCGGATGCGCGATGCCCTTGGTGAGAAAGATGCCGGTGAGGGAGGCATCGGTGCGCTGGATTTCGGCGGGAGTGCCCTGCGCGAGGACGGCGCCGCCATGCACGCCGGCGCCGGGCCCGAGATCAATGATGCCGTCGGCGCGCCGCATGAGTTCGTCGTCGTGCTCGACGACGAGGAGCGTGTTGCCCTTGGCGCGCAGGGCCTGGAGGGTGGCGATGAGCCGATCGTTGTCGCGGGCGTGCAGGCCGATGGACGGTTCGTCGAGGACGTAGAGCACGCCGGAAAGATTCGAGCCGAGTTGCGCCGCCAGCCGGATGCGCTGGGCCTCGCCGCCGGAGAGAGTCTCGGTCGGCCGGTCAAGGGACAGGTAACCGAGACCGACATGGTCCAGGAACTTCAGACGCTCCTCAATCTGCGGCACGAGATCCTGCACAATCAGACGGCCGCGCGGGTCGAGGTCCAGTTGGCTTAGGTGCCGCAACAGGGCGGCCGGGGTGCTGCGCAACAATGCCGGAAGGCTGAGCGGAGCGGAGACGGATTTCGCCCGACCCTTGAAGTGCAGCTTAACGGCCCGGCTGGTGCGGTTGAGGCGCTCGCCCAGGCATTGGGGACACGGCTTGCCGGCTTCGGAGATATCCTCCGCGGCCTCGACGCCGAAGGCCCGCAGCCGCGCGAGCGGGTCGGCCTCGTCGTCCTCCGGTTCCAGCATCCACGGGAAAACCCGGCCGTGGCCGCGACAGACGGGACACCAGCCGCGGGGGGAATTGAACGAGAAGTGCTTCGGATCAAGTTCCGGAAAGGATTCGCCGGAGGCGATGTCCGTGCGCGTGGTGGAGAACCAGGAGAGGATCTCACCTGCCGGGGTGAGCAGGAAGCAGGCGCCCTTGCCCAGTTGCAGGGCGGCATCGAGGGCGGCTCCGGGTTGGGCCTCGGTTTTCAGGTCGGCCACCACGACTTCAATGTCGTGCTCCTTGTACCGGTCCAGCTTGGTGAACGCTTCCGCGGCCATCAGCTTGCCGTCGGCCCGCATGAGCGCATAGCCCTGCTTTTGGATCCACGAGGCGATCGGCTGATGGTGGCCCTTGCGTCCGCGAATGAGCGGGGCGCAGAGGTACAGATGTTTCGCCTTCTTGGCCTTCGGAGTGCCAAACATCACCTTGAGCAGCAGCTTTTTCAGGGCGCCGGGTGAAAGGGGCGTGACGGGTTTGTCGGTGTCGGGGTGATGCTGCACCCCGAGGCGCGCGTAAAGCAGGCGGAGGTACTGGGCGACCTCGGTGATCGTGGCGACGGTGGATTTGCGGGAGCCGCGGGTGACGCGCTGCTCGATGGCGACGGTCGGCGGGATGCCGGTGAGGCGATCAATGTCCGGTCGCGGCAACTGTTCCACAAACTGCCGGGCGTAGGGCGACATGGACTCCATGAATCGCCGCTGGCCCTCGGCAAAGACGATGTCGAAGGCGAGGGTGGATTTGCCCGAACCGGATACGCCCGTCACGACCGTCAGTTCGTGATGCGGAATCGTGAGTGAGATGTTTTTCAGGTTGTTTTCCCGGGCGCCGGTGATCGTGAGGTGAGGTTCGATCGTGAGGGGCAGGGTTTCGTAGGCCGCGGCGTCCTCGGCGGCCATACCGCCCAGTTGGTCATCCATTGATTGGCCAACGCCGAGGGCGGTTTGGAGGAACGGGGCGGTGGCGCTGTTGCTGGCGGCGATCAGTTCGGGCGGACCTTCGGCGACAATACGGCCGCCCTCGGCGCCCGCCTCGGGTCCGACCTCGATGATCCAGTCGGCGGATTTCAGCACATCGAGATTGTGTTCGATGACGATGACGCTGTGGCCGTTGTCCACCAAACCCTGCAGGACCGAGATGAGCCGCTTCACATCATGCCGGTGCAGACCGGTGGTGGGCTCATCAAGCAGGAGCAGCGCGCCGCGCTGCTCCGGCTCGACCGAGATCGAAGATCGGAGATCGGAGATCGAAGTAGAGGCAGGGATCTTAGATTTCGTCGTCGACCGGCCGGGCGCAGACTCGGATAGATTTTTATCGCCGTCTTCGATCTGCGAACTTCGAACTCCGATCTCCGCCTGGGCGGTGAAACCGCCCAGGTAGCGGACGAGCTTGAGGCGCTGGGATTCGCCGCCGCTGAGGGTGTTAAGGGGCTGGCCGAGAGTCAGGTAACCGAGGCCGACAGATTCGAGCGAGGCGAGGCGGGTCTGAATCGAAGGGTGGCCGGCGAAGAGCGGGAGGGCGTCGGTGATGCTGGTGTTGAGCAGGTCGGCGACCGACTGGCCGTTCCATTTGACCTCGAGGATCTCGGCCTTGAAGCGCCGGCCTTCGCAGACGGGGCAGGGGACGAAGACGTCGGAGAGAAACTGCATTTCGACGCGCTCGTAGCCGAGGCCCTGGCAGTGGTCGCACCGGCCCTCGCCGCTGTTGAACGAAAAGGAGGAGGCAGAGTAGCCGGCGGCCTGGGCGACAGGCGTGGTGGCGTACAGGTCGCGAATGAGGTCCCAGGCTTCGGTGTAGAGGGCGGGATTGGAACGCGGAGTGCGGGAGAGCGGCGATTGATCGACGAGCACGATCTCGGCGAATTCACGATCGCCCTGGATGGATTCGATGATGGCGGGGTCCTCGGTGAGCTGATTGCGCCGGGCGAGCAGGCCCTGGCAGATCACGTTGTCGAGAAGCGTGGATTTGCCCGAGCCCGACACGCCGCTGAGGCACACGAGGCGCTGCAGGGGCAGGCGCAGGTTGACGCTGGTGAGGTTGTGCTTGGTGGCGTTGGTAAACGTCAGCCAGGACACATTCCATCCGTGCTTGGCACTGCGCTCGCAGGAGCGCCGGGTTGCGGGGGCATCGAGCCGCTGCCGGCCGGAGAGGTACGCGCCGGTGATGCTGGCTTCGCTGTGCAGGAGGGCGGGTACCGTGCCTTCAAACACGATCCGGCCCCCGCGTCCGCCCGGCTCGGGTCCGACTTCGATCACATGATCGGCGGCGCGGATCATGGCCTCGTCGTGCTCGACGACGACCACGGTGTTGCCGGCATTGGTGAGCGAACGGATGATGGCGATCAGGCGATCGATGTCGCGCGGGTGCAGGCCGACGCTCGGTTCGTCGAGCACGAAGAGCGTGTCCACGAGCGAGGTGCCGAGGCATGACGTGAGGTTGACGCGCTGGACTTCGCCGCCGGACAAGGTGCGGGAGGAACGGTCAAGCGTGAGGTAGCCCAAGCCGACCTGGGTCAGGTAGCCGAGGCGCGTGATGATGGAGTCGTAGGCGAGGTCGCGCTGGTGGGCGGTGCCGTCCCGCTGGCGGGCCGGTCCGCAGCCGCGCGTCCGGATCAGATTGAGCAGGTCGCCGACCGGAAGATGGTAGAGTTCCGGCAGTGTGCGGCCCTCCCAGCGCCAGCAGAGGGCCTCGGGTTGCAGGCGTTGGCCGTGGCAGACCGGACACGGATTGTAGGTCCGGAAGCGCGAAAGAAACACCCGGACGTGCATCTTGTAGGTGCTCTTCTCCAACCAGCGGAAGAAGCCCTTTACGCCGTACCAGTATTTCGGCCAGGTCTTGCCGTTCTCCTCACCGTAGCCCGGTTCTCCCTCGATGACAAAGGCCCGCTGCTCGGCAGTCAGGGATGCGAAGGCGACGTCGGTCGGGATTTTTTTTCGGCGGGTGAAGAGCAGCAGGTCCTTCTTCGACTCGCCATAGATATCGCTTTCCCAGCACTTGATGGCGCCGTCGTCGATGGACAGGGACTGGTCGGGGAGGGCGAGGCGGTAATCAATGTCGATCACGCGGCCGAAGCCACGGCACTGCGGGCAGGCGCCGAGAGGGGAATTGAAGGAGAAGAGGGCGGGACTCGCGGCGCGGAAGGTCCGGCCGGTTTTCGGCGAATGGAGTCCGCGGGAGAAGTGGCCGATCTCGGCGAGGTCGTCGGCGGCGAAGGCCTGCACCTGCCCCTGACCGAAGTGCAGGGCGGTTTCACAGGATTCAAGGAAGCGGGTTTGCTGCGTCGCAGAGAGGACGACGCGGTCCTGGGCGACGAAGAGCTGGGTGCGACCGTTCAGCGGCTTGGTGTCGGTTAGCAGGTCGTCGATGCGCTGGACGGTGAGGTTCTGAGCGGACGGGCCGTCCGCGTTCCCGGGGACCAGCACACGGACGTAGGACTGGCCCTTGAGGTTGGTCAGGATTTCCGGCCAGGAGAGATTGGCGGGTTTGGCGACGCGGAAGGCGACGATGACGTTGCGGCCGGCGTGGCCGGCAACGAGCTTGGCCCAGATCGTCTGCGGGGTGTCGTCCTCGACCTTTTCGCCGGTGGCGGGGTCGTAGCAGGCGGCGACGTGGCTGAACCAGACTTTGAAGAAATCGGTGAGCTCCGTCATCGTCCCGACGGTCGAACGCGAGGTCTTGACGGTGTTGGTCTGGCCGATGGCGATCGAGGGACGGATGTTCTCGATGGAGTCGACCTTGGGCTTGTTGAGCAGGTCGAGGAACTGGCGGGTGTAGGCGCTGAAGGTCTCGACGTAGCGGCGC
>CAZFHG010000118.1:0-11595 GCA_964518665.1 uncultured Opitutaceae bacterium | reverse complement strand
GGCATGCCGCAGGTGACGTACCACGAGAACGGCACGGTATCGCGATCCGGGATGACAGGCGGCGCCTTGATGAATGCAGTGTGGGCCGCTTGGGATGCCCGGGCAACCACGCGCTGGGCCAAGGCGTAGTCAACAGATGGGATAATCCGGTTGAATCGAATTGCTCACGTGGAATCCATGAAGTGCGGTTCGGTCTGATTCGGGGTGTAGGTTGGGTTTCCGAACCCCGCCTCGGGAGCGCGGGCGGCTCGTCCTTTTCAGTTACAGATTGCGGGCGGGCCGCCCGCGCTCCCAGGGGCTGGCGCTTAGTGTTGGGTGCGTGTGCCGAGATGGTGCGGAAACTAGCTAGCGGTGGATTGCGACCATGGGCGGTTGCGCTCCCGGCCAGGCCAATAATTGCGTGGGAGTTGCCGGCTCCTTCCTCAGGACGAGGTATTTCAGTACGGTTGAGCCGGAATTGCGCAGGCCGTGCAGATGCCAGGAGGGGCAGTAGAGACTGGTCAGCGGGCCGACGGTGCGGCGTTCGTCGTCGAGGGTGAATTCGCCGGTGCCTTCGAGGACGAAGATGAATTCATCCTCCGCATGTCTGTGGGGCTCGTGCATGCGCTGGCCGGGGTTGACGGCGCTGAGCTTGACCGTGTTGCCGCCGGCGAAATGACGGTCGGCGAACCAGTATTGGTGTCCGGCGGGGACGGGCTCGGCGCGCTCCGGGGCGTAGGTGTTGACGCAGCGGTTCATCGGGTAGCCGGGAACAGGTTGGGGAGTCGTGTTCATGGATCGTTTGGCTTGGGTAGTGCCCGACCTCCGGGCGGGTGGAGTATTGTAGGCGATGCGGGAGGCCAATGGCCCGACCGGAGGCCGGGCCCTACCCACTGAATTTAAGGTTTCGCCAGCACTGCCGGTGCGGGTGCGGGGTAGGTGCGCCGGAGTAGCTTTTCCGGCACCGGGATAATACAGATGTTCATCGCACGGTTGTCCTCAGACAGCATCGCGGACTGGATCTGGATGCGCGTGCCGTCGGGACTGAAGGTCGTGTGGGGGTGATCCGCGGCCGTGGCCTTGTGTCCGGCCGACAGGAGGATCATCTCGTCGTTGGTGCGGTCGATCAAGTAGAGGCTCCGGGCGAAATCGTCGCCCACCGCCCAGCGTCCATCGGGCGAGCCGTGCACGTGCCAGAGGCCGCTGCCGCTCTTGGTCTGGCCAGCGATGCGCATTTCGCGCGTACGCAGATTGACGATGCCGAGGCCGGTGGGCTTTTCACGCGAGCCGCACTTGCCCCAAGCGTCGGTCAGGTCGGGTTCGCGATGGCCCAGAATGGCGAGGGCGACCTCGTCGCGGGTGATGATCGCCTCATGGGTGACCCATTCGTAGGGTGCTTCGGGATAGAGCGGACGCAGACCGGTGCCGTCGCCGCGCACCGTCCAGGTGCGCTGGAGTGATTTGCCGCCGGTCTCCCAGCAGAAAACAATTTCGCCAGGCACCCAGGGATTGGTTTGCACGTGTCCGATCTGGAAGGGGACGGCGATGACAAAGGAAACCTCGCCGGTGCGGAGATCCATGCGACCCAGGCCGGTTGGGCCGGCGCCCATGTTGCGCGGACCGAAGTTAGCTTCGAGCTTGGTGCCGTCGGGCAGGTGTTTAGCCGCCTCCTCCTTGCCGACGCGGAAGAACGCGACCTGCTCATCGGCATCGAGCGCCATGTCACCGCCGGCGCCCCATTCGAGCGGGATTGTGCCGCAGACGCGCTCGTACGCAGTGGCGTCCTTGAGTTGGCCGGCCTCGCTGTCGGCAAACAGCAGGCCGAGGTTCACTTCGATGATCTGCGAGGGCCCGATGGCATTGGCGGCCGTGGGCGCCGGTCCGGAGGAGGGCTCCGCACCGGTGACGGCTGGCGGAGGCGCGAGCAATTGCGGACGCAGGAAATAGAGCTTCATGGACTTCGCCGCGAGGCACAGCATGCCGGCATAGCCGTGCTCGGTAACCTGCACGATGACGCCGGACTCCTCGTTAACGGCCATCGCCTGGCCGCGCACACGATTGGAGCGAAAGACGAGCCATTTGCCATCGGCGGTCCACTGACGGTGCGTTTGATAAATCTTCGAGTCGCCGGCCGCCGTGGAGGTGAGAAACGTGAGCGGCACGCCGGTGACGGGGTCGGGGATGATCTTTTTTTCAGAGGGAAAACGATCGCCGATGCGGGCCGAAGCGGGCGCGACGAGCAGCAAGGTAATGACAAGCAGGGCAGGGCAGGAGAGACGGGTATGCATGACGAGGAAAGCAGAAGGGTTGCGGGCAAGGAAACGGCCGATGACTGGCATCGTGGGTTGGATGGATGGGTGCAAGACGCCGCAATAGGGACAGTTTGATTGGAAATCGTAGTGCCGCGCTTCAGCCGGCACTGGTTTGCGAGGGCCAGATGCCGGATAGCATTACAGCGCGGGCTGAAGCGCCGCGCTACGACAGGATTGCGGTTGCGAGCGCGCGCAGGTCGGAGACCTGCCCTACTTTGCAATCCATTTTTCGATGATCCTTATTCGGGGATTATTGACGTGCGGAACATCACGGCATGCTTTGACTGTACGCTGAGTTCCCTTTTGTGGCCCGCCCCCAATTTACCCTGATGCTCCGCCGGATATCCATCGCGGCCGTATTGACCGTGGGGGCCTACGTGCTCTGGCCTGAGCAAAAGACGACAACCGCAGGTGCGCAGGTGCAGTCAGAGTCCAAGGACTACAAGTATGTCCTGCGCATGTCCGTGGGGCAGAGTTACCTGCCGGGCTCGGTTCCGGCAGGCATTGGTGAACCCTTGCAGGGCGTGGCGCAGGTGGTCGCCGCCTTCGAGGCCCGGTTTCCCGATACCAAGGTCGAGATCGTGACCGTGCCGGTCGAGCGGGAGTTTTTGGTCACCCAGCTCAGCGGCGGGGCGGCGCCCGACATCGTGTCGGTCAACGTCGAGGATGTCTGGGTGGACGCGCAGAAGCAGTGGTATGTGCCGATGGATCAATTCCTCGAGCGCCCGAATCCATTCGTGCTCGAGAAGGGTGATCCTAACGCCCCGGGCACGCGGCAATGGTGGGACATGTTCGCGTACCAGGCGATCACCCGCGGCAAAGGCGCGCCCGACGGGAAAAACTACTGCATCAGCCTCGACATGGTTGAGACCGGCATTTTCTACAACAAGACCTTCTTCACGCAGCACGGCCTGCGTCCCCCGGAGACCTGGGGCGAATTCATCGCCCTGCTGCAGCGTGTGAAGAAACTGGGCCGGACGCCGCTGCTCTCAAATGTCGACTGTATGGCCGACTGGGGCACAGACCTGGTCTTCGACCAGTTCTACCACGAACTCATGCCCGGCTTGGACGTGAAGAAGGATGATCCCGTGCGGGCCGGCTACCTGAAGGGCTACATGGATCCCGAGGAGATCTCCTTCCTGCACCGCCAGGGTTATTTCACCCGGCGCGATCCGCGCTTCGTCGAGGTCTGGCGCAAGCTGGGTGAGCTGCGGCCTTTTCTTACGAAGGATATCAACACCCAGGACCTCACCCGCGAGTTTGTGAACCAGCAGGCCATCATGATGTGGAACGGGAGCTGGTTTGTGTACCGCCTGGCCGGCGACAAGCAATTGGGCTTCGACTGGGGGGTGTTCTACCTGCCGCCGATGCTCCCGGCCGATTCGCCCTACGCCTCGGGCCTGCCCATGTGCGTGATTGGCGGTGTCGCCACGCAATTGGAGGTGACCAATTCCGCCCTCATCGACACCGATCCGGCCCTGCCGTTTGCCGAGCGCATCGCCCGATCCGGACGATTGCGCCGCGTGGTGGAGCTCCTGCAGTTCATGTGCCTGCCGGAAAATACCGGGCGCATCGTGAACGAGTATCCGGCATTCATCCCCAACATCGTCGGCGTGCCCGTGCATCCGCAGCTGGACCCGTTCGTCGAAATCCTCAAGCGCCGCTACACGACGACCAAGTGGGTCTACACCTTCGACCTGCGCTTCACGGAGATCCTCAAACGCATTTTGCACCTGTACCTGACCGGGTCGATCGACCTCGACGAGTTCATGCGCTGGCAGGAGGACAATGTCACCACCGCCACGGAGAATTTCCTCCAGCGCACGCAGACCGACCTCGCGCCCCTGCAACGGGAGTGGGACCGCATGGCGCCCAACCGGGCCAACTGGCGGGACGTGCCGCCTCCGCCATCCCAATGAGGCCGCCCGAATTCAGTCCCTCCCGCCTGCGGTTCGCCGCGAGCTGCCATGCGCTGCTTCTGCCCAGCGTAGTGCTGCTGCTGACCTTCATTTACCTGCCGGTGGCCTGGGCCTTCCTCAAGTCGCTGTACGAATTCGAGGTCGGCAGTCCCGCGCGTTTCGTCGGTCTCGCCAACTACCTCGATTACCTGGTCAATGATCCGCCCACCTGGCCGTCGGTGTTCAACATGTTCCTGCTCACCGCCGTGGGCGTGTTTGTGCGGCTGTCCTTCCCGTTGGTCGTCGCCAAGCTCATCCATTCGCTGCCGTACGAGCGCACGCGTTACCTTTACCGCCTCGCCTTCCTCATCCCCATCGTCGTGCCCGGCGTGGCCGTGCAGTTGCTTTGGTCGCGGATGATCTATGCCGACTACGGGCTCCTCAACGAGTTCCTGCGCAACGTCGGCTTGGACGGATGGACCCACAGCTGGCTGAACGATCCGCAGACGGCCCTCGTGGCGCTGATGTGCTTCGGCTTTCCCTTCGCCGGCGGCTTTGAGGTGCTGATCTATTACGCCGGCCTTTCGGCCATTCCCGAGAGTGTGAACGAGGCCGCAGCGCTCGAGGGCTGCACGGGCGTCAGCAAGTTCCTGCGCATCGACGTCCCGCTGGTGCTCAGCCAGCTCAAGCTCATTCTGGTGCTCACG
The DNA here is from genome assembly GCA_964518665.1 of uncultured Opitutaceae bacterium. Lineage (GTDB taxonomy): Bacteria > Verrucomicrobiota > Verrucomicrobiia > Opitutales > Opitutaceae > UBA2377. The sequence continues at coordinate 6,699 of CAZFHG010000118.1, read as the reverse complement.
GTCATCGGTGGGTTTCAGGGCTTTGAGGGCATCCTCGTGCTGACGCAGGGCGGGCCCGGCTTCGAGACCATGGTCCCCGGGCTGTGGATGTACTACAACGCGTTCTCCTTCCAGCGCATGGGCTATGCCTGCGCCATCGGCGTGCTGCTCTTCGTCGCCATTCTCGGGCTCACGCTGTTGAACCTGCGCTATTTCCGGTCGGCTGAGGAAGTCCAGGGAGGCGTGACATGAAACGGGGCCAGTTATTCGCCATCCATGCGGTGCTGATCTGCATCTCTGCGCTGACGCTGCTGCCCTTTGTGTTCGTCCTGAACAGCGCGCTGCGGGACAACTTCGAGTACAACCGCACCTTCTTTGGCGCGCCGGAGTCGCTGAACGGCCTGGCCCAGGTGGGGTGGCGCTACGCGACCGTGGATTCGCGTCCCCTGTCCATCCGCAACGATAGCGGCGAAACCCTGGAGGTGACCCGGAACCGCGCGGCCGCGCATCACTGGGCCCGCCTCACCGCGGGCTCGCGCCGCGCATGGGCCGTGCTGCGACCGTATGTGATCAACTCGTTTGTCGTCTCCGGCCTGACCGCGCTCGGTGTGGCTGCGCTCGGTTCCGGCACGGCCTACCTGCTGGCGCGCTACCGCTTCCTGGGTAGAAATTTCATCTTTGGGTTCATCCTCGCGACCATGGTTTTCCCGGGCGTGCTGACCCTCGTGCCCAGTTTCCTCCTCGTGAAGCAGCTCGGGCTGCTGAACACCTACTGGGCGATGATCCTGCCCTACGTGGCCGGCGGGCAGGTCTTCGCCATCTTCGTCTTCCGAAGCTTCTTTGCCGGCCTGCCGGAGGAGTTGTTCGAATCGGCCCGGCTCGACGGAGCCGGGCACTGGGGCCTCTACTGGAACATCGTCCTGCCGCTTTCGAAACCTGTCTTCTCCGTGGTGATCATCATGAACATCCTTGGGACATGGAATAACTTCCTATGGCCCTTCATCGTGAACACCGATGACCGCCATCAGGTGGTCGCCTCCGGACTGTACACCATGGCGCGGTCTGGTGTGGCCTCCAGTTCGAGCACGATGTATTCGGCCTACGTGCTGAGCAGCATTCCGCTGCTCGTCCTGTTCATCTACGCCACGAAGCCCTTCATCCGCGGTTTGACGAGCGGTGCGGTGAAGTTGTGAGTGGGTCATCGATCTTGAACCACGGATTACACGGATACCACGGATCAATTCCTATTAAACCACTGTTATACACTGATGAACACTGATTGGGATCAGTGATGATCAGTGTGAATAAGTGGTTAACCCGGATCGTGGTCCGGGATCGGATCCGTGCAATCCGTGTAATCCGTGGTTAAAAACTCCGCGGTCGCACTCAGCTCTTCTCTGCGAGTTCCGTGCCAGGGTTTTCGGCGGTGGGGAGGTTTTTCCACCAGAAGCGATACACGCCGGCGGCGCCGATGACGAACAACACAGTGGTCCACCAGAAGGCGCCCCACGAGCGGATCATGAACTGCATCGTCATCAGGAAGAGCGCGACCTGGGCGAGCATGATGAAGGGGATGGAGATCAGGTCGTTGCGGTGCTCGAGATCCATGGCGGTGCGGTCACCGGCCGGCAGTTCCTTGCGCATGGGTCCCCAGGCGCCGAAAGGCCGGGTCGTGCGATAGAAGTGCCGCAGCGTGTCCGGTGCGGTGGGCGCGGTGAGCAGCGAGACGCCGATCGTGCCCGCGAAGGACAGCGCGGTCATGACCAGCAGTTGCTGCCACTCCACGAGACCGGGGGCGACCAGCCGCTGCACGAGGGCGCCGACGCCGCCCAGGATCGTGCCGCCAACCATGCCCCAGCCGTTGCAGCGCCACCAGTAGAGTCGCAGCAGCTGCGGGGCGAACATGCCGGCGGAAAGACTCATGACGATCCAGGCCCAGAGTTCGTTGATGCTGCCGGCATGGACGCCCATCCAGAAGGACACGGCTAAAATGAGCACGGTTGAAGCATAGGAGGCGTACAGCAGCTCCCGGGTCGTGGCCTTGGGCCGGATGCGTTCCTGATAAATGTCGTGCACCATCATCGCGGCCGCCTGGTTCACCGTGCCGGTGAGGGTGGACATCATGGCCGCGAGCATGGCGACGAGGAAGAACCCGCGCAGGCCGGAGGGCACGCTGTTCAACAGCACCGCCGGCAGGATCTGCTCGGGATTGACCGTGCCGTACACGCTCACGAGCGGCAGCTTCTCGCGCCACTTCGGCCCGAGGACGGACTCCAGTTCGATGGCGACCCCGGGCGAGGCGGCGGCGGGCTGGTTGATGATGTCACTGGTCACATCATGCCAGAAGGCCTGCGGGGTGTCGGGATAATGGCGGCGGACAACGGCCGCGGCCTGCTCGAGCGCATCGGGCTTGGGAAAGTAGCTGTCGACAAGGAACAGTCCCAGGATGGCGAAGCTGATCATCAGGGGCCAGCGGAAGGCGATCAGCAGGCCCTGCAGCATGGTCTGGAGGCCGCACTCCCGGTCGCTGCGCGCGCCGAAGTAGCGGCTCTCGGCGCCGGTGCCGAGACCGCCGATGATGTTTCGCAGCAGGTAGAAGAGGGCGAACATCAGGAGCGATTCATACATTTCGTAGCCGCGGGGCATGGTGGTGTGCGTGTGCGGCACGCTGGATATCCAGTAGGCGTTGCCGGTCACGCGTTCCGCGACCGAGTTGAGCGTCGCGAGATCAGGCACGATATGCCACGCGATCCAGCCGATGAGGAAACAGGCGGCAATGATGATGAGGCCTTGCACCAGGTCGGTAAGCACGACGCCGTAGAAGCCCGACAGCATCGTGTAGATCGCACAGATCGCGATGAGCACGGCCGTGACCAGCATCGGCGGGTAGGAGATGAACTGCCCCATGAAGAGGCTCGTGCCGCGCACGAGGTAGGCGAGCATGCCGATGCTCAGGACCACGTTCATGATGGCGGTGAACAGCCGCATCCATTCGGCGGCGCGGTTCTGGCCGAAGCGGTACGTCATCCACTCGGCGGCGGTCATGCAGCCCGAGCGGCGGTGCCACTTGGCGGTGTAGGCCATCATGAAGGGCAGGATCAGCGCGACGCCGCCGCGAAACTCGATGAACAGCCCGCGCGGGCCGAGCAGATAAAGGAACGACGTGATGATCATCGTGCCGGTGAGGTCGAACCAGTTGACCATGCCGGCCAGGCCCAGGAGGTACCAGGGGAGGGAACGGCCGCCGAGGTAGTATTCGTTCAAGCTTCGACTCGCCTTTCGCGTCATGATCAGGCCGACCACGAGGGTCACCAGAAAATAGCCGCCGATGATGATCAGGTCCGTCGTGCTGAGGAGCTTCATGGAGTAAGGGGCTGCGAGGGGAAGGCGTTGGGATAGGCGGACCACGCGGACAGCGCAAAATAAAAGCCTGCTCGCGCCGCGAATGATCAGGCGCGGCGGACCGCCTTCGAATCGCGGCATATCGGCCGCGGCCAATTCACCAGTGGAAAAAGCGAAACGACCGCGCCATCAGGGCGGGTAATCGGTCACAGCACATTTGCTCAATACGTCATCGCAGCCTGCTTTCACACGCGCCTTTGTCGCGCCGGATGGCTTGCCTGCAGACTTCCAACCGGTCGTCCCCATGCCCATGACATCCAAACAACGGGTTCTCGCCACGCTGGCCAGCCAGCAGCCGGATCGCGTGCCCATCGATTACTTCGCGAACGCCGGCATTGACGGCCGCCTGAAGGCGCATTTCGGCCTCCTGCCCGACGACGACGAGCGGCTGCGTCACGCGCTGCAGGTGGATTTTCGCGCCGTGTGGGCGCCTTATCGCGGACCCAAGCTCCATCCCGACATTCCGGAACGCGGCATCTTGTGCGACGAATGGGGCATCCGGCGCACCTGGATCGAGCATTCCTCCGGTGGCTACTGGGACTACTGCGATTTTCCGCTGCGGGAGGCGACCGAGGAGATGGTGGCGGCGTGGCCCCTGCCTTCACCGGATCATTTCGACTACAGCGGCGTCAAGGCGGCCTGCGAACGCGTCCGGGACTTTGGCGTGTACACGGGCGGCGCCGGCGTGCCCGATGTGATCAACATGAACGGCATGCTGCGCACGATGGAGCAGGTGCTGGTGGATCTGATCACGGACGATCCGGCCGGCATGCTGCTGACACGCCGCCGGCTCGACATCCAGTTCGAGGTGATGCGCCGGACGCTGGAGTCGGCCAAGGGCGGCATCGACTTCGTCTGGCTGGGCGAGGATCTCGGCACGCAGATCGGGCCGACCCTCAGTCCGGCTCTCTATCGCCGCCAGCTGCGTCCGCTGCACCAGCGTTTCGTGGATCTGGCGAAGTCCTTCGGGTTGTCTGTGATGGTCCATTCGTGCGGTTCGAGCAGCTGGGTCTACGAGGATTTTATCGAGATGGGCATCAAGGCGGTCGACACGCTGCAGCCGGAGGCAAAAAACATGGAGCCCGCGTATCTGAAGTCGCATTTCGGCGGCCAGCTGGCGTTCCACGGGTGCATCAGCACCGCCGGTCCGGTGGCCTACGGCACGGCGGCGGAGACGGCCGCATATTGCCGGCACACGCTAGACATCATGATGCCGGGCGGGGGCTACTGCTTCTCGCCGACCCATGCGCTGCAGGATAATTCCCCGACGGAAAACGTCCTGGCGATGTACGAGACGGCGTGGAAGTACGGGAAGTATTGAAGAGCTTGGCTGAATGTAGGGCGGGAATTCCGATCCCCGCCTTGGTTTGAATTGTAGCTATGAGCGTGAGCGAGTGGCGGGTTGTCCACTCGCTCACGCTCGTAGCTACGGGAAGGCGGGGTTCGGAGACCCCGCCCTACAATTTGCTCAATCACGTTCTACGCGCGCCGTTGGTGCTGACCTTTGGTTGCCTCACTGTCCCGGCTGGCAGAGGCAGGACGACGTGATGGTGAGGTCGGCCTTGCGCCAGACGGCGTTGAACTGGTCGAGGGTGTGGCTGGCCTCGCCCACCTGATGCTGGCGAATCTGGGCCTCGGCCAGGCCGAAGAGCGACCAGCCGTTTTCGGGCAGACGACGCAGATCTTCGCGATAGACGGCCTCGGCCTCGGCATAGCGCTGGTGCGCCATGAGCGCGGCCCCCAGGGAGTGCCGCACGGGAATCATCCAGCCCGGAGGTTCGTCGTAGCGGAGCTGGTCCTCGAATTTTACCGCAGCCCGGAGCTGGGCCAGGCCCTCGTCCACCTTGCCTTCGCGGATGAGGATTTCGCCCTCCAGCATCGGTGAGACAATTGCGAAAACGGCGTGGCAGGTGTTGTTGCCGGCGGCAATCTGGTCGGCGGGGACGGCCTTGGCGGCTGCAAGGTAAAGCGACTGGGCCTTGCGTGCGGCCACGGTGTCGCCCTTGGCGGCATGCGCGATGCCGCGGGCAGCGTGCTGAAAGGCGTGACTGAAACGGTTGCTGGCCGCGATTTCAGGTTCGGCCAGCACGTCGTCCCAGCGTCCGAACCGCACCAGGACCTCGAGCGGCATCGCGAGCCAGGCTTCGGCGACAAAACCGAATTCCTGCATGAACTCCGGCGGCAGTTTGGCGACGAGGTCGCGGACATGCTTAAGGGCAAGGGCGCTCTGGCCGGTCATCATGGCGGCATAGGCCAGCATGTGGTCGTTGTGCGCCACATAGACGGGCAGAAAACCACGGGCCGGGCCGGCGATCTCGCGGTAGGCGCTATCGGCCGCGACGGCCAGTTGGTTGGACTCCACGGCCCGCTGCCACTGGCCCGTGCGGATGTAGATGTGCGAGGGCATGTGCACGTTGTGGGCCAGTCCGGGTTGCAGCGTCAGCAGCCGGTCGGCGGCGGGGAGGGCACGCGCGGGCTGGTGCGAGGCTTCCACCGCATGGATGTACAGGTGGTTGGCGAAGGGATGTTGGAGATCGAGTTTCAGGACGGCGTCCAGGGTCGCGAGAATCTCATCCGTGCCGGGCTGCGGCTGACCCTCGGGTGTCCATTGGTCCCAGGGGCGGAGATCCATCATGGCCTCGGCGAAAAACGCGCCCACGTCAGGCTGGTCGGGAAATTTCTTCCAAGCCTCGCGCATGGCGTCGGCATAGGCGCGATCCAGCGCGCTGCGGTCCTCCGGCTGCGGGTTGGCGTAGCGGTGGCCGAGGGCCGCGATGAGCGCCTGCTCCACGGGTGTGCATTTGTCCGCGTATTTTTGCGCGAGCTGCAGTTCCGCCCAGGCGAGCGCGGCCGCAGGGGGCGGCACCATTGGAAAGTTGATGTGCGGACCGCTGGCGAGAGCGATGCCCCAGTGGGCCATGGCGCATTCCGGGTCGAGTCGCGCGGCCTCTTGGAACGAGCGGATGGCGGCGCCAAGGTTGAAGCCGAACACAAAACGCAGGCCTTGGTCGAAGTAACGCTGGGCTTCGGCCGAACTGGTGGTGACCTTGTGTGTGTGCGTGCCGAGGTTGTCGAAGAGCGGGATTGCCGCGGAGCCGGAGCAGATCGGGCCGGAAAGCACCAGCCCGAGCAGGAGCGTAACCAGTGTGGTGGTTTTCATGGGGTGTGGATTTTCACGCCCGGGGTTGGGGTCGCGAAAAGTTGCCGCAAGGTAGCCGCGAGCTCGGCTGCAATCCATTGCAAAATGATCCGGACCGGTTGGTCGCGGTAGGCAGCCCGCTGGCGGGCGCGGGTTGGGCGCGAGCAAGCTCGCTGACC
>CAZFHG010000117.1:4381-11673 GCA_964518665.1 uncultured Opitutaceae bacterium | reverse complement strand
TATCCGATGCCCGGGGCGAATGGAACGGTCGGCGTGAGTTTCAGGTTTTAGGGGGGTGGGGGCGGAGGGGTTTGCCCGCTCCTACCTCATACTAGCCGGACCTGCGCTCCACTCACCGTGATTTCTGGTCGAGGGCGCGACCCAGAGCTTGATCGATCTCATTCGGGTCGAGGCCCAATTGGTGGGCGCGGATGCCGGCGGCGACGATGCGGTCCACGACGTCGGCCGGGATGACTTCGTTGCCGGCCTTGGCCCGCATGTACGCGCGAATGTGCGTCCAGAAAGCGGAGACTCCCTCGCGGAGGATGTCGGAAATCGTAAAATTGGACACCGGGGAGGAGAGTTCCTCCGACAACTTTTCCAGCTCCGCCCGGAGGTGCTCACCGGGCCGGAAACCGACGGATTTATAGTTGCTGAGCTTTTTGCGGGTGGATTCGGGTGCCGCAGTTTTCATGGGCTTAAAGTTAAACTAGTTGAACATGGAATACAAAGCTGACAAGCCGTATGATGACCAAGCAGTTAGTGCGGATGGAGTAATCTGATCCGGAGTGGCGCCTCCGGGCATCGGCATCATCCCCGGACCAAACCGGTCCATTGCTGTCCAACGAAGTTTAGCAGCGATGAACTTTACGAGAACCCGCTCGCTAGCGCATTGGTTCGTCCGCAACCCAACCCCAGCCCCATCATATCATGATTTCTGAATTCGCGCGGTCAGCCTATGTCCTCAGCGCCCTGGTCGCATGGGTGCCTGCCTTCCTCCGGGCGGCGGAGCCAGCGGCGCCGCTGCCACTGCAAAAAATCGCGATGCCAGCGCAGCCCGCGGGCGACAACAAGTATCAGGTCCAAGGCATCGTCCAGATCGGCCCGGCCATGTACGCCTCGCTCAAGGGATCGCGCGATCCCCAGGCGCGTTGGTGCCGGCTGCATGAGGTCTTCGGCGACCAGGTCGTGGATGAAATCACCCTGAAACATGTGGTGCTGCGCAACCGGCAGACCGGGCGGCAGCAAATTCACTACCCGATTGCCGTGCCGGCGGAACCGGGCGTGGCGGCGTTGGATCCTGCGGCCAACGCCGGGAAACCGGCGCTCGTCCCCTTCTCCAAGGCATGGATCAACTCGAAGGAAAACCCCATGCTCCATAGTCTGCAGGCGCTGCCGATCGACATCGTCATGGAGTGGCCTGAGCTGCCCAAGGACCAGAAAGAGGCCATTATCGCGTTTTACCTGAAGCACGGCTGGAGCCTGATCGGGGTGGAAACCGTGGGCCGGAGCAGTTCATTCCACTGGGAGAACGTCTACGAGAAGGAACGGAGCGCGGCGATCCTGGCCAACCGCCGTGAATTCGAGGCGTCGCTGACCAAAGAGCAGGAGGTCGCCTACCAGGCGATCAAGAAGACCCCGATGATGCACGTGCTCAACGGCCAGGTTACGCCCGAGCAGGAGATCGAACGCAAGCGCCGCGGAGAGGCGGCCGCGCAGTTTACTGCCAGCCTTAGTCCGCAGCAGCGCCGGCAGAGGGAGAATATCCCGGATTTCACCAACCGCCTTGGCGTCCCCGACGTCCAGTAACCCCAACCCCAAATCCTACCATGAAAAACAAACTGACCGTTCGTCTGCTTCTGCTCCTTGGTCTGTGGTTGGCCGCCGCCGCGGCCGGCCGGGCCGAAGTTTACTTTTGCCTGACGTGGGAGCTGAACTCCCGCACCATTGTTGACATTGATGATCAAAATCGCGCCCGTTGCAGCGGCATGGGCCAGGTCCGCGTGGCCACTATCGAAGCCGAACCCTATCAGGGCGTAGATTTGGACCAGAATACGGGGTTTGTGACCACGACCTACCTCACCCCTTACTCCGACTGGCAGACCTATCTGCAGATGAATTATGATTACGAGAACCGTTACAGCGGGGGTTTTATCACGCTCTATTACCTGTCCAACAGCCTGTGGTGCAACTGGGCCTGTCCGACGCCATACGATGACCTGGATTACGTGGTGCCCTATTTTTCCTGGGAAACCCAGGGCGGCCTGCCCACCAGGTCTTCAGGCTCCTTTTCGGGCAATTTCTATTTCTACTGATCGTCCGGGATCGTAAGCCGTCATGCCACCCATGGCCTCCATGGGTGGCTTTCGTTTTACCACAAGGCATATGGCCCGCCGCAATGAACGGGTGTTGTGACGTGTGGCCGCCCTTGCCGGAATTTATGAGGATTACAGATACAGATAGAGGGGACGGCATTGCTTTTCCGAACCAGTGCTGGCTGAAGGCCAGCACTACGGAGTGTAAGTAGGGCAGGTCTCCGACCTGCCATTTTGACGCTGCACTGCGAATGAAACACTCAAAGGGGGGTCACAGACCCGCCCTACTTGCGGCCATGCATTCACAACGCAGCGCTGGCTGAAACACTGACGTCACAACCATGGATAACTTTCAGTCGTGCACCCAGCCGCGGTCGATCGTCAGACACTGGCCGGTGATGTCGCTGCTGTCGTCCGAAGCAAAAAAAGCTAAAGTGGGCTCGATGCTTTCCGGCGTGAGCCGGCCGGGCAACGACTGTTTCTCCTCCAGGCTCTTGAGGATGGCCGCCTGATCAGGGAAGAGGCGCAATTCGCCCTCGGTGAGGATAGCACCCAGATGAAGGCAGTTAACCCGAATGCCGTGGGCGCCGAGGTCGCGCGCCAGGCCGCGCGTGAGCCCGACCAGTCCACCCTTGCTGGCGAGGTAATGCGTGAGGTTGGGCATGCCGAGGCGGAGGGCGACGCTGCCGACGTTGATGATGACGCCGCCGCTCTGCTTTTTCATCTGTGGGATCACGGCTTCGCAGCAGCGCCAGGCACCGTCGAGGTTGGTGTCGAGGACCTCCCGCCACTCGGCCATGGTCAGCTGATCAGCGGGCCGGCGCGGGTAGATGCCGGCATTGTTGATCCACACGTCAATGCGACCGTGACGGGCCACGATCGCTTCCACGGCTGCGCGCACCTCGTCGGCGCGGGTGACGTCGAGCTTGACGGCCCAGGCGGGCGCCACGGCGGCGGTGGATTTGGCGAGGTTGCGGACGCCGGCGACGACCTTGGCACCGCGCTGGCCGAAACCGAGGACGAGCCCGCGGCCGACACCTTCGCCGGCACCGGTGATCACGCACACTTTGTCAGTCAGTTCGATGGCCATAGGGTGACGGGGTGGGAGGGTGAGGTTTGCAGGGGAAATAGTTCGCGGCGCTCACCGGTGAAGCCGAGCGCCGGAAAATTCAGGCTGGTGGTGCCGGGCCCGTCAAAGGCGAGTCCCTGCTCGGCGGTCGCGCCATACCCGGCGCGCCAGCCCATGAGGCTTTTCACCTGCACGGCGAGGGCGGTGTCCGGCGAGAGTCCGACACATTCATAGAACGCCGGGTCTGCGCCTAACGCACCCTGGCTGCTCACCACCAGATGGAGTTGACCGGCGCGGAGCACGACGGCGCGGCCCATGGAAAATTCGTGGCCGGTGTACGCGGCGCCCCGCGCCCGGTAGCGGCCTTCGCCGGCAAAGATCAGGTCCCCCGTGAAGGAACAGGCGGGTGTCTCGAAATGCAAGGTGTGCGCGCCAGCTACCGCGTCCTCGCAGGCGGCGGCGTCCACCACCCAGAGCAGCACGGGCCCGGGCAGCGTGTGCCGCAGGTCCCACAGCTGTCGCACCGCCTCGGCACTGGCACCGCTGGAACCGCCGGTCGTCGCATCGGCGCTGTCGACGAGCACCCAGGGGCGCGGGCCGCGCTTCCCCAGCTTGGCGCGAATCTCGTCCCAGGAACGGAGCCCCGCCGACCACTCGTGCCGCTGCGCATACCAGGCCTCGGCCAGGTCCTGCGCCGCGGCGGTCGCGAGCGCCGCGGATCCGGCGAGGGCGGTGACGACCACGCTGGTCCCGGGTTCATCCACATCCAGCCACGGCTGCACGGGAAACAGGCTCACATCAAGGATGCCCGGCCGGGTTTCCCAGTCGCGGGCCCGCGCCAGCATGGCGGCAAACGTCCCGGTCGCATGGTGCGTGGCGGTGGGCGGGATGAGCGCGGCGACCTTCGCCAGGGTGCGGTGCGTGGGCTCCGGGCGCAGGACCAGACGCGCGGCGCGTTCGCCGGTCGCACGAAAATCCAGGTGCGGCATGGTCCGGTAGGCCGTGACCGCGTCGGCGTGACGCAGCAAGCGGCGGGTGACGTTGGCGTGGAGATCGAGCGAGACCACCAGCCTGCCGGTGAATCCCAGCTCCTCCCGGACCAGCCCGAGCAGGGCCCCCTCAATGTCATCCTCGCCCACGGCGCACGCCGCGCCGTGCAGATGAAGCAGCAGCGCGTCTGCCGGCAGGGCGGCACGGATTTGGGCGGCGAAGGTTGCGCGCAGGAACTGCCAGCACGCGCGGCTCAACCGGCCCGCGGGCGTGCCGCACATCGCCACCCAGACGGGAAGGGTGGCGCCGCCGGCGGCGTCGAGCACGTCGAGACTGCCGGCCAGCTGTGAATCCGTCTCGCGACACCAGTCGCGGATGGCCGCCGGTTCGGTCAGCCAAGTGCCGGCATGGGTGAACAACCCGATCCCGGCCTCCTCGGGATTGAAGGTGTTGCTCTCAAAGATGAACTGGGCGAGGACCACCTTCATGCGGAGCGACCGGCCGCCGCGGGTTTGCCAAAGATCGGCTCCATGAGCCCCTTCAGGTAACCGAGGGCGAAGAGATTCCCGTGCAGGCCGTAGCCGTCGTTGGCCCCCTGTTCGGTGGCGAGCCGCGGCACGTGGTCCGAACGCATGCAGCCGCGGAAGCCGATGGCGTGGAGGGCGCGGAGCATGGCCACCATGTCGGTGGGACCATTGTCGGGGAAGGTCTCGTGAAAATCCTCCAGCGTGCCGGCCACATCGCGGCAATGGACAAAGTGGATGCGGGCGCCGAAGCGTTTGATGGTCGTGACGTGGTCAACGCCCAGTTCGCCGAAGCAACCCTGGCAGTAGGTGAGGCCGTTGACCGGACTGGGGGCGAGGGCGAACAGGCGCTCGAAGTTTTCCACGCTGCGCATGATCCGCGAGAGCTGCCACATCGGCGACAACGGCGGATCATCGGGATGCATGGCAAGGTTCACCCCGGCAGCCTCGGCCACCGGCACGACCCGGCGCAGGAAGTACTCGAGGTTGTCCCACATCTGCTCGTCGGTGGTCCGACCCTCCGCGGTCATATGGTCGCGATCGAAGTCGGCGAGGCGGAACGCACTGGTCAGCGCACCGCCGCGTTCCGGCGCGGAATACGAGGTGCGGACCACCATGGCATCAGCCGTGAGCTGCGGCATGAAGTTGTAGCAAAGCGTCTTGATGCCCAGCCGTCCCATGGCCTCCAGCGCGCGTTGATACGCGGCGATCTGGGCGTCGCGGCCCGGCTTGCCGAGGACAATGAGATCAATGGGCGGCCCGCCCTCGACCACGGAGAGGCGCAGGCCGCAGCGCTCGATCCGCGCCTGTTCGGCGCGCAAAGCCTCGAGCGAATCCGGCATGCCCTGCATGTTGTAGTAGACGAGGTCCGGCACGCCGATCTGCGCGAGCAGGCACAGGTTTTCCTCGGTGGGCGGCTGGATGACGGCGGAGAGTCTCATAGTGAATCGAGCAGCGACCGGGCCCGGGCCACCAGCGGCTGGGCGGGCAGCCGGTTGGAACCCACGGCGGGACGCGCGAGCAGGTAGGCTGCGCCGAAAGCAGTCACGAAGGGTCGCACGCGCTCGGCGCCCGGCCCGAGCGGAAGAAACACCAGCGGTCCGCCGAGCGTGTCGTGCAGACGCTGGCTGATGCGCAGGGCATCAAGGGCGTCGTCAATATCGGCGACGCGCACGACAATTTTCACGAAGTCGGCCCCGCGGGCGCGCAGCGCGAGGACGGCGCGGCGGGCCTCGGCAAAGGTGAGCTTGCGCGGCGGGTGCCAGGAAAAGATCACCGCGCGACCGAGTTGGTGCGCCGCGTACGCCACGGCCGTCTGCCGGCGGATCGCGGACCGGTCCTTCGTCCATTCGTCGGCGTTCGGGGCGAAGGTGTCGGCCTCAAGATCGAGGCCTGCGGCACCGTGTTCGAGTTGCAGGAGCTGGCGTTCGACGCGGACCTCATCGGCCAGCGCGGGCAGGCGGGCGAACCGGGAGCCGTAAACCCGCATGAATGGCGCACGCCGGCATGAGCCGTAGACCGGACCGCGCAGACCGGCGTAGAAGGCGCGGCCGGGCAGGTCGGCAATGGGCAGACAGGCGAGATTGAGTTCCACGGCGTCGGCGCCGTCGCGAAACGCGCGGGCGGCGGCACGCGCGGCGGCGGCGGTCCCGCGCTCGACCACGACTCCGATCACGAAGGGGCGCGGGAGCTCGGTGAGACTTACCATAGTGGGACGTGGGGAATCCAGCCGGGGCGGTGGGGATCGAAGAATTCGATCTCATCCCCCTTCTTGAGGTACAGGCGATGGTATTTCTCGAGCTTCTCGCGGTCAATGGTGACGCCAAGGCCGGGGCCGCGCGGGAGGGTGACGGAGCCATTTTTCCAGCGCAGCGGTTCCGTGATGATGTCGTCGACCTGGAACGGGTAGTGGGAGTCGTACTTGTGGCTGAGCGACGGCGTGGTGGCCCAGAGGTTCAGGCTGGCGGTCATGCCGATGCCGAGCTCGCGGTCGCTGTGGATGGCGAGGCCGAAGCCGAACGTCTCGGCCACGGCGGCCAGTTTCTTGGCCTGCGTGATGCCGCCCCAGAAATACGGATCGACGAGGATCACATCGAGCGCCCGCATGCGCAGCATCGGTGCGACCTGGTCGAAATTGAGCACCGCCATGTTGGTCGCGAGGGGGATGTTCACGGCGGCGCGCACGCGGGACATGCCCTCGAGGTTGAAGGTCGGGTCCTCGCAGTACTCGATGTCGTACTCGTTGAGCTTCTTGAGCTCGTTGATGGCCGTCTCGGTGCTCCACACCTGGTTGGGGTCCACCCGCAGGTGCTGGATCTGGTCGCCGAAGGTTTCCCGCAGGCGCTTCACGGTGGCGCGCTCGATGGCGGGATCGAACACGCCGGTCTTCAGCTTGAGTCCGGTGAAGCCGAACCGTTTGACGTGGTCGGCATACTGCTCGCAGATGCCCTCGGGTCCGTCCTCGCCGCCGATTTTGCCGTTCTTGCTCTTATACCGGTAGAACAGGTACGCCACGAAGGGGACCTGTTCAGAATCCGCGCCGCCCCACAGGTCGCAGACGCGCTTATTCTGCATCTTGCCGATGAGATCCCAGCAGGCCATCTCGATCGCGGCGGCGACGTAGCGCAGTTCGAT
>CAZFHG010000117.1:0-4281 GCA_964518665.1 uncultured Opitutaceae bacterium | reverse complement strand
GCCGTGCGCCGTGAGATGAAGCCCGCGGCCATTTGGGTTTCAAGTGACGCGTGGCCCTCGATCCAGCGCACCTGGTCGGTTGCAACCAGGCGGTCGAAAGGCAGCAACGGCGAAGTGCTGGGCTGGAGCGTGACGGTGTGGCAGGTGCCCCAGATCGGATACGTGTCATGGCCGCGTCCGGCGGCCCACGACCAGGCATAGGGAAAGAGGGACTCATCCCAGCGCAGACCGAAGCCCAGCCCGCGGGCCTGATTCCAGACCGCGCCCCATCCAACCGGAAAATCCGTGAGGTGCACCACGTGCTCAAGGTCGCTGCCCGCGGGCGGCACCCGGCTGCAGTCGCGCGGGGCCCCCGTCGCCTGTTCAGGCGCAAAGGGCCAGGCTCCGCGGTAGGATGGCTGCAGTTGCGCGAGTTCCGGCCGGTCGGCGGGCGGCGTGAGCAGCGTGCGCGCGTCCGTCACCAACTCGGCGCCGTCAATCAGCGGTCCGCCGAATGCCGGGTGATGCAGCCACGCGACGGGGAGCCGGGTGCGGCTGCGGTTCAGCAGGTGCTCCCGCCAGCGCACGACGGGTTCGCCCGACCGCAGGACCAGCTCGCGGGTCATTTGCCAGGGCGTCCGGACGCCGCGGCCGGTGAGCACGACGCGCACGGCGGCGGCGGATTGCTCCGTGATCTCGGCGGTCCATGCCACGCTTTGCAGATCGCCGTGGCAGCCGAGCGGGGCGCCGAAGTAGTCGGCGGGGAAAAAGCCGTTGGGCAGCGACACAAACCAGCCGCCGTGAAACGTGTCGTAGAATTCGCTGCGGCCCGCGTGCGGCTGGTCGAGGGCGTGGGGCCGCGGCGGCCAGACCTGCGGATTTTTCCAGAGGACGTCGAGACCGCTGGCCAGATCGCGGAATTCAAGCAGGTCGGCCCCATGCTCGGGCCAGACTACCAGCCGGATGCGTTCGTTTTCGACCACCAGCAGCCGCAACCCGGACCAATCGAGCCACTGGGCGCGCGGTCCGGCTGGCGGGGAGGGATGCGGCAGGGGAGTCATGGGAGGGGTCACCTCAAGCGTGGGTGAAGCCGCGCGCGAGCAACCAGAAGCCGGCGACAAACGCGGCGAGCACGGCCGTGCCCAGGGCGAGGCGCACCGGGGTGGAGAGTTGGCGGGTGGGCGGCAGGCTGAGTAGGCAGCTCGCGCCAATGCTGACGGCGAACGAGGTCGGGGCGATCCATTGGAAGCTCATCCCGGGCCGGCCCGTGAGCAGGTCCCAGTAGGCGACGATGAAGGCGGATGCAAAGCTGCAGAGTGCGCCCAGCACGGCGCCGAAGGGTGTGGCGAAGGGCACGAACATCGCGAGAAAGAACAGGCCGAACATCGGGCAGACAAAGAGGGCCACGGTCTTGTTGGTCACCTCGAGGAGATTGCCCGGCACCGCGCCGATCACCGTGCTCCCGGCAATGGTCAGCAGGCCGATGGCGAGCGCGAGGTAACGCGCCGTCCGGACCTTCGTGGCCTCGGTGCGGCCGGCATCGGGCCGCTGGGTTTCGATGATGTCCTTCGAGAAGACGGCGATGATGGAGTTGATGCCCGAGCTCAGGCTCGACATGGCTGCGGCGAGGATCCCGGAAATCACCAGCCCGGACACGCCGGCCGGCAGGTAGTGGCTGATGTAGTGCGGGAACAGACCGTCGCTATTCTGCGACAGGCTCGTCCCGGCGGGCAGCACCCCGGGCTGCTGGCGGTAGAAGGCGAGGAGGGCCAGGCCGACGACCGTCAGGATGAGCGTGATCGCCGTATCACCGAGGTTGTTGATCAGAAACGCGCGCCGGGCGCTGCGCGCGTCGCGGGTCGTGAGGCAGCGCTGCACCGCCAGTTGATCGGACGCCGTGGTGCAGATCCAGAAGATGACGGTGCAGACCAGCGTGCCCAGCATCGTCACCCGCACCGACGGATCGGTGGTGAAGAACGGCTGCGGCGCCCAGTGGGGCTGCCAGACCTCGGGCCACCAGTCCGCGCCGTGCATCTGCACCGCGATGCACACCAGGGTCACGAGCGCGCCGAGCGCCAGCACGAAGAACTGCACGACGTCGGTGATGATGACGGCGCCGATGCCCCCGCAAAGCGTGTAGACCGTGGTGACCAGGCCGATGAGCACCACGACCGGCGTGATCCACGACGGATTCCAGCCGAGGACGCTCACCAGCACCTTGGCCGTGGTGTAGAGCATCAGGGTCATCCACACGAGGCGCGTGAGGATGAAGGTGACGGACCCTGTCATTCGCACCGGCCGGCCCAGGCGCTCCTCCAGCATCTCGTACGCGCTGGTGATCCGGAGCCGCATGATGGCCGGAATGACAAACCAGCCGACGACGAAATAGGTGATCGGCAGCGCGGCGATGTAGAGGCCGGCGTAAACCGGGCCGTTCTGGATCAGCTCGCCGGGCAGGGCGATGTACGTGATCGTGCTGATCAACGTCGCAACCAGCGAGATGCCGGCCATGAAGGGTTTCATGTTCCGGTTGGCCAGGAAGTAGGCCTCGGTGGTGTCCTGTCGGCGCGAATAGCGGAAGCCGATCGCGAGAAGGACAACCACATAGACGGCGAGGACCAGCCAGTCCAGCAGGCGGAAGCCGTTCTGCACGGTCCCGCCGTCACCGTCGGCGGCCATGACCGAGACCGGGATGAAGCCACAGCCGGCGGCGGTCAGCCAGCGGAGTGGTCGGCAGGGGTGTGGGGTGTGGGGCATGAGCGGAGGCGGGCTTACCGCCGGCGTGGGGGTGCCGTTTCGGGTTCGACGCTGAGATCGACGGGAACCCATGCCCCCGTCACGAAGCTTTTTTCGGCGGCGGCCACCGTGGCGCTCGATTCCTGGCTCAAGGCATAGGAGCTGGGCCAGACCTTGGTGCCGAGGGCGCTGTCAACGAAGGTGTTGATTTCGTCGAAGTAGCTCGCCTCGAGCACGGCGCCCATCGCGCCATGGTTCTCCAGCCGGGGCGCCTTGTCGCCCCTGGCCTGGAAGGTGAGGTCGCCGCCGTAGATGTCCCAGGTCAGCATGCCTTCCGTGCCGTAGCATTGCCCGCGGCGGTAGTCGATCGGGCAGGCCATGGTGATCGTGAGCTGGCCGACGCCGCCGTGGCGCAGGCGCATGGACAGGCTCCAGGTGTCCTCGGTGGGGTCGGGAAGCGTTCCGTATTTTTCAAAACGCCCGGCGACCTCGACCGGGGCGCCAAAAAGCGAGTTCAGCCAGTTGAGTTCGAACGGGATCATCTCCCGCGCCGCGGCGGTGTTGCGGTGACGGGCGTAGTATTCCTTGCCCTCCGTCGGGTGCCACGAGGGCATGTAGGTCGCCATGAAGGCCTGGTAGCTCAGGAGCGTGCCGATCTTTCCGCGGACGAGCGGAACGAGCGCCTTGACGAGGGGCAGGAACGCGAAGGACGCCGAGGGCGCGCTGACGAGTCGCTTCTCCCGGGAAATCCGCTCGGTCTCCGCGGCGCCGTACGTCCAGATGTCCGCCTCGATGAAGTGGTGGAGTCCCCGCTCAAGGGCCAGCCTGATGTAACCGGCCTTGGTGCCGGGCGGGGTGGAGACGATGAGGGCGGCGGGATTCCACGCGAGGGCCTCGTCGAGAGTCGCGAACACCCGGAGGCCGAATCGCGCCTGCGCGGCGGCGCGGCGGTCGGCGCGTTCGTCGTAGAGTGCGACTTCGAGGTCTTTGCGCTGGTGGAGGTCGCGCATGCGGCGCGTGCCCATGGAACCGGAGCCTAGTTGGAGGATTTTCATTTTTGGGAGGGAAGGATCAGTTGAGCCGGCTGAAGCCGGTGTGGGCGACCGGGCCGCGCAGGGCCGACGCGACATCCTGCCGGTCCAGGTGCGCCCGCAGTACGGCGAAGACGGCGTCCACGGACGCGAGGTACGATTCGACGATGGCCGGGGTGTGCGCGAGGGTCGGGTAGAAGAGGCCGTTGGCAAGAAAACCGCGGGCCAGCATTTCCTGGGTGAACAGGGTCATGAGGGGCAGCGAGTCGGCACCGTGGTCGAAGGCAAAGCTGCACAGGGCGGTGATGCCGGCGTGCCGGAGCTTCAGGCCGTGCCGTTCGCCCAGCGCCCGCCAGCCGGCGGCCGTCTGCGTGCCGATTTGCCGAATGTGCGCAATCGCATTGGTCTCGGCGAGGCGCGCGAGCGTCGCGAGGGCGGCGGCCGGACCGATGGATTCCGTCCAGTAGGTGCTGCTGATGAAGGACTGCTGCGCGGCCTCCATCACCGCGGCGCGTCCGATGATGGCGGCCATCGG
>CAZFHG010000116.1:2750-11776 GCA_964518665.1 uncultured Opitutaceae bacterium | reverse complement strand
GCCTGCCCTGGGTGCATCTCGGGCATCTGGACTCTGACACAATCAAGCGGGCCGCATATTCCGCCATGGATTGCTTTGTCGTTCCCTCGCACGCGGAAGCCTTTGGCCAGACCGCGATCGAGGCCATGGCCTGCGGGACCGCCGTCATCGGCACCGATGTCGGCGGACTGCGCGAGGCCTTGGACCATGGCCGGGCCGGCCGACTCGTGCCGGCGGGTGATGTCCCGGCCATTGCCGCCGCCATCCACCAACTGGCCGACGATCCCGTTACCCGCGCCGCCTTCGCCGACCTTGGCCGGAAGCACGTCATGGCCCGCCATGACCCGCTGCAATGCGCGCGCCAATACCAGAAGCTTTACGATGAACTCAAGCAACCCGCCCGCGGTTAAAACGAACCTCTTTCCGCAGCCATGAGGCGAATGCTGTCAGCCTTGAAGGCAAGAATCCGGATCCTGCTCCGCCTGCTGGAACTGGGCGAAAATCCGATTTTGCTCACCAAGTACTTTCCGGGCCGCAACGCCCGGACCGGCCTGGCCCTGCAATATCAACCTGCGCCTGCGGGCGCCGCCCTGCCGGTCCCTCCCCGCGATCTGTGGCTGGGTTACGGAACCGATGAAAAAAGCTATGTTGAGTCTGGCCGCGAGGATGTCGCGTGGATGCTTGAGGTTATCGCCAAGTCTGACGCCGGATTCGATCCAGGCCTCCGGCCAATCCTCGACCTCGGCTGCGGCGGCGGCCGGATGATCCGGCACCTCGAGAATTTTGCCGCGCGAACCGAAGTCTGGGGATTCGATCTGAGCGCGCCCCATATCAACTGGCTCAAGACCCACCTCAATCCGCCCTTCCGGTTCGCCTTGAACACCACCATCCCGCACCTGCCCTTCCCGGACGGGCATTTCGGCATGGTGTACTGCGGATCGGTTTTCACGCACATCGACGACTTTGCGGAAAGCTGGTTCCTTGAGATCCGGCGCGTACTGGGTCCGGGTGGGATACTCTACTGCACGGTGCATGATGAGCATACCCTGCAAGTGCTCGCCACGCAGCCGCAGCACCCGCTGGCCCAAAATCTGAAGGATCACTCCCTGCTCACCCCCGGGGTCGAGCCCGCCGACATCACCGTCATCGGGCAGGACGCCGAATCCAACGTCTTTTACCGTGCGCGCTATCTGCAGACCTTCCTGGGACCATTGTTCGAAATCCTCTCCGTCAATCCCCAAGCCTACGGCTATCAGACCGCCTGGGTCTTGCGCAAACGCTAGGCTTGCCCCCGTTTTGGACATTCCACTTAGGACCCGATTCAAACGCATTCCGGTACTCGGACCTGCCCTTGAATTCACCTGGCGCGCCATCACCGGGCGGCGGGACCTCGCCTATGTGCTTTGGCGCAGCCGGATCCTGCCGGCCGATGCCTGCCTAGTCAAAATCGGCGCCAATGACGGCTACCTGGACGACCCCACCGCCCGGCTCCTCAGTCGCCGGACCGCCATGCGCTGCGTGTTTGTGGAACCCGTGCCCCATCTCCTGTCACGGGCGCGCCAGCGCTGGGGAACCGACCCGAGGTTCACCTATGTGCTGGCGGCGATCAACGAGGGCCGCCCCGCTGAATTTTACTACGTGGATGACTCCGCCAAGGCCCAACTTCCGGATCTCCGCATTGATCCGGACCAGCTCGGCTCCTTTGACCGGCAGCACATCCTGAAGCACCCTGACGGCGAGCGCCTGGCGCCGTTTATCCGCAGCCTGGCGGTTGAGGGCATGTCACTGGACGCACTCTTTGCCTACACCAAGCTAAGCCGGCTCGACATCCTTCATGTCGATGCTGAGGGCTGGGACTGGAGAATTCTCTCCCAACTTGATCTCAATCGCTGGCAGCCGGCCTACATATTGTTTGAGCACATCCATCTGACCGAGCAGGAAAGGCATGAAGCCAAGGCCCGTCTTTTACCCGGTTATGATCTCGAGGTTTTTGGCACCGATTGGCTGTGGACCCGCAAGACTCCGACCGGTGCCCGCGCATGACATCCGCCACGCCAATCAGAAGCTTGCTGGCTGAATTGCCTTCTCCGCCTGCGGACAAACAGGGCTGGCCCTGGACCGAAGCAACGACCTGCCCACCGGATGCCGAATCCAAGACCTGGCCGCGCATCACGCTGGCCACTCCTTCTTTCAATCAAGCCGCATACCTCGAGGAGACGATCCGTTCGGTCCTGCTCCAGGGTTACCCGAATCTCCAATACCTCGTCATCGACGGCGGCAGCACCAACGGAAGCGTCGACATCATCAGGAAATATGCTCCGTGGCTCGATCACTGGGTCAGCGAACCCGATCGCGGGCAGTCCCACGCCATTCAGAAGGGAATTACCCGCGCGAACGGTGAATGGTTCAACTGGATCAACAGTGACGATTACCTCGCTCCGGGCGCCCTGTTTGCGTTCGCGGCGGCTCTGGAGACACCCGGCGCGGTCGCGGTCTGCGGCATGACGGCCAATCTGCAGGGCCGTGATGTTTTCTCCCGCTATACGGCGAGTATCCGACCCGACTGGCCGGGCTGCCTCTTCGCCCTGCAGGTGAATCAACCCGGTTCACTGCTTCATCTTCCGGCGGTTCGGCAGGCCGGCGGCGTGCGCGAGGATCTGCACCTGGTCATGGACCTGGACCTTTGGCTGCATCTCCTTCGACGTCACGGTCCCTCCGCTTTCCGGCAGATCGACCGTGAGGTTGCCACATATCGGTACCACGAATCCTCAAAAACCTGCGCAGGTTCTGACGTCTTCGCCCTCGAGGAATTTGCATTGCTCGCGGATCTCGCCGCCTCGATCCCCGGCCTCAACCTTACGCCGGGAATCCAGCAACTGCGCTCCCGCTGCAGCGCCGCCTGTGTCCCTGCGGCCGGCGATGGTCCGGTCATTCCTGCGCCAGCAGCCGAGCGGGCGTGGATTGAACGGTTGGTGGTGAATGACAGCCTGCTCTTCCGTGCCTGCCGCAAGGCCCAGCCTGAGGAAAGCGATCCCTTGACGACGTTCCTCGCGCTGCTCGACGAACTCATACCTGCTCTGGAACGCCATTTCGAACCGCAGGCATGTGACCGCATCCGGTCTGCCGCCATCATTCACGCCCTGCAAATTGAAGGTCGGCGTCTTTCGTCCGCCGGCCTGCAAGCACTCCGCCTCTCGCCCACCCCGGGCACGTTAAGAGACCTGCTGCGTCTGGCCCTTCGTTGATGTCTGCACCCGCCATCACCGTGCTCATGCCGCTCTACAACGCGGCGCCTTTTCTGGATGAGGCGATTGACAGCATCCTCGCGCAAACTTGGACCGCCTTCGAACTGTTGGTGATTGATGATGGCTCCACCGACGGAAGCCTGGAGAAAGTGTCTGCACGGACAGATACCCGCATCCGGGTGGAAAAATTGCCGCACAACCAAGGCGTCGTGGCCGCCCTCAACCGCGGCCTGCAATTGGCCCAAGGTGCTTACATCGCCCGGATGGACGCTGACGACATCGCGCACCCAGAGCGTCTCGCCAAGCAGCTGGCGTACATGGAAAAACATCCCGAGGTGGGCGCGCTTGGATCTGATTTCGAGAGCTTCGGTGGTTCTTCCTCCGCAAGTTGGGTGCGCCATTTTGATGCGGAAAATCTCCATATCGCCCTGCTGTTCGAGAATCCCATCTGTCATCCCACGGTTATGCTGCGTCGCTCCACCTTGGACGCACTTGGTCTGGGTTATCCGGACGATGCCCTGCACGCCGAGGAATACGCCCTTTGGATTCAAATCGCGACCCGCTCGCGGCTGGCCAATCTACCCGAACGCCTGCTGCGCTACCGCGTACACAACCAGCAGATTTCCCGGCTGAAAAGTGCAGAGCAATGCCGCACCATCGACCGTCTGGTCGGAGCCCAGCTCGACGCCTTGGGGCTGAAGTCAGGCGCGCGGGATTTCCGCATCCACCACGCCATGGGCAATGGTTTTTATCCAAAGCCCTACCTTGATCTCGCAATGAGAGCGTGGGTCCAAACCCTGCGAACCGCCAATGACCGGATGAAGGTTTACGATCCGGAGGTCTTTGCTCGCCAGCTTGACAAGCGGATTGAACACACCCTGGTCCGGCATCGTGAAGCTCTTCGCGCCATGCCCCGCCACCGCCGGTGGCACTGGCAGGTCTCCACCTGGCTGGATTCCGTATGGGCGAAGGACCCAAGATGACTTCGCCCTCCCACACACCAAGTCAGTTGCCCGCTCCTCCCGCGGGCAGGCAAGGCTGGCCTTGGACCGACGCGACTACTCCACCGTCAGGCGCGGAAAAAAGGACCTGGCCACGCATCACCGTGGTCACTCCTTCGTACAATCAAGCTGCCTACCTTGAGGAAACGATCCGTTCGGTTCTGCTCCAGGGTTACCCGAATCTCCAATATATCGTCATTGATGGCGGCAGCACCGATGGCAGCGCCGACATCATTCGCCAGTATGCCCCTTGGCTGGATTACTGGGTAAGCGAGTCGGACCGGGGACAATCGCATGCGATCAACAAGGGTCTGGCCCGGGCCAGCGGCACCTGGTGCAACTGGATCAACAGTGATGATTATCTGCTTCCCGGGGCATTATTCCGGATCGCCGGCGTGGCGCACGAGCACCCCACGTCCCGCCTCATTGCCGGGCGGTTGCAGCAACTGCAGACTTCAGGTGAACTGCTTCCAGCCCCGCCCATCAAGCTGACCGGCGACCCGGCCGATGATCTGGTCAATCACCGGATGGCCCAACCGGCCATGTTCTACCATCGGGACGGTCTGCCGCAGGTGGATGAAACCCTGCATCTCGCCATGGATTTTGATCTGTGGATGCGTTTCATGGCCGCGTTCGGCGCGCCCACCGCCCGCCTGATCGATGATCCGGTGGCTGTTTTCCGGCTCCATCCTGCGGCCAAGACTTCAGTCCAAGCCGCCGGATTTGAAGCCGAGGAACGTCGGGTGCTGCGCCACTTGTTCGAAGCCCTGCATGCAGAGCCCGCCTTGCTCGATGCCTTGTCACCAGCCAGTCCGCACCAACCGGTGATCATAGGCACGCCATTGTCATTGGCAGATCTGACGCAGGCCGTGGTGCAACGCTACTTGCTGGGTGATCTGCGCCGCGTCTTTCATCGGGGCCCCGGTGCAGACGGATATCGCCTCCTGAATTTGTGCCTGCGGTATGAGCCGGTCCGGGGTCCTGCCACCGCCGCCAAAGCCTTTCTCAAGCGTCTGCTCGGCCGTCCTCTCGATGCCTGAAGCACCCACAGTCAGTATCATCGTTCCTTGCTACCGCGCCGCGGCTACACTGGACGCGACCTTGGCCAGCATTGAAAGCCAGACGTCTCCGGATTGGGAGTGTCTGATCATTGATGATGGCTCACCGGATGACTGCGCCGCCATCGCCAATTCCTGGTGTGGGCGCGATGCCCGCTTCAAACTCATCCGGCAGGAAAACTCCGGCCTGGCCCGCGCGCGCAACCGGGGCATCGCCGATGCCTGCGGGCAATACCTGCTGTTTCTCGATCCCGACGACCTGATCGCTTCCGGCAAGCTGGCCTGCCATCTGGCCGTGCCTCCGGCCGATCACACCCTTGCCTACGGCGGCTGTCGCTTTTTCACCGATGATCCAACTCATCTCACCTTGGGTCGCGACGGCTCCGACCGTCCCTGGATGCCCGGCCTGGAGGGAACTGCTGCCTCGATCCTTTCCGCCCTGACCCGGGAGAACATCGTGCCGGTCAGCGCCCCGCTGGTGCCGGCGGCCTTGGTTCGCAAAGTGGGCGGATATGATGCAGATCTCCCGGCCATGGAAGATTGGGATTTTTGGATCCGCTGCACCCGCGCCGGCGCCACTTGGCGCTTTGACCGGGACCCGCTCGCTGAAACCTGGATTCGCGTGCTCCCGGGTTCCATGTCGAGCCAGGGCCCCCGCATGTTTGCCGCGGAGTGGACCCTACGTCAGAAGCACCTCGACCTGCCCGAGATGCAGCAGGCCTTCGTTGAACGCCGCCGCTTTCACCTCAAGGCCATGCTCGCCGACCTGCTGAAACTCAACTGGGGGACGGCGCGCCTTCGCGCCCGTTACCTTCCTTCCCTGGCCTGGCGCCTGCGCCGCCGGCCCCTTTTCCCATGAGCCTTGGTTCACTCCTCCGTCCGTTGAAGCATGCATGGTTTGGCCGCGGCCTGCGTACCCGGCGGATCCTTGGCGGCGCGGCCAGTGGACTGCGCATGGAGATCGATCCGGCGGCCAAGTCCCAGCGCCTGCTCGGTCTGGATGAGCGGGAGATCCAGCGAACCTTTGTGCGCGACGCGCGCTGGGCGGACGTGCTCGTGGATGTCGGTTCGTCGGACGGCTACTACGGCCTGATCTTCCGCAAGTACAACCCGACGGGGGCGGTTCATCTCATCGACGCCAATGCGGACTTCACCCCGGTCCAGCAGGCCAACTTCAAGGTCAATTTCCCCAACCTTCCGGCCCCGCACTCGCTGGTGAAATTTGTCGCCCCGGCCGAACGGCAGGATGAACGCAGTTGCCTGCTTTCGCGTGACCTACCCCTCGCCGGCCGCCGCGTGCTATTCAAGATCGACGTCGATGGGTGGGAACTCGACGTGCTCAAATCCGCGGAAGCGCTTTTCCCGCACACCGAATGCCGATTCATCGTTGAAACCCACAGCCTGGCATTGGAGCAAGCCTGCGCCGCGTATCTCTCCGCCCATGGTTTTCAAGTGAGGATCATTCCCAATGCCTGGTGGCGGTTCTTAATTCCCGAGCAAAGACCCATCAGTCACAATCGCTGGTTCGCCGCCAGTCGCCCGTGAAACACCTCGCCCTCCTCAGTTACGGTCACAATCAACTGGTCCTGCCACAGGCGGCCGAACTGGCCCGGAGGTTTGCGAACTATCAGGCCGTGGTGCCGGTTTACCTGAAACCGGCGACGGCCCGGCGGCTGAGCCGCTGGTTTCCCTCACTGACCGGACCGTTGGCGCGGCGGACGCATCCCGCCATCGATCCAAGCAGGGTGTGTAGCTACCCTCGTGAACTCCTCTACCAGTTCGCCGCCCGGCTGGCCCGGCGTCCTTTCAGTTATTTTGCAAGCCATGATCGCATGGCCGCGCGGATCACGCGGGACTTCGCCCCGCCGCGGATGGTAGTGGCCGTGGATACCGGAGCGGAGGCGCTGTTCAGGGCTTGGTCCGGCAAGACTCTCCGGGTGCTGGACCTGACCATCGCGACGCCGCAGTATCGGGAGAAAATCTATCGGGCCGCCGAAGCCGACCCCGAGAATCTCGGCATCAAGTTTCATTACCCCGGTGAATGGGAACTGCGGCGCGCCGCGGCCGAGCTCGCGCTGGCCGATGCGATTCTGTGTCCCTCGCAATTCGTGGTCGACTCCTGCCTCGATGGCGGCGTCCCGCCGGCCAAGCTGCACCTGCTGCCTTATGGATTCGACCTGTCGGACATGCCCAAGGTCGCCCCCGCCCCATTCTCCGGCACCGGTCTGCAAATGGTGTTTGCCGGCACGTTCTGCCACCGCAAGGGCAGCCATCTGCTCCTGCAGGCCTTTGCCCGGTACCGCACCCGTGATCCGCAAGCCGTGCTGCATGTGTTCGGGCGGATCATCGACGAACCCGCCACCTGGCCGGAGGGTGTGATTCGCCACGGCCAGGTTCCGCTCTCGACCCTGACTGGGCATTTGCAAAGAATGCACCTGATGGTCTTCCCCACCTTCTTCGAAGGCAGTTCCCTGGTCGTCTATCAGGCCCTGGCACTCGGCCTGCCCGTGATCACCACCAACAATTGCGGCAGCGTGGTGGATGAATCCTGCGGCCAGATCCTCTCCGAAGTCTCAGCTCGCGCTGTCGAAAGTGCCTTGGAAACCGTGCGGCTTGAGCCAGCCCGCCTCACAGCCTGGCGACAGGGCGCCGCCGTCCGGGCCAACGGATTCACCTGGACCGCCTACGGCGACCACCTCGCAGCCATCCTGCGCCGGCTGGATCCTGCACTCGCATGAATTGCTTCTGCACCATCGTCACCCGCTCGCATCTGCCCTATGCCCGGGCCTTGGCGGAATCCCTGCGCACCAGCGGCAATCAGGAAAAACTCCTGGTGCTGGTGGCCGACTCAGACACTGCCAGTGAGGCGATCGATAACTGCAGCCAGCTTAGCCTGGCCGAGTTGAATCCGGCGCCGCCCGCCGACATGATCGTCTATTTCGACGGCTTTGAGCTGTGCAATGCGCTGAAGCCCTTCCTCATCGCTTATGCCCTCCGGAGCGGTGCGCAGCAAGTCATCTATCTCGATGCCGACATCTATTGCGTAGGCTCCTTTGCCCGCATCTGGTCCGGACCGCCGGCCGCCCTGCAACTCACGCCGCATCACCTGCAGCCGCCGAGTCTTGCCTTGTCGTACATCCGGGAATCCGAAGTGGCCGACATGGGGTTCCTCAACGGCGGCTTCGCCCGCTGGCAGGCCGGGGCCGCGACCGATGCGATCCTGCGCTGGATGATGGAGCGTTTCCCCGTGCAGGGATTCTGCGACCGCAGTCACGGGATGTTTGTGGACCAAAAACTCCTCCCGCTGCTGCTGGCCTACTTCCCCGCCGATGTCGCGATTCTCCGGGATCCGGGACTCAACGTCGCCTTCTGGAACCTGCACGAGCGCGCCGTTTCCATGCTCAACGGTGTTCCGATGGTGGCTGGCAGCCCCGTGCTGTTTTTCCACATGAGCGGGTACCGTCTGGCAGAACCCGAGGCCGCCTGCGCCTACCTGCCCAAGCCGACCAATCAGGCCATCCTCGAGGCCGCACCTTGGTTCCGCGCCGTGCTGGCACAATACCGCGAACTCCTTCTGCGCCATGGCGCTGATCAGCCGACTCCAGAATACGGTCATGCCAGCCATGACGGTCTGACGCTGACCCCGGCGCTACGCCGGCATTACTTCCTAACCCGCTCGCTTTCACCCCTGGCGCCGGCCGTGCTGCGGATCCGTTTCATCGACTGGCTGAAAACCGTCCGGC
>CAZFHG010000116.1:0-2740 GCA_964518665.1 uncultured Opitutaceae bacterium | reverse complement strand
AGCGCTGGTTGCGCCGCCTCGTTTCGTGAGCGATCCCCTCTTCATCTTCTACGAGGAGCCCGACCCCGACCGCTGGTTTCCGGGCGACCGGATCCCGCGGCGGTACATCCGCCGGATTCTGCGCGGCCGGCCCCAGCCGGGCGGGGTCATGCGTTGGTTCTTGAACCTGCAGACCGGACTCGAACTCGCCGGTATTCCGCATCGCGTGAACGATTACCGGGGACTGCGCCGAACGCCCGGTGCCCCGGCATATGTCGTGGGCAAACCCCATGTCGTCGCCGCGATCCCTCCGGGGCATCCGATCATTTACGGCCCGGGCGTTGCAGCGCATCCGTTGGAAAACGATTTCTGGGGCCGCGCGGATATCCGGTTGATTCTGCTTTCATGCGACTGGTTCCGGGCGATGTATGCGCGCGACCTGCCCGTGAAAATCCCGACCGCCGTCTGGCCGGCCGGCGTTGACACCCGCGAGTGGAGTCCACCCGCTGCACTGCCCGCCAACCGCGAAATCCTGGTCTACGACAAGATCCGCTGGCAGCGTGATCGCCTCGTCCCGGAATTGCTCAACCCGGTCATGGAAGCCGTGGCCAAGACCGGCGCGACCGTTCACCATCTGCGCTATGGTTCCTACCGGGAGGAGGATTATCGTCAGCTGCTGACGCGGGTGAGCGCCATGGTCTTCCTCTGCGAACATGAGACCCAAGGCTTCGCCTATCTCCAAGCCCTGGCCTGCGGCGTGCCGGTGCTGGCCTGGGATCGCGGTGGCTTCTGGCAGGATCCCTCCATGTATCCGGACCGCGTGCAATTTGCCCCGGTGACTTCCGTTCCTTACTTCGACGAACGCTGCGGACGGCGGTTTATGGACATCGCTGCCTTCCACGAAATCTGGCCGCAGTTTTTGTCCGAGCTTAACTCCGGCCGTTATCAGCCGCGGGATTATGTGGCAACGCATTTTGATCTGGCCGGACAAGCCCGGGCCTACGTCTCGCTTTGCCAGACCGCCATCGCATGAATGCTCTATTTCTCCACGATCCCGCCGACTTGCAGGCCGGCATTCCCGGTGGCGTGCAACTGTGCAGCCGCGAGTTCCTGGCCATCGTGCAGGCGGCGGCGGATTCAACCCGGCTTCACCCCGTGTCTCCAGCCCGCAGCCTGGGTTTTCGTATCCGCCGTCGGCTGCACCTGGGTTCTTACCTGGGCTATGATGTGACGGCCCAGTCGGCCGCCCTGGCCGCAGTCATGCGGGAGCACGCCATTGACCACGTGTTCATCAATCGGGCGGAGTTGCTCCGCTTCGCCCCGGTGCTGCGTCAACTCGCGCCCGCGGCCCGGTTGATCCTGATGTCGCACGGCAATCAAACCGGCGACGATCTCTACGAGGTAACTGGTCCCGGTGGCCGGCGGACGAGTGGATGGCACCGCCTCACCGCCACCTGGCAGATGGGCTTGGATCTCCGCACCGAATCCTGGCATCGCCGCCACGGGCTCGATGCCGTGTGCGTCATGTCGGAGGAGGAGCGGACTTTGGAGCGTTGGCTTGGTGCGGGCTGCACCATCGTGCTGCCCCGACGCCTCGAGGCCGCCCTGTTGACCCGGACCCCCGTGGCCAACCGTATCGGTTATGTGGGCACTCTCGATCACACGCCCAACCGCATCGCACTGGAGGCGGTGTGCCGCGAACTTGAGCGGCAGGCCAGGCCTGTCGGGTTCGAACTGCGTGTCTGCGGTGGACCGACACCGGTCGGCGAAGGCTTCGCCACCCGTTTCCCCTTTGTGCATTATCTGGGCCGGCTCGATGACCATGCCCTGCGCAGTGAAGCCGCGACCTGGAGCCTGATGCTCAATCCGGTTTTTTGGCTCTCACGCGGCGCCTCGATGAAGCTTGCCACCGCCCTGGGCTGGGGCCTGCCGGTGCTCACCACCAAGGCCGGGGCACGCGGCTACGAATGGGGCGCAACCGCCGTGCCCGTGTGCACCGATGATCCGCGCAGGTTCGTCCAGGCCGCGCTGGATCTGCTGGCCCACCCGGCCGCACTCACCGTGGCTGGTGCCGCCGCCCAGACAGCGGTTGCCTCTGCACCGAATTTGGACGCGCTGGCCGGACGTCTGCGTCAGGCTCTGCGCGAAATCAATTGAGCCCGGGCGCAATCCTTCCGTCCCACCCTGTCGTGAAGCGCCTCCTGATCGTTTCTCCACATTTCCCTCCGGTCAACGCGCCGGACCATCAGCGGGTGCGGATGGCTCTCCCTTACTTCCGCGACCACGGCTGGGCGCCCGAAGTGGTGGCCGTCGAACCTGAGCAAGTGCTCGCCCCGCACGACCCCTTCCTCGTAGCCACGTTGCCGGCCGAGGTTCCCGTGCACCGGGTCCGCGCCATGTCACCCCAGTGGGGAAGTCTGCCCGGCCTGGGCAGTTTGGGTTACCGGTGCCTGCCCGCCCTCTCCCGCAAACTGCACGAGTTGCTGCACTCCGACCCACGCCCAACCTTGGTGTATTTCAGCACCACCCAGTTTGCCGTGCATGGCGCCATTCCGGGTTTGGCGAAGATCCCGGGAGTGAAAGTGGCCATGGATTACCAGGACCCCTGGGTTTCAACCTATTATCAGGAGCATCCTGAGATCACGCCGCCGGGCGGACGCCTGAAGTATGGCATCAACCGGTTCTTTGCGCGCCGGCAGCAAACCCGCGCCCTCCGGCATGTCGCCGGCTGTACTTCGGTCTCGGCCCGCTATTTCGAGCA
>CAZFHG010000115.1:0-11819 GCA_964518665.1 uncultured Opitutaceae bacterium | reverse complement strand
TGCCGGTGCCGAGGGCGATGACCTTGGCCTCCTGCGGCTTTTCCTTGGCGCTGTCCGGGATGATGATTCCCCCGCGGACCTGCTCTTTTTCTTCGATGTGCTCGACGAGAACACGATCACCGATGGGCTTGATTTTGACGTTAGCCATATGTGGTTGTTTTTGGGTTGAACGGAATTGTTCGGGTTTGGTTCTGGGAAAAGACGCCCCCGCCGTGCGCATGCACAGCTGGGGGCGCCTAAAGGGATCGGACGGCTATTTCTTTTTCTCGTCGTCGACGACTTCGAAGTCGGCGTCGACTACATCGGCCTTTTTCTCGGCCTTCTTTGCAGACGGTTGGTTTGGTTCGGCCGCATCGGGCGCACCACCAGTTGCGCCGGCCGCACCGGCGGCTTGAGTGGCTTTCTGGGCCTCCTGATAGAGCTCAGCGCCTACGGCGGAGAGTTTTTCCATCGCGGCCTTCATGCGGTCGACGTCGTTGCTTTCGAGTTCCTTCTTGGCGTCCGCAATGGCGGCGGTGCCTTTGGTCTTGATGGCTTCGGGCATCTTGTCGCCCGAGTCCTTCAGGGTCTTTTCGAGCTGGTAGATCGTCGAATCGAGCTGGTTCTTGGTTTCGACGGCCTCCTTGCGCTTCTTGTCCTCGGCGGCATTCAACTCGGCCTCTTTCGTCATGCGCTCGACTTCCTCCTTGGAGAGACCGGACGAACCCTGGATGGTGATCTTCTGATCCTTGCCGGTGCCGAGGTCCTTGGCCGAGACGTGGAGGATGCCGTTGGCATCGATGTCGAAAGTGACTTCGATCTGCGGCAGGCCGCGCGGAGCCGGGGGAATGCCGTCGAGGCGGAACGTGCCCAGTACCTTGTTGTCGCGCGACATCGGGCGTTCGCCCTGCAGCACCACGATTTCCACGGAAGGCTGATTGTCGCTGTAAGTCGAAAACACCTGAGTCTTCTTGGCTGGGATGGTCGTGTTACGCGGGATCATGGCTGTGGCCACTTGGCCCGCGGTCTCGATGCCGAGCGTCAGCGGTGTGACATCGAGCAGCAGGACGTCGCGCACTTCGCCTTTGAGCACACCGCCTTGCACGGCGGCTCCCACTGCCACGACCTCGTCGGGGTTCACGCCCTGGTGAGGCGGCTTGCCGCCGAGCTTATGGGCGATTTCCACGATTTTCGGCATCCGAGTCATGCCGCCGACGAGCACGAGTTCGTCGAGTTGCGCCGAGGTGAGATCGGCGTCCTTCAGGCAGTTCTTGAACGGCTGGATGCAGCGTTCGGAGAGTGCATCGCACACCTGTTCCATCTTGGCCCGGGTGAGTTGGATGTTGAGATGCTTCGGGCCGCTTGCATCGGCGGTGATGAAGGGAAGGTTGATGTCAACCGATAGAGTGGAGGACAGCGCGATCTTTGCCTTTTCTGCT
Source organism: uncultured Opitutaceae bacterium (assembly GCA_964518665.1). Classification (GTDB taxonomy): domain Bacteria; phylum Verrucomicrobiota; class Verrucomicrobiia; order Opitutales; family Opitutaceae; genus UBA2377. Next base: position 10,401 of record CAZFHG010000115.1, on the reverse strand, counting down.
TCCTCTTTCAGGCGTTGGAGGGCCATCGGGTCTTTGCGCAGATCGATGCCGTTTTCCTTCTTGAAGGTGTCAACCAACCAGGAAATCAGCGCTTCGTCCCAATTGTCGCCACCGAGGTGAGTGTCACCGTTTGTCGCCTTGACCTCGAAAACTCCGTCGCCGATTTCCAAGACGGAAACGTCGAAGGTGCCGCCACCGAGATCGAAGACTCCGATCTTCTCGTCCTTCTTCTTGTCGAGCCCGTAGGCGAGAGACGCGGCAGTGGGTTCGTTGATGATGCGGAGCACGTCGAGGCCGGCGATCTTGCCGGCGTCCTTGGTCGCTTGGCGTTGCGAGTCGTTGAAATAGGCGGGTACAGTGATCACCGCCTGAGTGATTTTCTCTCCGAGGTAGGCCTCGGCATCAGCCTTCATCTTGGCTAACACAAAAGCGGCGATCTGCTGCGGGGCGAACTGCTCGGTCTTGTCGCCGACCTGCACCTCGATGTAGGCGTCGCCGTTCTTCCCCTCTACGACCTTGAAAGGCATGTTCTTTGCCTCTTCGCGGACTTCGGTGAATTTGCGTCCAATGAACCGCTTCGCAGAAAACACCGTGTTTCTCGGGTTGGTGATGGCCTGGCGTTTGGCGGCTTGGCCAATGATACGTTCTCCAGACTTGGTGAATGCGACAACGGAAGGGGTCGTGCGGGCTCCTTCCGCGTTGGGAATAACTACTGGTTCTCCACCTTCCATCGTGGCCATACAGGAATTGGTGGTGCCAAGGTCGATACCGAGAATGCGGCTCATGAGAGCTTCCAAGCAGTGGCCATGCCCAGTGTTGTTGCTATGTCATAACATATTTACCAGTAACGTATAGGGTGTTATTGGTGACATTTATGGTTGGTTTGGGGCTGCGCAATTGCTGCCACTCTGGCACACGGCTGGCACAGCGTGGTGCCCAGTCAGGTGGATCGGTGTCGCAGTTGAATTTGGACAGGGTGCGACTAACGTCCGCGGATGGAGATGGAGATCACCCTGCCTGATGAAGTTCCAGTGATGACGCTGCCGAACACGGCGCTCTTTCCCCAGGCCCTGATGCCTTTGCATATCTACGAGCCGCGTTACCGTGAGATGTTGCGTGATGTGCTGGCTTCGAATCGGCTGTTTGCCGTTGCGGGATTGAACCTTCAAGCCAGTGATTCAGATACGAAGGAGCCCCCGCATCGGGTGGCAACGGTGGGGATTGTGCGCGCCTGCCAGAAGAGTGAAAATGGCACCTCCAATTTGCTGCTGCAGGGCCTCTGCCGGGTGGAGATCATTGGCATCGCGAGTGACGTGCCTTACCGAGTGATTCGGGTGCGGGCATTGTCGAGCGAAGCCGGCGCCACGGAAATGGAAAACCAGGCCTTGCGGGGAGAGTTGGCTCGATTGATCGGGGTGAAGCTCCGTCTCGCGGCCAGCGGGGCACGGGAGATTTCAGAGTTCCTGAAGTCGGTGGACGATCCAGAGGTCTTCGTCGATATTGCGGCCTTCAGCATTTGCGAGGATGTGCGCTTGAAGCAAACGCTGCTGGAGACCTTGGACGTGCATCGTCGTCTCGAGCTGCTGCGCCACCGGGTGTGGGCCGACATCGAGGATCTGAAGCTGCGGCGGAAGCTGCAGGGACGGTTGCCGGACGATCAGATACCGCACAACTGAGTCGGTGGCTCTGAGCCTATCGCCTGAAACTGCCGTTTGGCTTTACGCGGTCTTGGCGGCAGCCGGCCACCACTGGTAGAGGAAAAAGTAGACCAGCACGCCGGTGATGGAGACGTAATACCAGATGGGAAAAGTCCAGCGGGCCCAGCGGCGATGGCGTTCGAAGTCGCCTTTCAGTGCCAGATAGAAGGTGCGCGGCACGAGGTAGGCGATCGCAATGGCCAGCAGGATGTGGCTGATCAACATCCCGTAGTAGAGTTGGGCGATGACTCCGGTGCCGCCGAAGGGCGTGTGCACCCCTCGCACCAATATCTTGTGCGCCACATATCCGACGAGAAACACCGCCGAAACCCCTCCGGCCAACAGCATGCAGGCGCGATGGCGATTGATGCCGGCGGTGCGCTGGTCGGGGTCGGGCGATCGACGGGCGCGGGCGATGAAGACGAAGCCGCATGACATCAGGAGGGTCGCGAGGGCGTTGAGAGCGGCGTTGAGCGCGGGGATGTCCTTTACGGTCATGGAAAGAGAAGTCGGTCGGCCACCAAGGCACCGAGCACGAGTGGCAGGTAGATGATGGAAGCGTAGAAGAGCTTGCGGGCTGCGCGGTCGCGGCCCTCCGGTCGCAGAAACACCAGGGCGCGCCAGAGGAACCAGCCGCCGCACAGAGTGGCGGCGACGCCGTAGGCCAAGGTGGCGAGTTGGAGTGCCACCGGCAGCAGGCTGACGGCGAGCAGGGCGACGGCGTTGATCAAGGACCACACTGCGACTTTGGCGCCGGACTCATCCCGCACCGGCAGCATCGGAAAATGAACCGCCGAGTAGTCGCGGCGATAGGTCCAGGCGACGGCCATGAAATGCGGAATTTGCCAGAAATAGAGCACCCCGAAGAGGATCCAGCCAAGGGCGGTCACCCGGCCTTCGCCGGCGCACCAGCCGATCAAGGGTGGAAACGCGCCCGCGATGGCGCCGATCTCGGTGCTCCAAGTGGACCAACGTTTGGCGGGCGTGTACCACGCGAGATACGAAATGGCGGTCAGGAGGGTGAACAGGGCCGCCAGACGATCGACTTTGAGAAAGAGCAGAAAGCACGCGGCGGTGCACATCAGCCAACCGAGGACGAACGCAGATCCGGTGGGCACCTTGCCGGTTGGGATCGGCCGATCGGCCGTGCGCTTCATCTGGGCATCGGTTTCGTGCTCGAGCCACTGGTTAAGCGCCGCCACCCCGCCCGCGGCCAGGGAGGTGCCGATCAAGAGGAGCGTGAGCTTCCCCGGATTGGAAGGAGGGCGGGTGGTGAAATAGCCGACCAGTGTCGTCATCACCGACAGCATGCTAAGCCGGGGCTTGGTCAGTTCCAGGTAGTCGCGAAACGTCGCGGAGGCGGCGGGCGCGGAATTCATGGACGGGACGGCGAGGCAAGCGGGGCGGCGCCTTCGATGTGATCCCGGTGCGACACCCAGGTCAGCCAGAAAGTAACCGCGAGCGTGAGGGCGCCGACGACCACGTGGCTCGTGGTCATCTCCGGCCGCCGCAGGGTCCAGATGATTTGCGCTCCGAGCAGGATTTGCAGGATCATCAGGCTCAGCAGGGCCGAGGCGCCGGCCCGCATCGCGAGCGTGGAGGCGGGGTCGCGGCGGATGACCCACGCGTACCAGGTGAGGGCAAAGGCGAGCACGAGGGCCATGACGCGGTGGGAGAAGTGGATCGCAATGCGGAAATCCCAAGCGGCGGGTAGCCAGCCGTTGGCGGGCGGCGGGGTGGAGAAAGGGAAGGAAGGAATCACGAGACCGGCGTTGTTGTGGCGCATCGTGGCGGCGATGATCAGTTGCACGAAGAGCAGGGCGCAACAGATCACCCCCGCTCTGCGCACCCTTGCGCTGACCGGAACGGTTGACTCGATCCAGCGGCGGGAGCACGCCGCCGCGATGGCGATCAGCAAGCAGACGTACACCTGCGCGAGGATGCCGTGCGGGATGCGGAGCATCTCTCCGAGCGACATGTCGAACCATGGCACGTCGACCTCGTGGAGCAGGACCCGTTTGCCTCCGATGATGCCCTGCAGCAGGACAATGCCGAAGGCCCACAGTCCGAGTTGTCGCAGCCAGTGGCGCTCCTCGCGCCGCCACAGCCAGACCAGCAGGCCGATGGTGATGAACCCCATGATCATGCCGGTGAGCCGGTGGGAGTGTTCGGCAAACATCGAGATGTCGCGGAGCCAGCCCTCGGGGTTGATGGAGCCGTTGGAAAGCGGCCAATCCGGGAAGGCCATGCCCGCGTTGATGCTGGTGGTGAAGGCCCCGAGCGTCACGAGCACGAAGACCCAGATGCTGCCCAGGGCGGCAAACACGGCCAGCGCCGGCTTGTGGGTGACGGATCGGGATGGAGAAGGAGACGGAGCCATGAGGGCGAGAAGGCGCAGAAGACTCATCGAGCACGAATTCCGCAAACCCTTTGACAATTTTCTCGGTTCGCGAATCGGTTCCAGTGTGATTTCTACTGAGGCCAAGGCCGGCGCATCCCATGAGTGAATCCACCATGAAATCAGTGCCCGCCGGGTCTCCGGCCCTCCCGAGTCAATTTGCCTGGGGCCAGTTTTGTTGGATCACGGCTGCGGCGATCGGGCTGTTCATCGGCCTGCGCCTGCTGCCGACCGGGACCAATCTCAACCACATGGATTTCCGGGTGGACGCCCGGCCGGGCGGCGCGATCGAGTTTTGTGATCCGGCGAATCCGCAGTTCATCCCGGTCGTGACGATGCGATCACCGGTCGAGATGGCGGTCATGATGCCGGCACCGACGGTGGCTAACCGCAGCATTGCGGCGGTGGTGCGGCTGCGTACCGCCAGCGGAAAGCCGATTGCGCCGGAGGACCTACAAATCACTCACACGCGGCGGCTGCATCTGCTGATCGTCGATCCGGCATTGAGCGATTATCAGCATGTGCATCCGGAACCGACCCGGACCCCGGGCGAATGGGCGTTTGCCTTCACTCCTCGCCACGGGGGAGTCTATCGTTTTTTCGCGGACTTCACGCCAGCCGCGACCAGCCGGGGCTTGTACGCGAGCGCGGACTTTGATCTCGGGCCACTCGCCGGTGAGGGGGAGCGTGCTCCTCGGCCCACGGCGAACTGGGTGGAGCGCGGCGGGATTCGTTACGAAATCACGGTGGCATCGCCTCCAGTGCGGGCCGACCGTCCGATTGACCTTCGTTTTAGGGTGTCGCGGGTGGGTGGGGGAACGGTGGCGCTGGCCCCGGTGATGGGGGCGCTGGCCCATCTGGTGGCGTTCGATGCCGCGCGCTCGGGTTTTGCCCACTTGCATCCCGTCGAGCCGATGGCGACGGAGGCCGCGTCGGCCCACGGGGTGGAGCTGAACTTCAAGCTCTCGATACCTCGCCCCGGCGAGTTTTCGATCTGGGCGCAGATCAACCTGGATGGGCGCGAGGAATTCGTGCGCTTTCCCCTGGAAGTGCTGCCGTAGGGTGCGCCAGCCTGGGGCGGCCCGGCGGCTTCAGAACTTCAGGTGTTTGACGGTAAGGCCCCGGTTGATGAGTTGCTTCAGGGAGGCGATGCCGATCTTGAGATGGTCGATCACATACGTCTCATCGACCTGCCGGTCGCTCGCAGCCGTCTTTACGCCATCGGGCGTCATCGGCTGGTCGGAGACGAGCAGGAGGGCGCCGGTGGCGATCTCATTGTAGAAGCCCGTCACGAAGATGGTGGCGGTTTCCATGTCGATGCACATCGCCCGGATCTTCTTCAGGTACTTCTTGAATTGCTCGTCGTGTTCCCAGACGCGGCGGTTGGTCGTGTAGACAGTGCCGGTCCAGTAGTCGCGGGCGAAGTCGCGGATGGTGGTGGAAATGGCCTTCTGCAGCGCGAAGGCGGGGAGGGCGGGCACTTCGGGCGGGAAATAGTCCGTGCTCGTGCCTTCGCCGCGAATGGCGGCGATCGGAATGATGAAGTCGCCGAGTTCCGCCCGGTGCTTGAGGCCGCCGCACTTGCCCAGGAACAGGACGGCCTTGGGTTTCACCGCGGACAGCAGATCCATCACCGTCGCAGCCGTGGCGCTGCCCATGCCGAAGTTGATGATCGTGATGTCGTCCGCCGTGGCACTCGGCATCGGCTTGTCGCGCCCGCGGATGGGCACCCGGTGCCACTGCGCGAAGAGGTTCACGTAGCGGTCAAAATTGGTCAGGAGGATGTACTCGCCAAACTCCTTCAACGGCACGCCGGTATAACGCGGCAGCCAATTCTCGACGATCTCCTTGCGGGTTTTCATGCGCTGGCGAGAGCGTTGGTGGTGTTGAGGTGGTGCGGACCGGTGTATTTCTGCGACTGCTCGTCGGCGTGGTAGCTCGAGCGCACGAGGGCGCCGCTCTCGACCACGCCGATGCCGAGGCTGAGGCCAAAAGCCTTCCAGTGCTGGAATTCCTCGGGGGTGGCCCAGCGCGACACGGGCAGGTGCTTGGCCGTGGGCTGGAGGTACTGGCCGATGGTGAGGATATCCGTACGGTCGGCCGCCACGTCGCGCAGGGTCTGCTCGATTTCCGGCTGTTCTTCACCCACCCCGAGCATGATGCCGGTCTTGGTCACAAAGCCCCGGCTCTTCGCGTGCCGCAGCACGGAGCGGGATCGGTCGTAGCGGGCCTGCACGCGCACGGGTTTTTGCAGACGCTCGACGGTCTCGAGGTTGTGGTTGAAGATGTCAGGCCGGGCGTCGAGGACGATGTCCACGTGCTCCAGGGCGCCCTTGAAATCCGGGGTGAGCACTTCGATCGCGGTATGCGGATTCCGGTGACGGATGGCGCGGATGGTGGCCGCCCAGACGCTCGCGCCGCCGTCGGCGAGTTCGTCGCGGGCGACGCTGGTGACCACGCAGTGCCGCAGGTTCATGGCCGCCACCGCTTCCGCGACCCGGGCGGGCTCGCCGAGGTCCAGCTCCGTCGGGCGGCCGGTGGCGATGGCGCAGAAGGTGCACGAGCGGGTGCAGATGTTGCCGAGAATCATCAGCGTGGCGGTGCCGCGCGACCAGCATTCGCCGAGGTTCGGGCATTGCGCGCTCTGGCAGACAGTGTGGAGGTTCTGTTCGTCCACCAGCCGGCGGGTGGCGGCATAGCCGGGGCCGCCGGGCAGCTTGGCCCGGAGCCAGGACGGTTTGCGCGTGGTCGGCGTGGAAGGAGACATGCCGCCAAACCGCACACGAAGGGCCCGGGATCGCAAGCGGGTTTTGCGCCCGGTTCGGGTCCGGTCCCTCAGGAATGCGCCTGGCGCTGCAGCGTGGGCAACTGCGACCAGAATTGCTCCGCGATGGCACGTTTTACGTCCTCGGGCGCGACGGAGTGCCCGAGTTCGGCGGTCAGCGACGTCACGGTTCCTTCCGTCGCGGCGATGCCGCAGGGCACGATGCCTTGAAAATGGGCGAGGTCGGGGCAGACGTTGAGGGCAAAGCCGTGGTACGTGACCCAGCGCCGGACGGCGACGCCGAGGGCCGCGATCTTGCGTCGTCCGACCCAGATACCGGTGAGGCCATCGCGCCGGGTTGCGGCGAGGCCGAACGACGCGAGCGAGTGGATCAGCACCTCCTCAAGGAAGCGGAGGTAGGCATGCAGGTCGCGCGTGCGCGCCAGTGAAATGATGGGATAGCCGACGATTTGCCCCGGTCCGTGATAGGTGATGTCGCCGCCGCGGTTGGTCTGGGCAACTTCGATGCCCGCGTGCGCGAGCTGGGATTCGTTCCAGACCAGGTGGCTCGGGGCGTCCTTGCGCAGGCCGAGGGTGAATACCGGATCGTGCTCGGTGAAAACCAGCGTGTCTCCGATTTCGCCCGCGAGGCGCTGGGCCACGAGGGCGATTTGGCGGGCGGTCGCCTCGGCGTGGCGCGTGCGCCCCCAGTCGAGGGTCGAAGGGGAGTCGATTGGCTGGCCCATCGGATCTGGCCGACGCGTCCTAGGCTCCGAGCAGCAGCCAGCCGATGCCGGCGGCGGCCGTGAGGCCGAGCACGATGGCGATGCGCTGGCGGAGGCCGCGGGAACCCAGGCTGATGGCGAGTGCGGCCTTGAGGAGGGAGTTGGCGACGGCCGCCAGCACGATGGCCTGGGTGGCGAGGGTGGTGACCGTTCCTGCCTCGGAGTGGTCGCGGGCGATCGAGAGGGCGATGGCGTCGAGGTCGGTGAGGCCCGAGACGAAGCTCAACGGCAACATGCCGTCGGTCCAGCCTTGCGCGCGAAAGGCGCGCACGAGGAAGGCGATGGCGGCGTAGAGTGCCGCAAATTTGATTGCAGTGAGCAGGCCCAGGGGATTGCCGATGACCGGCGTGTCGCCGGGCCGGTACGTGGGGCGGCGCCGCAACCAAATCCACACAATGAAACCCACGCCGGGCAGGGCCATCAGGGCGAACGGGGCCAGCAGTGCCGGCACGAGGTCGCGGTTCACGAGACCGATCACGAGCAGGATGCGCGGCAGCATGATCGTGCAGGCGGCGACGACCGCGAGGGCGTAGTGCTCGGCCAGATCGGGAGCTTCGCGGCTGCGCCGGCTGAAGGCCAGGGTGCAGGCGGTGCTGGAGGCGAGCCCGCCGAAGACGCCCGTGAGCAAAATGCCGGCCCGCGTGCCCATAACCCGAATCGCCACGTAGCCGGCAAAGCCGAGACCGGAAATCAGGACCACCATCAACCAGGTCGAAAACGGATTGAAGCCGTCGAACGGTCCCATCGGTTGATTCGGGACGAGCGGCAGGATGACGCCGGTGATCGCGGCAAACTGGAGGGTGCCGCGAATGTCGGCCGGGGTCAGTTCGCGGGCCCAGGTGTGGATGGGCTGCTTGGACCCCAGCACCACCATCGTAAGGGCGGCGACGAGGATGGCGGCGCGGGTTTCGTTCCAGTAGACGAGCGCACCGCACAAAATCGTGAGCAACGCCTCGGCGAAAGAGGTGCTGCCCGGTTGGCTGCGGTCGTGCCGGTTGGCGGCGAGGGCGATGAGATGTCCCGGGACCACGAGCATGATGGCCAGGAGGGCAAACGGCACATGGTGGGTGTGGCTGTAGGCGCCGAGGCAGCCGAGCACCGACCACAGGGTGTGGGTGCGGAGGCCCGCAAAGTCTCCGGGATCCGCCTGGTGCTGGTCGCCCCACTGACGAATCAAACCGATCAGGGCGCCCAGGCAGGCGCTGACAACGATCGGGGAGAGGAGCTCTTTCATGCTAAGCGCGAACCCGTCGGGTCGGCCTTTGACACAGCCTGGGGCAGGGCAGCCCGAGGCTCAGGGTCCGGGGAGTTGGCCGCGTTGATACCCCTTGCCGAGGATCTGGCCGAGATTGTGCCGCTTGCCGTTGATTTCGATCTGCAGGTTTTCCGCGGCGCTGGCTTCGATGAACAGGGCGCCGCTGCGCGGCACGCTCTTCGCTTCGCCCGTGGCCAGCATGCCGGTGTAGACCAGTTCACCTTCCGACTCGTCGGCATTCTTCTTTCTCACGGTGACCTGCACCGGACTGAGGGCGACCAGTCCGAGCGTCGGCGAGGAGGTGGGGCTGGCGGCGGAGCTGGCCGCGGCCGGCTTGGCGGTGGGCTCCGCGGGCTTGGAAGTGGGCCACACAGCCTTGACGATCAAGAGCACCACGAACACACCGACCCCAATGCTGATCCACTTGGTGTATTTGAAGACCACCGCGGGATCGGGGCCGGTCGGCAGCGAGCTGCCGGTACGTGCGCGCGCTGGGGGCGGACGCGGCGCCGGCGCGGCCGGTGCGGCATCCTCGGCGGTCGCGGGCGGAGCCTCGGCCTCGTCGGGCGTCGCCAGCGAGACATCGAGGCGGCCGTAGATTTCCCGGTTGCTGGCGCGCGGGCGGGACTCGCTGCGCCCCAGGGCCGAGTAGTCGTTGAGGATGCGATCCGCCGGCAGTTTGAGAAATGCCGCGTACGTGCGCAGGAAACCGCGGGTGTAGATCTCGGTCAGGCCGATGTCGAAGTGGTTGCTCTCGAATTTCTGCAGGTAGTCGCCGCGGATCTTGGTCGACTCGGCCGCCTCCCGAATGGAGATGCCTTTTTTCTTGCGCGCTTCCTCGAGCCGTTCGCCGATGGTCTGCATGAGTGCCAGTTAGGGGGTTGCTGCGTAAAAGGGGAAGACGGAACTTGCCGGCCCGCGGCCGCGGCAGCGGCCAGTTTCAGAGCGAATCGAGATCGACGAGGATTTCCCGCGGGCTGGAGCCGTTTTCGGGGCCGACGATGCCCTTTTCCTCCATGATCTCCATGATGCGGGCGGCGCGGTTGTAGCCGATACGCAGACGGCGTTGCAGCATGGACGTGGAGGCGCGCTTGGTGGATTTGAGCACGTCGATCGCCTGCTGATACAGCTCGTCGTCGTCGCCCATCTCCTCGTCGTCGCCCTCAGCGCCGTCTCCGTCCTCGTCGTCGTCTTCCTTGGCGGCGCGGTCGATCTGCTGCTGGACGGATTGGGCGTATTGGGGCGGGCCGTTGCGTTTGAGGAATTCGACCATCTCCTGGACTTCTTCGTCGGAGACGAAGGCGCCCTGGGCGCGGACGAGGCGGGAGCTGCCGGGCGGGGAGAAGAGCATGTCGCCGCGGCCGATGAGGGTGTCGGCGCCCTTGGTGTCGAGGATGGTGCGGGAGTCGACCTGGGAGGCGACCTGGAAGGCGATGCGCGAGGGGAGGTTGGCCTTGATGACGCCGGTGATGACGTTCACGGAGGGCCGCTGGGTGGCGATG
>CAZFHG010000114.1:0-11833 GCA_964518665.1 uncultured Opitutaceae bacterium | reverse complement strand
TTGGCGAACTGGAGATTCTTGATCAGCGCGTCGATGTTGTGGCCGTCCACCGGGCCGAGGTAGCGCAGGCCGAATTTCTCGAACAGCGAGGACTCGACGAAGAAGTCCTTGGTCTCGCGCTTCCACTTCAGGTACACCCGGTTCATCTCGGCGCCGGTCGGGAAGCTCTTGAAGAACGCCTCCACGTCATGGTGCAGCTTGTTGTAGGTGCGGCTCGTGCTGATGCGGTTGAGGTAGTTCGAGATCGCGCCGACGTTCTTGGCGATGGACCACTCGTTGTCGTTGAGGATGACGATCAGGCGCTTGGTCGAGGAGACGATGTTGTTCAGCGCCTCGAGGGTGATGCCGCAGGTGAAGGCGGCGTCGCCGCAGACAGCGACGACGTGCTCGTCGGTGCCGCGCAGGTCGCGGGCGGTGGCCATGCCGAGGGCGGCGGAGAGCGCGGTGCCGGCGTGGCCCGCCCCGAAGGCGTCATGGGGGCTCTCGCGGCGGTAGAGGAAACCGCTGGCGCCATCGGTCTGGCGCAGCTGGTGGAAAAACGCGCCGCCGCGGCCGGTCAGGAGCTTGTGCACATAGCCCTGGTGGGCGACGTCGAAGACGAACTGGTCCGCCGGGCTGTTGAACACCCGGTGCAGCGCGAGGGTCAGCTCGACCACGCCGAGGTTAGGGCCGACGTGGCCGCCGTTGCGGGCGGTGACGGCGATGATCTCGTCGCGGATTTCCTGCGCCAGTATCGGAAGCTGCTCCGGGGCGAGGACCTTGAGATCGGCGGGACTGCGAATGCCATCCAGCAGGCGGGAAGATGGGGAAGCGTGGTTCATCAGCGGGACCGGGGGCGGCTCAGGCGGTCCTCTCGGGCTCGAAACTGCCGAAGGCGGCGCCGTCCTTGGACTTCTTGAGCTGCTCGATCTTGAGTTCGGCCTCCTTGAGGCGCGCCTCGCAGGCCTTGAGCAACTTGCTGCCTTCCTCGAACTTCGCGAGCAGGTCGGCCAAAGGCACGTCGCCCGACTCCATCGACTCGACGATATTTTCGAGTTTGGCGAGGGCGGTTTCGAAGGAGAGTTTGGCTTCTTTGGCTTCCACGCAGCCAAGATGGGAGCCGGTCGGTCTATTTCAAACAATCTTTGGACTGGCGGCGAAACGCGTTTTGCATGCACTGGAGAGCATGACTATCGTCCTTTGGGTCACGGCCTTGCTGATGTTGCTCCGTCTGGCCGGTGAGTTGGTGCTGGGTGCCCTCAACCGCGCGGAGGTCCGCCGGCATGCCCTGGCGCCGCCGCCCGCGGCCGCGGCGATCATGGATCCAGCCACCTACGCGAAGTCCGTGAACTACACCCTGGAGAAATCCCGGTTCGGCGCGCTGACCGAGATTTTCGACTCCCTGGTGCTGGCGATGGTCATCTTTGGCGGGGTGCTGCCGGTGATTTATGAACAGTTCGCCCATTGGGGCGGACCGGACCGCGTGTGGGATGACGCGCTCTTCATTCTCGCCTCGGGCGTGCTGTTATCGCTGCCGGGTCTGCCTTTCGACTGGTGGTCGCAGTTCCGGCTCGAGGCCAAGTTCGGCTTCAATCAATGCACGCCCAAGCTGTGGGTGACCGACAAGGTCAAGGGTCTGCTGCTCATGCTGTTGATCGGCTATCCGCTGCTCTGGGTCCTGCTGTCGCTGGTGACCTGGGTTGGCCCGGCGTGGTGGATCTGGGGCTTCGGGCTGATGTTCGGCTTCCAACTGCTGATGCTCGTGCTCTACCCGAAGCTGATCCTGCCGCTGTTCAACAAGCTCACGCCGCTGCCCGAGGGGGACCTGCGCAACCGCCTGCTGGCGCTGGGCGATCGCACGGGCTTCCGGGCGCGGGCCATCCAGGTCATGGACGGGTCCAAGCGTTCGGGGCATTCGAATGCGTTCTTCACGGGCTTCGGCCGCTTCCGCCGCATCGTGCTGTTCGACACGCTCATGGCCCAGCTTTCCGCGGAGGAACTCGAGGCGGTGCTCGCGCATGAGATCGGGCACTACCGCTGCGGGCACATTCCCAAGATGCTGGCCGTTTCGGCGGCGATGCAGCTCGGCGGCTTCGCCCTCATCGCCTGGCTCGCGCGCAGCCCGTGGTTCAACACCGCCTTCGGCTTCCCTCCGGGCGAACTCGCGCCGGCCTTTCTGCTGTTCGGCCTGTTGAGCGGTCTTGTGATGTTCTGGTTCTCGCCCCTGACGAATTATTTCTCGCGCCGGCATGAATACGAGGCGGACGCCTTTGCGCGCGATGCCATGGGCAGCGCGTCGCCGATTGTCGCGGCGTTGCGCAAGCTGGCGCAGAAAAACCTGAGCAACCTGACGCCGCATCCGTGGTTCAGCGCCTTCTTCCATTCCCATCCCACGCTGGTGGAGCGGGAACGCTCCGTGCAGGCGGCATGAGGTTCGCGGCGGTCAGGGTTGGCCTCGGGTTCCTGCTGGCGGTGACGGTGGCGTCGGCGGCGACGCTGAGGATCGGCACCTACAACGTGGAGAACTATGGCCCGGCGAACCGATTGACGGACGCGGGCTACCGGAAGGATTACCCGAAACCGGAAGAGGCGAAGCGGGCGCTCCGTGAAGTGATCCGGGCGATGGATGCGGACCTGCTCTTCCTGCAGGAGATGGGCGGCCCGGCCTATCTGGAGGAACTCCGCCGGGATCTGGCGGAGGAGGGAGTGCACTACGCGCATGCCACCGTGCTCGAGGCAGCCGACGATGACCGGCATATCGCCCTGTTGGCCAAGCAGCCGCCCCTCGCGGTCGTGCCCCACCGGCAAATCCAGTTCAACTATTTCGGGAAAATAACGGAGGTTAAGCGCGGTCTGCTGGAAGTCAGGCTGGCGACTGCGTCCGGCGAGATCACCGTCTGGGCCCTGCACCTCAAGAGCCGCTACACGGACCGTCCCGACGATCCGCTCTCGGCAAAGCGGCGCGCCGGTGAGGCGACGGCCATCCGGAATCTCATCCTGACGCGATTCCCGGAGCCATCCTCGGCAAAGTTTCTGGTGCTGGGAGACTTCAATGATGCCAAGAATAGCGCCCCGGTGCGCTATCTCCTTAAGCGGGGCGAATCCGTGATTTCCCATCTGCTGCCGGCAACTGATTCGCGGGGCGAAACCTGGACGTATTTCTATGGCAAGGAAGACACCTATCAGCGGGTGGACCATATTTTAGTTTCACCTGGACTGAGGACGTTGGTGCAGGGCGGGCAGGGGATGATTCAGGATGGACCGGAAACCAGGAAGGCCAGCGATCACCGGCCCTTGTGCGTCACGCTCGAGATTCCGGAGGCGGCGGGCGGGAGGTAGGAGACTGCTGGCAGGCGAGGGCTTGCTGGGAGAGCGGGCGGCCCGCCCGCAATTGGCCAACGATGCGGACGAGCCGTCCGCGCTCCCAGCGCCTGCCAGCAGTCACCTGCAGTAAAGCCACCTAGCAAATGCTCACGCCGAATAAAATCACGCTGAGCACAAAACCGGCGAAGAGTGACTGGCGCACGCGATAGAGCCGGGCTCCTTCCGTGGGCAACAGCGAGTAGGCCGGGGCCGGTTGCCAGAGGTAGCGCTTGAAATTGGTCCAGGCAAAGGTCGGGTTCTGCAACAGCATCCCGTACAGGTCGCGGATGTCCTCCACGTTGGGCGGGCGGCGGTACTTGAGGATGGTCTGCAAATTGAACTCCTGCTTCGCGACGCGGCAGACGAGGTTGAAGGGGACATTGACCGCGGTACCCGGCGCCGCCTCGTAGGGCAGGTCCTTCCAGCCCCAGTCCTTGAAGATCCGGGCCGTGATGCCGTCGAGGGCATCGTGCAGGCAGAGGTGCAAGAGATCCGCCGAATTCAGCGGTGTACCGTCGCGTCGGTACACCGCGATGATCGAGGCCTGCGGGTCGACGTAGACCCAGCGCTGATGTTCGGCCAGGTATGATTCGGCCCAGGAGTGGCCGTTGTAAACCAGGCGGTTGTCCTGGGTGGTGGAACCAAAGACATAACGGGTGGGAACGCCGGCGCGGTTGGCAAAGAAAGTGTAGACCTGCGCGTTCTGCGTGCACCAGCCCTTGCCGGTGCCGGTGCACATCTCCTGATAGATCTGAAGCGGATCCACCCAGCGGAAGTCGTCTTTCGGCACTCCGCCGGCCTTGAGCCAGCGGGTACGCAGGTGTCGGATGATCTTTTCCATGCGGACCAGCGGCGCGTCCCCGGTGGCGATCTGCATTTCCTCACGCACGATGCGATCGGCTTCGGCGAGTTTGGCGGCGCCGAGATAGTGGTAGTCATCAGTCCAATAGCTGACCGGATGGCGTTTGAACCGGCCGACCGGCAGTTTGGTCCTGACCTGGGCGAGCGCGGTGGGGAAATGCATGCCGCGTTCGAGATAGAATTCGCGGGTAATGCGGGAAATGGTGAATTCCACGTCGGGCCCGGACCCTTCAGGCAAAGGACGCAGGGTGTAGACGTGGTGAAATGCGCTCAATATCTCGCCCTCGGCACCACTGAAGGGCCGGCCCGCCAGTTCGATCCATGGCGCGTCACCGGGCAGGATGGGGCCGGGCTTGCCGTCGATCAGCAATTGCCACTGGGCCGGCCGGTGCAGCCAGGCCAGTTCCGGGCGCATGCGTCCGTCGCCGTCGAGCTCCCAATGGCACAGCGTGGGCGCATCCAGCGGATAGTTGAGCTGGGCGTAATCCACGGCCCGGTGCGAGGCTTCCCAATTCCGCGTGAGGAAAATATAGAGATTGGCGGCGAGCAGCAGGAGACACGCCAGGGCCAGCCAGAAGGCAGGATGAGTGAACATTGGCAGAGGGTTCGCCGCTGGTTGTGACACATTCGCCGCGGAATACAATGCGCGGTCTGGGTGCGGGGGCTGGCATGATTGGAAAATGTAGGTCGGGGATTCCTATCCCCGCCACCGTGCCTCATGATTGGTATGTAGCTACGAGCGTGAGCGAGTGGTCTTTCGTTCCACTCGCTCACGCTCGTAGCTACTTCGGAAATACCAGGCGGGGCCCGGAATCCCCGCCCGACATTAGAAACCCAGACATCCGGGCGCAAAAAAGGCGGGTCGCAGGACCCGCCTTCGTGCTTGGTGTCAGCTTGGTGCCGGAATTATTTCGCCGTGACGGTGACCGGGATGGTGACTTCGCCGGCGCCGTAGCCCTTGAGGAACAGGGTGCCGGTGCCGGGTTTGCCGCCCTGCACGTTGACCGTGAGGCTGGTCTGGCCGGCCGGGACCACGACTTCGGGCATGATGACGCATTCCGGCACGTCGGTGGTCACGTCGAGCAGGAGGCCGCTCGCCGGGGCCGGGTTGGCCACGGTGAAGGTGAGGACCTGCGTCTCGCCGGAGCGGAGCGTGAGGGCCGAGGGGATGACGGAGAGGCTGCTGGCATCAATGCGGAAGGTGCCGACCGGGGAATTGCCCGAGGCACTGCCCAGCATGATCTGGTAGTTGCGCGCGGCCTCGAGGGCCGGGACGTAGAAGCTGAGGGAGTTGGGCGATTCGTAGACCGTGCGGGTCGGGACGTTGTCGAAATAGATGACATCCTGCGGCGAGAAGCCGCGGCCGAGGACGCTGATGCGGGCGCCGACCGGGCCGCGGTTGACCTCAAGGGAGAGGACGTAGCGGTTGACGGTGGTGGCACGGGTGAGCTCGGAGTAGGATTCACGGGGTTCGAGGCGGCCGTTGATCTCAAGCTGGTACTTCACGAGGAAGTAGTAGGCCATCTCGGTGCGGCCCGCGGGCAGTTGGTAATCGTATTCGAAGATGTTCTCACCCAGCCGGCTCTTGGCCATCTGGTAGTTCCGGCCGTCGATCACGATGAAGGGAGTGAGATTCTGGGGCGTCGCCGCCGCGCTGCGTGAGGGCGTGACGCGAAGCGTGATGGTGTAGATGCTCGAGGGATTCTCCGGCAGGCTGCCGGGCGTCAGGTTGGTCAGGGTGACGGTTTCGCAACCACTGAGGAGGGCCAGGCTCAAAATGGCAGCCAGCCAGGTGAAGATTTTCCTCGGATGGGAAAGGAGGGAGTTTTGCATTGGTTTTGAATTAAAACCGGTCAGTTAAGGAGCGTTAATAATGAGCGACTTCGCATCAGGGCAAGACAAAGCTGCTGGAGCGGCACCCTTGGGACTCTATGTCCATGTGCCCTTCTGCGCCTCGACCTGCGACTTCTGCGCTTTTTATCAAGTAAAGCCGACCGCGGAAGGCATCGATGGGTTCCTTGATGGCATCACAATAGAGGCTTCCTTGGTGCATTGGCCGCGACCGGTGTCGACCGTGTTTTGGGGTGGCGGCACGCCGGGTTTGCTCTCGCCGCCGGCCTTGCGGCGCCTGGGTGAAAAGGTGCTTGCCTGCTGCGGAGGCCGGCCGGAGGAGTGGACCGTGGAAATGGCGCCGGCGTCGGTGACCGTGGCGCGACTCGCGGTGCTGAAGGAACTTGGGGTAACCCGGATTTCGATGGGGGCGCAGAGTTTTCAGCCGGCGCTGCTGGACGGCCTCGGCCGGATGCATACGCGGGAGCAGGTTTACCAGGCCTACGAACGGGTGCGCGCAGCGGACTTCGCCAGCGTCAATATTGACCTGATGTTTGCGCTGCCGGGCCAGACCGAGGCCGAGTGGCTGGCCGACGTCGCCGCAGCCAGGGCCCTGGCCCCGGATCATCTTTCGACCTATTGTCTCACCTTTGAGGAAGACACCGCCCTGTGGGTCAAACTCTCGCAGGGACGCGTGAAGCTGGATCCCGAGAATGAGGCCCGGCTCTATGAAACGACCTGGGCGGCGTTGGCTGAGGCCGGCTATGCGCAATATGAAGTGTCGAACTTTGCGCGTCCCGGGCACGTGTGCCGGCACAACGTCAACACCTGGGAGATGCACGAATGGATCGGACTCGGCCCCTCGGCGGCTTCGCAGCACGACGGCTGGCGGGGTGCGAACGTGTCCGACCTGGTCCAATGGCGCGCGCATCTCGCCGCCGGCCGGCGCATGACCGAGGACCGGCTCGCGCTCACCTCCGCGCAACTGGCCGAGGACGCATTGATCTTTGGCCTGCGCATGAATGCCGGGGTGGATCTGGCAGCTTGGCGGGTGCGTGCGCCGGCAGCGCCCTGGACAGCGGTGGATCAAATGGCCGGACGGCTTGTGGATGCAGGCCTGGCGCTGAGGTCAGGCGCGCACCTGAAACTCACGGATCGCGGACGTTTGCTGGCGGATTCGGTTGGACTTGAGGTCATGGAGGCGTTTCACGAACCGGCGCATGCCTGATCTGCTGAAACTATTGGGACTGGCCTTGGTCGTCGCCTGGCCGTCGGCATTGGCAGAGGGCGTGCTGGTGCTGCAGACCGATTTTGGCACCAAGGATGGCGCCGTCGCCGCCATGAAGGGAGTGGCGGTGGGGGTCAGTCCGCGATTGGTGATTCACGACCTGAGCCACGAGAATACGCCCTTCGATATTTGGGAGGCGGCTTATCGTTTGCGCCAGACCGCGCCTTTCTGGCCGACGGGAACGGTGTTTGTGTCGGTCGTGGATCCGGGCGTCGGTACGGCACGCAAACCCGTGGTGGTGCAGACCCGCAGTGGACACCTGTTTGTCGGTCCGGACAATGGCACATGGACCCTCATTGCCGAGGACCTGGGCGTGGCGGCCGTGCGTGAGATCGATGTCACCCGGCACCACCGCGCCGGGTCCGAGAAGTCGCACACCTTTCACGGACGCGATGTCTTCGCGCTGGTCGGTGCCGAACTGGCGTCGGACAGGATCACTTTTGCCGATGTGGGGCCGGAACTGGCCGCCGATGTGGTGCGCCTCGCTTACGCCCGGCCGCAAGTGGAGGGCAAGGTCCTGATCGGGTCGATCCCGGCGCTCGATCCCCAGTTCGGCAATGTCTGGACCAATCTCGATGAAGCCTGGTTTCAGAAGCTTGCGCCCAGGGAAGGCGACCGGTTCCGCGTCACGGTGAGCAAGGGTGAGCGCACGGTCTACAGCGGCGAGATGCCGTACGTCCGCACCTTTGGCGACGTGCCCGAGGGTGCGCCGCTCCTCTACCTGAACAGCCTGATGAATGTGGCCTTCGCCCTGAACATGGACAGTTTCGTCCGCAAGCACGGTATTGGCAGCGGGGCGGAGTGGAGCGTCCGCGTGGATAAACTGGCGCCATGAGAATCGGCCTGCTGATGCTTCTTATCGTGGCGTTTCTGGCCGGTTGCCAGACCCGGACTGCGACGGCGCCCAAGCCGGCGGTCGCGCGGTTCCTGCTGGAATCGGAGGCGAATCGCGCCGCTGAGGTGACCCTGCCTGTGAGCGGCGTACGACTCCGCGTGCTGCCGAAGCCGGTGATTTTGGAATACGATATCCTCAAGGTGGAGCTGGCGCAGCTGGCATTGGGCCGTTGCCTCCTGTTCCAACTTACGCCGGCAGCAGCCCGCGATTTGCATCGCATGACGGCGGTCAATCACGGCCGCCGCCTGGCCCTGCTGATCAACGACCAGCCCCTGGGCGCCCGGGTGATCGATGCGCCGATGCAGGACGGCACGATTTTGGTTTTCTGCGAGGTCCCTGATGAGGAACTGTCCGCGTTGTTTGAACGGCTAAAACGGACCACGGCGGAACTAAGAAACCGTCAGGTGAGTTCGCTGCAGAAGGCAGGCGTCTGCTTTCAGCCGATTCGTAGGGGCGTCGCTCGAGGACGCCCGAGGGCGCACGCGAGCTGCGCCCCTACATCCCGATCCTTCGCCTGCAAGCAGGCTCCTACCTCCCGGAGCAGTCCATGCACTCACTCATGAGCAAGCTCTGCATATTGCCAGCCTTCCTCTTCATATTTGCGGTCCACGCGCACGCCCAACGCGTCGAACTCGCTTGGCCGGCGCCGAATGATGCCTATACGTCGGATCATCCGATCTCGGAACTGCTGCAGCACGCCGGGTCGGGTGAGGCGGAGTCCGGCGGTTTTGGCGGCGTGCGGAGTGGCGGCGGGCAGTTTCACGAGGGAATCGACATCCAGCCGACCAAGCGCGACCGCCGCGGCGAGGCGACGGACCCGGTGTTCGCGGCAATGGATGGCGTGGTGCGGCACATCAGCACGCATCCGGGCAAGAGCAGCTATGGCCGCTACGTGGTGCTCGAGCATCCCGGCGTCACCCCGGCAATTTACACGCTCTATGCCCACCTCGCCTCGGTGACCACGGGGCTGAGACTGGGAGCAGCGGTATCCCGGGGGCAGACACTCGGCGTCATGGGCCGGTCGGCGAGCGGCTACGCCATCCCGAAGGAGCGGGCCCACCTGCATTTTGAAATGGGCCTGGTGGTCACACGCGATTTTCAGCGTTGGTACAACGCGAGGAAGTTCGGCAGCGCCAACGAACAGGGAATCTACAACGGCATGAACCTCATGGGCTTTGATCCGCTGGATTTCTTCCGAAAGCACCGCGCCCGCCGCGTGGACAATTTCCAGCAGTACTTTGACCGGATGGAGCCGGTCGTGAAGCTGCGCATCGCCACGACGCGCACGCCCGATTTTGTGCACCGTTATCCGTCGCTGGTGACGAAGGAGCTGCCGATGATGGTCGCAGGCTGGGAGATCTGGTGCAACTGGACGGGCCTGCCTTACCGATGGACCCCGCTCACCAGTGTCGACGTTATTGGGATGCGGCCGAACCAGGTGCGCATCCTTGAGGTCAACCAGGCCGAGGAGCGGCGCCAGCGCAGCAAGACCCTGGCCATATCGCGCAAGGGCGGGTGGATGCCCGGCGAGGATTTGCAGACGGTGCTGCAGCAGTTGTTCGGGTTGAAGTGAGTCTGGGAGCGCGGGCGACCCGCCCGCATTCTGCAAGTTGCGGGCCAGCGGCCCGCGCTCCCAGGGCAATCCATGCGCGCATGCCGCTACGCCACACTTCGAATAATTGCGACCGAGGGCGGTCGCGCTCCCGCCAGATCAGCTCTGCGGCTTCAACTGGTCGAGCAGGGCGACAAATTCCGGGTGCTCCTTGAGGCCTTCGAGATCCGGGTCCTGGGCCATCCAGTCGAAGTCCTTGTAGCCGAGTTCCACCGCGCGGTTGAGCGAGCGGAGGGCGTCGTGCTTGCGCTTCAGGAGCGCCAGGCTGCAGGCGAGATTGTAGTGGGCCGTGGCATTCTCCGGGAGGAGCCGCACCAGCTTGCGGTCCATGCGCAGGCCGTCGGCAATGCGGCCGTGCTTGGTGTAGAGACCGCCGAGGATTTCAACGACCTCGGTGTAGTCGGGCGCGCGGCGCAGCACCGACTCGAAGAACGTCATTTCGAAGGCGTGGTCCGTCGGCTTCGACATGTCGCGGTCAGCCCCGGCGGGGACAGTGGCCCGTTTCCCGGAAGGCGTTGCAATGCGCGCTGACCTGCAGCCGCTGGCTGACCGGCGTGAGGCCGAGCTTGGAGGAGACGGTGCTGCCGTACCATTCCATGAACGGCGCGCTAATCTCGAAAATCTTGTCACAGTCGAGGCAGACCACCTGGGCCACCTGGCTGGTGCCGCCGGCCGTGTTGGGCAGGTAGAATTTTTCGCCCGTGCCGATATCCACCTCGCGCAGCAGGGCGCTCTCGGTCATGATCGGCAGCGTGCGGTAAACCGTGGCGCGCGAAACGGAATCATCCACCTTGCGCGCATGATCCAGCAACTGCTCGGCCGTGAAGTGGTCCTTTTGGGCGAACGCCGTGTCAAAAATCGCCAGACGCTGGTTGGTGACGCGCAGCCCCTTGCGGGTCAGGAAGTGCCGGAATTTTTCGCGGGCGGCGGTAATGCTCACAGGAGCACTGTCTGTAACGGGGGCGGGGAGTGTCAATCCGATCGTATCCTCCCGACCCGTGGCGGGCCCCGGTTCGGGTTTGCCATGCCGCGGCGTGCGCGCCGTCATGACCCCTGATGATCGTGGGGGTCCATCCGCTCGCCGGCTTTGACAAGCTCCTGCACTATAAAGTGCCGGAGACTCTTCGTGCCGGCGTGGCCGTGGGCACGCTCGTGCGCGTGCCGGTGCTCAACACCCTGCGCCTCGGCCTGGTCGGCGAGATCGGCGGGCCGAAGGATTTCCCGCTCGAGCGCCTGAAGTCGGTGGCGCAGGTGGTCTACCCGTTTCCGGCCCTGACCCGGGACCTGCTGCTGCTCGCCCGCTGGATGGCCGGCTATTACGCCTGTCCGCTCGACAGCATCATCGAAACCATGATCCCGGCCGCGGTGCGCGGCGGCGCGGCGATCAAGCAGGAGAAGCTGCTCGTCGTGGCGCAGCGGCTCGACGACGAGACGCTGGCGGCGCTGGACAAGCGCGCGCCGCAGCAGGCGCGGCTCTACCGGTTTCTGAGCCAGCAGTTCAAACCCCAGCGCAAGGCGCTCGTGCTCAAGCGGCTCGGCCTGAACGCGGCCGTGGTGAACGCACTCGTGAAGCGCGGGGCGCTGCGCGAGGACCTCAACCGGGTCGAGCGCGAGGCCTATGCCGACGATTTCGCCCGCGGTGAACTGGTGGCGGCACAACCACCGGTGCTGAATCCCGAGCAGGCGGCGGCGGTTGCGGCCACGGCGGCGGGCCTGGCGAAGGGGAAGTTTGGCGTGACGCTCCTGCATGGTGTGACGGGTTCGGGCAAGACGGAGGTCTACCTGCACGCGATTGATACCGCGCTGAAGGCCGGCGGCGGGGTTATTTTCCTCGTGCCCGAGGTGGCGCTCACGCCGCAGACCGTGGCGCGCCTGCGTTCGCGACTCGAGGCCATCGCACCCGGCCATCGCTGCGTGGTCTGGCACAGCCATCTCAGCGAGGGGGAGCGGCTCGACGGCTGGCTCGCGCTGGCGACCGGCGAGGCCCGCGTGGTCGTCGGCGCGC
>CAZFHG010000113.1:5289-11834 GCA_964518665.1 uncultured Opitutaceae bacterium | reverse complement strand
TGTAACCCATCTCGTGGCACTATGTGTAACCTATGTATTGGCACTCTTCCTGTGAGCTGCCCTTTGAGTGCAACTTATGCGGTGTGACGTGCAAAGGGCAGGCCGGACCTGCCCTCCGTAGGCTGAGCGAAGGAGGCCTGCTCTACTTGGAGAGAGCGCTGTCGGCGGAGAGCGCGCCGCCGCCGGATACGATGAGGGCGACTGACATGGCCAGCAGGCTGAGCGCGAATTCCATGCCGGCGGGCAGGAAGAAAGCGCTGCTATGCACGGTCAAAATTGCAACGAGCATGACCACGGCGGTGTTGAGGGCGGCGAAGCGCGTGGCCAGGCCGAGGATCAAAAGCAGGCCACCAAAGAATTCACCGCTGCCGGCGAGCGTGGCCCAGAAGATACCTGGGGTGAGGCCGAGTTTGTCGGCAAAGAATCCCGCAGTGCCTTGCAGGCCGTAGCCGCCGAACCACCCAAAGAGTTTTTGGGCGCCGTGGGCTGACATCGTCAGACCGAGGACGAGTCGGAGCGCGACTGGGGACCAGTTGTGCGAATTAGTGCTGAGGAGCTTGTTGAGCAGGTTTTTCATAGATAAATGGTTTTCTGGATTATGCTTTGAACTTGAAGTAATGGGGGGGGGTGAGGGCGATAGCTGGTCTCGATTATCAGGAGGCTGGGGTGGCGTCCGCAGAACCCGGGGCGCCCACCTTTTTGCAGAGCCAACCCAGGGTGAATTGCTCGGCCGAGGAGAGGGCGGAGAATTCGCGGGTGATACTGGCTGCAACCTTGGGGAAGAGTTCCTCGATGAAGGCGCGGCCCTTGGCGGTGAGGGAAACGGTAATGAAACGCCGGTCTTCCTTGTCGCGCTCACGAGTGACGAGCCCGGCTTTTTCCAGGTTGTCGACGATCAGGGTAATATTGCCCCCGCTCTTGAGCAGCTTCCCGGCGAGCTCGGTCTGGCAAAGCGGACCGCGGTGAAGCAGGGTTTCCAAGACGCCAAATTGCGAAAGGGTGATCTCCTTGGGCAGGAGACCGTGGGCGCGAGCGGTTACCGACTCAGCCGCTCGCATCAGCTTGATGTAAGCGTTGAGGGCATCGGTTTCAGCCTTGGTTCCTTGGTAGTGCGTTCCCATAACGATTCAATATCGAAGTAATAAAAGATTCGATGTCAAACTATTTTATATGTAATTTAAATAGATGCTGATCTGCAACGGTTTAAAAGTAGGGCAGGTCTATGACCTGGCCTATTGGAGTAACCGCATTAAAGGACAGACCCGTAGTGCCGGTCTTCAGCCGGCACTGGATTGAAAGACCTGAATTGCAGGGTGACGTGGTAAGCGCGGGCTAAAGCACCGCGCTACGGATGCACCTGGGAAGCGAGATCGCAGCTCAGGCCAGCTCGTCGATCTTCTGGATGCGGCGGATGTGGCGGCCGCCTTCGAATTCCGTCGCGAGCCACACGCGGACGATCTTGAGGGCCATTTCCAAGGTGATGGTTCGCTCACCCAGGGAGAGGCAGTTTGCGTCGTTGTGGGAGCGATTCCAGATGGCGACCTGCTCGTTCCAGCAAACGCCGCACCGGACGCCTTTCACGCGATTGGCCGTGATGGCTTCGCCGTTGCCGGATCCGCCGAGGACGATGCCGCGATCGAATTCTCCGGCGGCCACCGCGCGGGCCACAGGAAAGCAGAAGTCGGGGAAATCGCAGCTCTCGGTGGAGTGCGTGCCGAAATCGCGCACGGTGTGGCCTTCGGCCAGCAGCATTTCCTTGATGGCTTCCTTGTATTGGAAACCGGCGTGGTCCGAACCGATGGCGATGGAGAATGATTTCATGGGCGGGGTGAACAGTTGTGGGTTTGCCCTGTCATTGAGCAGGTGGCACTGTGTCCGCCGCAAACAAAATTCACCCCATGAAACCATCGCGCATTATTTTTATGGCTGCGTTGCTAATCGCAGTGACGGGTTGCAACACCCTGGATAAACGCATCAGCACCCGGCAGGCACAGTTTGATGCCTGGCCGGCTGAGGTGCGGGAGAAAATTCGGGCGGGCCGGGTGGATATTGGTTTCACCCCCGAGCAGGTGCTGGTCGCAATGGGCGAACCGGTGCGGAAATATCAGCGCACCACGACGGAGGGTAAGTCCGAAGTCTGGGCCTACACCGGGAGCAACGTCGGTTTTTCCATCGGCTTGGGCCTGGGCTCATACCGCGGCGGTGGCGCCTATGCCGGCGGCGTGGCTTACGAGACGCCCACCTACGGGGCGGAGGATGAACGCGTGCGGATCGTGTTCGAAAACGGCGTAGTCACGTCCGTCGAGAAACGGGCGAAGTAGGGGCAAAGTTGGCCTTGAGTGGGAGCGCGGGCGGCTCGCCCGCAACATAGCGCACCAATGCGGGCGGGCCGCCCGCGCTCCCAGGTTATCAGCTCTCGATCAAACGCAGGAAGGCGGCGGTGTCGGCCAGGTCGGCGAAGGCGGCCGTGGGCTCGCAGGCCTGCAATTCCGCCAGTGAGTAGTGGCCGGTGGCGACGGCGATCGTGCGGGCGCCGATGACCTTGCCGCAGGCGACATCGTGGGGCGTATCCCCGATGATGTAGGTGCGTTCCAGAACAAAGTCGGCGGTGTGTTTCTCCCGGGCCCGGCGCAGGGCATGCGGCCCGAGATCATTGCGCTGGGGACTGTCGTCGGCAAAGGCGCCGAACTCAAAATAATGCCAGGCCTTGAAGTGGGTGAGCTTCAATTCCGCACCGCGCAGCATGTTCCCGGTCAGCAATCCCTGCCGGATCGTAGGATGACGATGCACGGTTTCGAGCAACTCGCGCACGCCGGGCAGCAACTGGCCCTGCTTGCCGCTCTTCAACTCGACCGGCAGCAGTGAAAGGTAGCCTTCAAGGTAGGTGTGGATGTTTTCCGGGGTGACGGGCAGGCCGACTGTCCGCAGCACCTCGCTCACGATCCAACTGTCGGTGCGGCCGGCCCAGTCAATGGTGTGCAGGTCGCATTTTTTGCCGAAGCGCTCCAACAGGGCGCGTTCCATGGCACGAAATCCGGCCCCGTGCGAAACGATCAGGGTGCCGTCAATGTCCCAGAGCAGAAGGGTGGGTTTACTCACGCGACCAAGGTGCGGTGCCGGACAACGGCAGGGCAAGTCACATCAGAGGCAAGTTGTAGGGCGGGGTCTCCGAATCGTCCTTCGTAGTCTTGTGCAAAGGAGTATCCGCGCTTGGGAGCGCGACCGCCCTCGGTCGCAATTGGCCACATTCCTTTCGATCCGGAGAAAGAGAAAGTTAAAGAGAACGAGAAAGATTGGATTTCGGCGCGGCGAAGGTGGGAAGGCGGGGATCCCCCTTCGCCAAGGCTACGGCGGACACGTCGGAATCCCCGCCCTGTACTCTGACTGTTGCTCAACCTACTATCTGTTCGCGGCGCTGATACGCCCGGGGCGCGAGGCCGGTGAAGCGGCGGAAGACCGTGGCGAAATATTGCGAGCTGGAGAATCCCAGCGCGTGGGCGAGGTCCGTGATCCGGGAGCCCGGCCGACGCAGCTCGGTGCAGGCGGCGGCAATCTTGGCCCGCAGGATGTACTCGCCGGGGGGGAGCCCGACCTCCTGCCGGAAGCGGGCCTTGAAACGGGACTCGGAGAGACCCACCGCCTGTGCGACCGCCGACACGTACAGCGGCTCGCGGATATGCGCGGCCATGTGGGCGAGGCAGCGCTGGATGCGCGGGGACACGCCGACACCGATGTCGGCCCGGCCCGCGTGCAAGGTGGCGAAGAGATAGCGCAGCACCAGGTTGGCCGCTGCGATGCGGTCGAGCAACGCGACCGGGCGACGGACCAGCGTGTTCAATATTGCACTGCTGAGTTCCGCCGCCTCGCGCGGCGCGGGAAAGTGCCGTTCCGGCAGCGCCAGCAACGCCTGGCGCAGGGCGATGGCGGCGGGGCGCTCCAAAAAAAGCAGCGGTGCGTCCAGCGGCTGCATGCGGATCAGGATCCAATGCAGCCGGCCTTTTTCCTCCGGTGCGTCCGCGGTGTCCAGGCAGTCGCCCGGGAAAGTCACCAACTGGTCACCGCCCTGCATCTGGTACAGGCGGTCGTCGATCCGGTAGGTCTGGACGCCGCGGGCGAGAAAGCAGACGCCCAGGCAGCCGGCGTGGGCGACCCCCGTCAGGCCGCGCTGGGCGGATTGGTGGTGGTAGCTGCCGATCTCAAGGACCCCGGGTACATTGATGGCGCGGGCGAATAGGTCCACGCGGCCCGACTGACGGGCGCTGGGGACGCGACGGTGGATGTTCGATTTTATACTGGGCGACATTCTTGGACGCAAAATGCCCGCGGTGCCGGCATACTGTCGAGCGATGAATACCCCCGCCACCACACCCGCCGTGCCCGACTACGGCGCCCCTGCCGCGCTCCCGCCCACGCACCTGCTCACCGCGGAGCAGATCGCGTTTTACCAGGAGCACGGGTACCTCGCCATTGATGCCATCATGCCGGCGGCGGAAATCGAGGCCGTGAAGCGCATCTACGACCGGCTGTTCAACGAGGACCGGGAGCTGACCGGGAAGGACACCTATGACCTGGCCGGCGCCAAGGCCCCGGGTCGGAAAGAGGCCATCCCGCAGATCCTGCAGCCGGGCAAATATGCCCCGGCGCTGCTCGAGACCCAGATGGTGGCCAACTTGAAGGCCATGATGAAGCAGTTGCACGGCCACGAGACGAAGATGATGGGCGATCACGCCATCAACAAACCGCCGCACAATGCCGCGCCCACGCCATGGCACCAGGACGAGGCGTATTGGGATCCGGCGAAGGAATACTCGAGCCTGAGCGTGTGGATACCCTTGCAGCCCGCGACCAAAGTGAACGGCTGCATGTGCTTTGTGCCCGGGTCGCACCGGCTTGAGATCGTGCCGCACCGGCCGATCGTCGACAATCCGCTCACGCCCGGACTCGAGGTGGTGCCGGGCGCCTTTGATCTCGGCAAGGTGGTGGCCTGCGAACTGCCGGCGGGCGGGGCGACCTTCCATAACGGCCGCACGCTGCACTTCACGCCGGCCAATAATTCCAACGACTTCCGCCGCGCCTATATCGCGATGGGTTCGGCCTACGAAAAACCGCGCGCCGTGCCACGGCATTTCCCGTGGCTGGAACGCCAGCGCGCGGCGAGGGCGGCGGCGGGGAAATGATGGGTCAGATGTAGGGCGGGGATTCCGACGTGTCCGCCGTAGCCTTGTGCGAAGGAGGATCCCCGCCATGGCTTACCCCAAACAGTCTCACGCGGAGACGCGGAGAACGCAGAGAATACTTGCGACTACTCCGTGGTCTCCGCGTCTCCGCGTGAAACTAAGTGGTTTAAAAGGTTTTAATCGGAGACGCATCAGCCTGCATCGGATTCACCGCTTCACCGCCGGCAGCACGGTTCCAACGAGAATCATCGCCGCGCCGACCATTTCGTAGACGGCAAACTGTTCATTGAAGAACATCACGCCGCCCACGGCGATGCCGAGCGGCACGAGGATTTGCATGAGTGAACCTTCACCGACGGGCAGGTCGCGGAAGGCGCGGGTCATGGTGATCTGACCAATGCCCGCGCTGAGGGCCGCAATGAGCATCAGCGCCCAGGCCAGCGGCGGGTGGGGTGCCCAACTCGCCAGGGCGGGAACGATGCATAGCAGCAGGCCGTAAACGCATTGCGCGGCAAAGATGGTGGAGGTGTGCTCGCCTTCGGCATGGAGCTGCCGGATCGTGACCACGATGTAGGCCGAGCCGAAGGCGACGGCGATGGCCAGCAGATCGTAGGGGCTGACGTGGGCGCCGGCGGCGAAGACGTTGGTGATCAGGGCGAGTCCCGCGAGAGCCAGTAATCCACCGGCGGCGAGCAGCAGGCGGAAGCGTTCGTGAAGCATGGCCACGGCCAGCAGGGCCCCCAGCACGACATAGGTGTTGTTGATGAAGGTGGCCCGGCCGGCGCCAAGATGCACGACGGTCAGGTAATAGCCGTAGACGCCAAGCGAACCGATGACACCGCGGGAAATTAAACGCCGGTTGCGGTAGAGATTGCGCGGCTGGAAGGCGTCATGGCCGACGCGGTATATTGCCAGGACCAGGATGAGGCCGACGACAAATCGCACGGAGGCCAGCAGCCAGACATCCACGGCCTGCACTGCGCCCAGGGCGCGGATCAGGAGGGCGTTCGCGGTGAAGCACAGCGCCGACACCAGCATGAGCATGACCCCACGGAAGTGTTGCGACGATGGAATGGAGGCCCGGAGTGTCACGCCCTGACTCCGGGGGATGGGAGCGGCGACGTCAATGCGGAGGCTGCCCGGCCGTCCCGCGGTTGCGGGACGAAACGTTTAGCAATCAACTTTCAACGCTCAACGTTCAAGGGGATGGAAGAGGGCGGAAAAACGCTGAACGCTGAACGTCGAACTTCGAACGCTGAAGGATGGAAGGGTGCTGCCCGGCAGATGTAGCTACGAGCGTAAGCGAGTAGATGGCCGGCATTCGCTGCGCTTTGTCCACTCGCTCACGCTCGTAGCTACTTGGGAGCG
>CAZFHG010000113.1:0-5189 GCA_964518665.1 uncultured Opitutaceae bacterium | reverse complement strand
ATCGGCACGGCGCTGCACATGGATTCGGTGCAATTGAGCTGGGTGGCCACGGCCTTCTTGGTGGCTTCGGCGGTGTGCCTGATTCCGTTCGGGCGGCTGGCGGACATGGTTGGCCGCCGCCGGGTGTTTCTCGCCGGCATGGCGGTGTTCGTGCTGTCCGCCGTGGGCTGCGCGCTGGCCGGCAGTGCCGCGGTGCTGATCGGATGCCGCGTGCTGCAGGGCGTCGGTGCGGCGATGATTTTCAGCACCGGACTCGCGATCCTGACCTCGGTTTATCCACCAGAGGAGCGGGGCCGGGTGATCGGGCTCAATACCGCGGCGGTCTACCTCGGTCTTTCGATCGGACCCGTGGCCGGCGGGTTCCTGACCCAGCACTGGGGCTGGAGGAGTGTATTTCTGGCCTGCGTGCCGTTCGGACTGGCCACGTTGCTGGTGGCGTGGCGCGGACTGAAAGGCGAATGGACCGGGGGAACGGGTGGACGATTCGACGGACTTGGCAGCGCATTGTACGGGCTGGCCCTGGTGGCGGTGATGCTGGGGTTGTCGGCCCTGCCCGGCCTCATGGGGCTGTTGCTCGTGGCCGTCGGCGCGGGGACATTCGCATTGCTGGTGGCCTGGGAGCGGCGCGTGGCGCATCCCGTGCTGGATGTGTCGCTGCTGGCCCGCAACGCCGTCTTCGCCCGTTCCAATCTCGCCGCCCTCATCAACTACAGCGCAACCTTTGCGGTGACCTTTCTGCTGAGCCTTTATCTGCAATTCGTGCGCGGGCTCGATCCCGGCCGGGCCGGCCTCGTCCTGCTCACCCAGTCGGTGATGATGACTTTGATGAGTCCGCTTGCGGGTTGGTGGTCGGACCGCGTTGAACCGCGCATCGTGGCTTCGGCGGGCATGGGCCTGACGGTGGCGGGTCTCGTGGGCTTCGGATTTTTGGGCGCGGACACGCCGATGGCCTACATCATTGGCACGCTGATCGTGCTCGGGGCGGGGTTCGGGCTTTTTTCGTCGCCCAACACCAACGCGGTGATGAGTGCGGTTGAGCGGAAGGACCAGGGGGTCGCCTCGGCGACACTCGGCACCATGCGCCTGCTGGGCCAGACCATGAGCATGGGCATTGCGGCGGCGGTGCTGGCGGCATTCGTGGGGCGGGCGCCGATCACGCCGGCGGTGCACGGGCAATTTCTCGCGGCGATGCGCGTGGCCTTCGCGATCTCGGCTGCGCTCTGCGTGGTGGGGGTGTTTGCCTCGCTGACGCGGGGCAATGTGCGGCCGGCGGCGGTTAACCCGACTTCCGCAACCGGGGACAGGAAACGACTATTTTAGGGCTGAGCTGCGGCATAAGTGATTGAGAGGCGAGGGTGGGGTTTTCCAAAGGGCGTGCAGTCCCGGCCTTTTGGAAAACTGGGCGATGGATCAATGAGTTCCAACATGGCCAGGCCCAATTGCGGCAGTCGGGCCAACACTGCTTCGACTGACACCCAGCCCTCCCTTTCTTTTGCCAGACCAGCTCAGAGGTCTCGTGGCTTCCATTGAAGCACGGATCCCACGGCTTGGGTCTTTGGGCTTGCTGCCCATCACCGTGGCAAGTTCGCTGGCGGCACTCCATGGCTGCCACCACCGCCAGCAAAGAACAGGCCTCGCTTTCTGATTTCCTGCAGATTCTCCGCCTGCGCAAATCGTTGATCGCCCTCGTGCTCGCCCTCGTGCTGGTGACCACCCTGATCGTCACGGCCTTTCTGCCCCGCTGGTATCTCGCCACGACGAAAATCCGGGTCGAGAAGCCGGAGAGCGAGGTGAAGCTCTTCCAGACCCAGACCTCCAACTACTACGACCCGTACTTCCTGCAGGACCAGTTCCGCATCATCCAGTCGGAGAAGATCATCTACCCGGTCATCGCGAACCTCGAACTCAACACCAGGCTAGCCCGCATCCTCGGCGTCACCGGCGCCCTGCCCAACGCCATCACCTACCAGTACCTCGTGGACAAGATGCTCCGCGTCGAGTCGCCGCGCGCCTCCTCCCTGATCGAGCTCAACGTCTACGCCCAGGATGCCGGCCTGGCCGCCCTTATCGCCAACGAGATTGCCCGCGTCTATTCCGAGGACCGCATCGCCCTCGCCACCTCCGGCCAGCGCGAGGGCATGGCCCAGCTCAAGCAGGAGTTGCAGGCCCAGGAGAGCATCGTCACCGCCCAGCGCGACATCGTCGAAAAGCTCCGCAAGGACCTGAACATCTCCGGCGTGGATCTCAACGCCCGCTACAGCGACATGGAGATCGAGACCCTGCGGCAGATGCAGAACTCCCTCATCGCCCTCAGCGTGGACGCCATCGGCCGCAAGACCCGCTGGGAGCGCTTCAAGAGCATCCCGATCGAGGACCGCCTGAGCCTCGTGAATTCCGAGCTCATTCAGGACAGCAACATCCAGAACCTCCTGCAGGCCTACCTTGTCGCCGACCAGACGCTCACGCGCCTCAAGGGCCGCCTTGGCGAGGCGCACCCCGAGTTGATCGCCGCCGCCGAGAACCGCCTGAAGATGCGCGAGCAGCTCGAGGCCCTGCTGCGCGGCTACGAGAGTTCGCTGGAAATCACCTACAACGAGGCCGAGTCCCGCGTCGCCGAGCTCCGCAAGCAGCTCGCGCAGGCCAAGGTTGATCAGATCCTCTCCGCCCGCGACCGCATGCGCCCCTTCGAGGAGGCCGCGCAGAAGCTGGATGACGAGACCCGCCTGCTGACCACGCTCAAGCTCACGCTGCGCCAGCGCGAAATCGATTTCCAGGTGCCGAAGAAGACCATCGAGATCCTCAACACCGCCGAGCCCGCCCGCCGTCCGAGCAAGCCCAGTTGGGCGCTCAACATCGGGTTCGCCGTCGTCTTCGGCCTCATCTTCGGCGTCGGCGTCGCCGTGCTCATGGAGTATTTCGACACCAGCTTCCGCAATGTCGCCGACGTTGAGACCCGGCTGAAGCTGCCCGTGCTCGGCGTCATCCCCTTCAATTCCGCGCCCTCCGACCACGAGGACCCCGATCCGGCGGGACAGGAACCGTTCCGGGTGTTGCACACCAACCTGAACCTCGCCCTCAAGCCCGGGCAGGGGAACGCGTTCGTCCTGTTTTCCGCCGGACCCGGCGAGGGCAAGTCAACCACGCTGCACCGCCTCACGCGCCTCATGGCCGGCGCCGGCGAGAAGATTCTCCTCATTGATTCCGACTTGCGCCGGCCCACCCAGCACCGCCTCGCGCACCGGCCAAAGGAGCCGGGACTCAGCGACCTCCTCATGGGTTCCAAGTCGCTGGACGAGGTCCTGCAGTGCGCCATCGCCCCCGGCCTCGACTTCATCCCCAGCGGCGGCGCCAGCGGTTTTTCGCTCAGCCTGCTCTACGTCAACCGGCTCCGCGAACTCCTCGCCGGCCTGCGCGGACGCTACGACAAGATCATCTTTGATTCTCCCCCGATCATCGGCGTGAGCGACGCCTCCGTCCTCGCCAGCGTGGTGGATGGCGCCGTGCTCCTGATCCAGCATCGTCGCAACCCCCAGAGCATGGTCCTCCGCGCACAGCAGATCGTGGACGCCATCAAGACCCCGCTTCTCGGCGTCGTGCTCAACCAGGTGCCCAACGGCAGCGGCGAGGACTACGGTTACTACACGCACAATTATTCGTATTACCACGAAAGCGGAAAGAAGCCCCGCCGCGCCGCGACGAAGTCCGGCCAGGAGACCGCGCCGACCGACCGCCTCGACCTCCACGAGCCCGACCCCCGCGACCGCAAGGGCTGAGATTTGGTTCGAGGCGGGGCAAGTGTACGGGTTGGAAGATGTAGGGCCGGACCTTGGTCCGTGCCTGTTGATGGAGCGCAGCCGTTGACCCTTTCGAGTGCGTTAACGCAGGACCGAGTTTGATTGGGCCTTTCACCCCTTGGAGCGCGACCGCCCTCGGTCGCAATCGTGCGATTACTCGCGTGCTTTCGAATAAGGCTACTTGAACGAGCACGATAGTTTACCTGCCTTCCGCCCCTGGGAGCGCGGACGGCTCGTCCGCATCATGCGTCAAATGCGGGCGAGCCGCCCGCGCTCCCAACTCTCCAATCCACCCAAGCCGCGCCCTCCGTGTTAAACATCCGGCACGAATCATCGTCCACTTGTAGGGGAAACGGCAGGGTGGGGCGTCTTATTTGGTATGCTGTTCAACAATCATACCAAGGGCCGCCGCGCGGCGGCGCTGATCCTGAGTTTGCTCGTGGCGCTCGTCGCGGTCCCCATCCGCGCTGAAATCTGGCTCGTCGGCAGCGACCTGCTCGGCCCCGGGCTCACCGCCTCGCTGGAGGATTACGCCCGCCGCACCGACACCAGTCTCGTCGCCGACTTTGCCGGCAGCCAACCCGGCTGGCTGCAATTGCAGGACGGACGCGCGGATTTGGGCCTGCTCGCTTTTCCGCCCGGCCAGTCCTGGCCGGTGGCACCGTTTGTCTGTCTGCCGCTCGCGTATCACGTCACCTACGTCCTCGTGCCGGAATCGCTGCCGCTCGAACAACTCTCCTGGGTGCGGCTCGCGGGAATCTTCGGCGAGGGTGGGGCCGGTCATGTGGCGCGTTGGGGCGAACTTGGCCCCGTCGGAGATTGGACTGCGCGGACGATCATGCCCCGGGTCTGCGACAGCGGGGGTGGATTGTCGGTCGCGCTGTTCCGCCACCTCGTGCTGCATGACGGTGCCTGGCGGCCGGCCGTGATCCATTGCGGGAGCATGGAGGCCCTGCGCAACGATCTGGTGCAGGCCGGGGGCGGGGGCATTGCACTCGCGCCGGTACTGCCGCCCATCGGCAGCGGTTTGAAGGCCCTTGCGATCGCCCGCACCGAGCAGGAGTCGGCCGCCGCACCCACGCCGGAGAACGTCCATCGCGGCGACTATGCTCTCCGGTGGCCCGTCTGCCTCGTTTTTCGCCGGACGGATGTGGCCCGGCTGTTCCCCTTGTTGCGCCACCTGTTGGGCGAGGAGGTCGCGCATAAGTGCAGTCAGGCCGGGCTCATGGCCCTGCCCGGGTCCGTGCGCGAGCAGCAGATTTTCGATCTCGAGTCGTGGTAGAAAATAGCTGTTGACGAAGCCGGTTCAGGGCCTACTCCTAGCACCCTGCTCTGCGGGTGTAGCTCAGTTGGTAGAGCACCACCTTGCCAAGGTGGACGTCGAGAGTTCGAGTC
>CAZFHG010000112.1:3604-11844 GCA_964518665.1 uncultured Opitutaceae bacterium | reverse complement strand
TGGGTAGGGCCCGGCCTCCGGACGGGCCGCGTTGGGCGGGCTCAAGCCGAACCGCCCGTCCGGCCTGCCCTCCGTAGGCCAGGCGAAGGAGGGAGGCCGGGCGCTACCCATGGCAAAGCCACTTCTGAAGACGCAAATCACAATAGTCAGGCGATTGGAGCTACCACATGAGAGTCACGCCCATCAACAGCGCCGAGGCGGTCTTCGAGGCCTTCTTCGACGAGCATCTCAGCGAGTTCAACCAATGGACGATTGATGCGCCCGGCGCCAAGGGCGTTAGCCAGGTCCGCGGGTGGGCCTTCGTCGTCTTCCAATGGACCATGCCGGCGGCGGACGGCCTCGTGCACCGCCTGCGCCGCACCTATGAGACGCCGGTGCCCTGTGCGGAATACGATCGCCTGCTCGTGTGCTTCAACGTGCCCGATGAGACGGTGATGACCATCACGGCCGAGACCGATGCCGGTCAGCGCCGTCGTACCGGGGCGCCCGCCGGGGCCATGAAGCGCGAGGAATGGGTCGAACTCGAGGGCGCCACGCAGATCAATGCCCTCACGATCGAGATGCACAGCCCGCGCCGCATCGCCGGCTCGGGCTGGCTTCTGTGGATCGGCCTGCAGCACACCGGCCGGATCAAGGCCCACCTCGCCCAGTGGGAAGGCTACGACGAAAAGTGGGACAAATATCTTCAGCCGCCGGAGTTCCAGCCGAAGTACGAGCCCTCCTACGGCTTCATGATCAACGCCGCGGAACTGGCGGAGGTGCGGCGCGAATTTGCGAATTCACCCGTCTCGGACGAGTTGCGGACCGTTGGCGAACGCGCGCGCCGGCAGCGGCCGGAGTCCATGATCGGCGAGAATCTCAATTACTGGAGTTTCCACGGCTTTCGCCGCGAGCGTGATAACGGCAAGATGCTGTCGCTCCACGGCTCCTTCGCCGCGCAGGCCGGCCTCCTGTGGAAGGACAAGGAGTTGTGCCGGCTCGCCGCCCGCTTCGCCATCAGTCTCGTGCACTGCGAATACTGGGAGGATATTTTCTTCGCGAACATGCGCGGTTGCACCTGGGAGCAGCGGGGCGGGGTGGCGGCGATTGGTTCCTGGGACTGCGCCGTGATCCTCGACCTGTGCGGCGAATGGTTCACGCCGCTGGGGCGGCAGCTCGTGCTCCGCCGCCTGGCCACCGAGGCCCACGGCCGGATGTGCCAGGCCTCGTGGTGGTGGGAGTACATGTACCACACCAACCAGATGGCGTGGATCTCGCCCTCCCGCATCTACAGCCTGCTGGTGCTGGAGCAGAACATGCCCGTCAGCCTCGGGCCGTATCCCAAGCCGGCAGTCTCGCGCGTCGCCCCGCACACCGACATCGCCTGGGCCAACCTCGTCGAGAACATCAGCCTGGCGGTGTCGCCGAACGGCGGGTACCTCGAGGGCGCGACCTATTTCACGTGGACCGCCCGGCAGGCGATCCTCTGTGCCCAGCTCTACGCCCGGGGCCGCGGCCAGGATCCCCGCCCGTTCGTGCCCAAGGCCCTGCTGAACACGGACCGTTACGCCGAGATGCTTTATTCCACCGACGAGGGCCAGGAGATGATCCTCACCGGCGACGCGGGCATCACCGGCGGCGAAGGCGCGCCCTTTCTCGCGTGGCTCATGCCGCAGTCGCACTGGGTCACCATCCTGCGCAAGCAACTCCAGCGCGCCGGGGCCGCACCCTTCCTGCTGACCATGCGCCTGGCCCGCGAGGTGCCGGCGGAGGGTCCGCCGCTGTCCCCCTTCCTCAGCCTGCCCGACGCGGGCATGATGTGCTCGGTGCGCAAGCTGGGGTCCGAACTCGTGAAGCTGTTTGTGCTCGGCAACAAGGCTGGCGCCGATCACCAGCACGAGGACAAAGGCAGCTTTGTGCTCGAATGCGCCGGCGACAGCTTTGCCTTCGACTTCGGCGTCCTGGACTACGCCAATCCCGTGATGGAACTCGTGAAGCACGCACAGCGGCACAACATGCTCACGCCGTGGAGCGACGATGCGCGGCCGAGACCGGAGAACCCCTGTCACGTGGACATGCTGCCGCAGGGCTCAGGCGATGAGACCCGATTCCACGCGAGCCTGGACCTCCGAGCCGGCTGGCAGGGCTGGTTCAACCAGTGGGAACGCACCTGGGATTCACCCGCCGCCGACACCCTGCTGATCACCGACCGCTGGGCCGTGGCGCAGGGTCGCGGGGTTATCTTCCATTGGACCACGCGGCTGCCGATGCGGATCGAAGGCGACCGGGTGCTGATCGAAGGCCGCCGCGCCGTTGCCGAGATCACGATCCCGGTGGGCGTGGAGGCCGAGATTGAACAACTCCCCCTGCAGGATCCGCGGCGCACCGCGGTCGAGCAGGACCGGCGTGACCTGATCCAGTTCGGCTGGAAGCACGCCGAGACCCAGCCGCGACTCACGTTGAAACAGGCCGGACAAAGCGGCGTGCTGCAAGTCGCGGTGAAACTCCGCCTCAAGTGAGACTTCGCATCGTCACCCCATGAAGAATAACCGTCCTTCCTGCAGCCATCGATGATAGCCCAAAGTAGTGACACCAGACTTGACGTATTGCCTCAGAGGGTAGGGCCCGGCCTCCGGACGGGCCGCTTCACGCTGCGCATCCCGAACCGCCCGTCCGGCCTGCCCTCCGTAGGCCAAGCGAAGGAGGGAGGCCGGGCGCTACCCATGAGAGCTTCACTTCGCCGCGAGGTTGCGCACCCGGTCGCGTTGTAAAGCCACTCCTGCAGCCATTGATGATTTCTTGGAAACGCATCCCAACCAGCACCATTTTCTCCCATGACTGAAGCCACCGTCCGCCACCCCATTCTCCTCAACGAAGCCGAAGCCATCATCGAGGCCTTCTGGGATGAGCGGCTTTCACCGCTACGGCATTACACCCTGCGCAACACCCGGGGACAGGAGCAGGCGGCATCCATTCCCGCTGCGGCGGCCGGGGCCAGCACGGTGGGCGACAAGCCCCAGGCACCCCCGGCCTTTGGGCCGTTGGCACCGGACAATGTACGGGCGAGCCAGTTCTGGTGCTTTGTGACGCTCGCGTGGGACCGGCCGGCGGGAACGCAACCAACCGGTCAGCGCGACCCGCTGCCGCTCCTCGCCTTTGAACGCAAGGTGCGGGTTGATCTCACCGGCTACGACCGGCTGATCGTGCGGGCGGCGTGTCCGAAGCATGTCACCATCACGGTGATTGCGACTGTGGATGGCGTGGAGCAGACGGTGATCGACGCAGAACCGGGCCGCAGCAGCGCGCATGAGTTTGAAGGCAGGGTGCGCGGTGCGACGCTTGAGCGGATCCGCATCGAGGTTGGATCATCACAGGATGGCGCGGACGAGGTCTGGCTTTATTGGATCGGGTGCGGGCACACCAAGCGGCGCAAGGCCATGCTGGCCCGGCCGGTGCCGTATACGCCGGATTGGACGAATTGGCTCCAGCCGGAAGGTGCGACCATCGGGTACAAGCCGCGGTTCGGTTTTTATTTTGATGCCGGCGAACTGGAGACGCTCCGGCGCAAGGCGCTCTCGCCGTTGTATCAACCTTTGATGGATCAGCTTCGTGCCCAGGCGAAGGCCGCGATGAGCGATCCCCGTACGCCGGAGGCCCAGGTCGGTACCTACCTCGCCTCGGGCGACATTTGGTCCATCCAGTCGCGCGAGCGCGACGCCAAGACGCGCTCCTTCCACATTGACGCGCCGGTCTGCGCCTTTGTGGGCCTGATCGACCGGGATCCTGCCTTGCTGCGATTTGCGGCGCGGATTGCGGTGAGCATCGCCCACACGACCAACTGGGCGCCGCACTTCATGCAAAGCTTCCCGGGCTCGACCTGGGACACGCGCGCCTTCCCCGAGGCCCATGTCACGGCCGGCATCGCCCTCGCGCTCGACTGGGCCGGGGACTGGTTCACGCCCAACGGCGAGCACCTCGTGCGTTACGCCATCGCCACCAAGGGTCTGCCGCGGATTCGCGAGGCGTTTCTCCAGTACGAGTACATGTGGAACTGCAACCAGCACCACATGATCGGGCTAGGGCGCATCCTCGGGTTGCTCGTCCTGAACCAGGCCTGGCCGCGGACCATGGCCGACATCGATGTCTTCGAGCGCGACATGTACGAATACATTGACCGCTACATCCAGGCCGACGGCTCGACCCATGAGGGTGTGGGCTACTGGTCGAACAGCTTTCGCGCCACCTTGCCGGCCATGTCCTTGCTGGCCCGCCTCCGCGGCAAGGACCTGCGCGCGATGGTGCCGCCCAAGATGCGCACCATGGACAGCTACATCGCCTCGCTGCTGTCCACCGCCGGCGAACCGGGGTCCTATCATCCCATCGCCGACACGGTCGGCGACGCCGTCGCCACGGATGCCGTCGGCATGCTCGCAGCCGCCCTCGACACGCCGCTCTGGCAGGGTCTCATGGCCGACCTGCTCAAGCGTGGAAAAAAGGTGAAGCGCGACTGGACCTTCGACGGTGTCTTCACGGTGATCCACGGACCCGAGCGCAGTCCCGACGCTGTCGTGGACCTGCCGGCGTACACGAAGCTCGCGAAGGCCGGCACCGTTTCGAGTTTCCGCCGCCTCGGTCAGGAGAGCGTACGACTCTTCCTCGTCGGTGCCATGGAGAACGCCGGGCACTGTCATCGGGACAAGGGCTCGTTCATTCTCGAGGCCGGCGGCGAACTCTTTGCGACTGACCGCGGGGCTGTGCCCTACGAGGACGCGGCCAACCTGCCGTTCATGAAGAGCGAGGTCGCCCACAACCTCGCCGTGCCCCTCGGCTGCGGCCAGCACAACCCCTCGCCCCATGCTTCCGACTGGATCGCGCAGGGCGATGGCTCCTCGCTTACCGCCACCGTTGACACGGGCAAGACCTGGCAGGCTCCTGTGGTTTCCTGCCGGCGGACGATCAACTCGCCCACGCCGGATCGCATCGAGATCATTGACGAGATCGAACTGGCGGAACCGCGCCCCGTGAGCTTTTACCTGCATTCGCCCCTGCCCATCCGGGCGGCGACCGGCAAGAGCACGGTGAAGGGAACCCGCTTCAACCTGGAAATCACCGCCGGGTGGGCCTCGGCCGCCGCCGCCAAGCGTTGCGGCGTCAATTGGTGCTACACTCCCATCAACCGGCTCGCCCTGGAATCCGCTCCGGCGCGATCGCATCGGCTGGTCACGGTGCTGCGCCTGAAGCCGGTAGTCCGATGATCAGTCGTGTCAGACGGACGTCCGGTTTTAGGGCGGGGATTCCGATCCCCGCCTTCCTCCCCACTGCTGGAATCCAATCTTTCTCGTTCTATTTATCTTTCTCTTTCTCAGGATCGAAAAGGAATGCGAACGATTGCGACCGAAGGCGGTCGCGCTCCCAGGCCCCGGGAGTCCTGAACTTCTACTGCTAATGTCCACCGCATCCGAACCCTCCCCAGCCCCCGCTCCCAAGCTGTACCGGGTCGGCACGCTCACCTACACCCAACGCAAATTGCTCCAGGTGGTTTTCTGGATGCTGTGGGGAGATTTCGTCTTCCAACTTTTCGAGTCGATGATGACCGTCACGGGTCTGCTCCTCCGCTGGCAGGGGGCGAGCGACACGCTGATGGGCTGGATGGGCACCCTGTCTCCGACCATCGCGTTCTTCTGGAATCCGATCGTGGCCACGCAGAGCGACCGGTACCGCGGGCGGCTGGGCCGGCGGCGGCCGTTCCTGCTGTGGGCGACGCCGCCCGCCGTCTTCTGTCTCATCATGCTGGGGGCGGTGAAACCCGGCGGCATTTGGGTGCACGGCCTGCTGACCTCGCTCGGTCTGGAATCGGTCACGGTTGCCGGCTGTTCGATTGTGTGGATAGGCGTAGGCATTGTGAGCTTTCTGCTCTTCAACGCCTACATCATCCAGTGTTTCGCCTGCCTGATCGTCGACGTGGTCCCGGGCGAGGTCATGGGCAAGTTCATGGGGGTTTACCGCTCAGTCGGGGCGTTGGGCAGCATGGCGTTCAATCAATGGGCGCTGGGCTACATCGAGAACTATACCCTCCATGTCTTCGTCGTAATCGGCCTCGTTTTCGCCGTCGGTTTCACCCTGATCGTCTGGAATGTGAAGGAGGGCGAGTACCCGCCGCCGCCGCCCAAGGCCCCCGGCGGCCGGATGGGCGCCATCCGGGATTATTTCAAATCCTCCTTCCGGCACCCTTTTTACCTCAATTTTTTCGTGATCACGATCTTCTACTGGGCATCGCTGGTGCCGCTCGGCTACGTGATCTTTTTCGGCACGCAGGCGGGCCAGCCGGGTTACGCGCCGACCCTCGGTTTGTCCCTGCAGGACTTTGGCGAGGTGAAGGGCTGGACCTACATACTCCAGATCCCGGCCTTCTTCATCGTGGGCTTCTTTGCCGACTACTTTCATCCGCTCCGGGTGGCGCTGGTGGGCATGGTGCTCACCGTGCTGAGCTATTTTTGCTGTTTCTGGTTCGTAGACGGAAAAATGACGCTGCTCTTCTGGTGGAGCGTCAACCAGGTGGCGATTTCCATCTTCCTCGGCGCGTCCTCGGCGCTGGGCCCGCGCGTGCTGCCACGGGAGCGCTACGGGCAATTCGTCAGTGCCAACTACATCTTCGGCATGGTTGGCCAGGTGCTGGCGCCGCCGATCGTCGGCATGCTGATGCAGCGGATCGCCGACTACCGTTATTCATTCTTCCTGAGCGGGGTCCTGAACACCCTCGCGCTGATCGCGCTGTACGTATTCTACCTCCAATGGAAGAGGCTCGGCGGAGAGAAGAGCTTCACGCCGCCCGATCCGAACGGCGGACCCACGCCACCGGCTCCTTTGCCCCGGTCGGCGTAAACCGCAGCCCGTAGTGCGGTGCTTCAGCCCGCACTATTAACGCCACTCCGGCTGCGATGCGCCCCGAGCAAGTGCCGGCTGAAGCACGGCACTACGAAAGTACCCGGCCGCTTGGCCGCCCTAGGCTGTGACCGCCTGCTTCGCCTCCGCCCGCAGGACCTGGGCGTCAACCACGACGGTCGTCACGATGTCGCTGCCGACGTTCGTCATGGTGCGCGTCATGTCGAGCAGGCGGTCAATGCCGAGGATGATGCCAATGCCTTCCGGCGGAATACCGAAGGTCACTAGCAGCCCGGCGATCAGCGGCAGCGAGCCGCCGGGAATGCCGGCCACGGCCACCGCACTGAGCACGGCGAGCAGGAGCAGGGTGACCTGCTGCGCCAGATTGAGGTCCACGCCGAACACCTGCGCCACGAAGAGGACCACGCACCCCTCGTAGAGCGCCGTGCCGCTCATGTTCATCGTCGTGCCGAGCGGGAGGACGAAACCGGCGACGCTGGGCTGCAGCTTCAGGGTCTCCTTTGCGCAATCCAGCGCGGCGGGCAGGGTGGCGTTGCTCGAACTGGTACAGAACGCCGTCACAAGCACGGTCTTGATGTCACGGAAAAAGGCGATGGGCGAGCGGTTGGTCCAGATCTTCAGCCAGAGCGACATCGTGCCGAACAGGTGCAGGAGCATCACGAACACGCAGCCGAGGACGAAGACCCCGAGCGCGACGAGAATGTCCACGCCGATCTTGACGATGACGCTGTAGATCATCGCCGGCACGGCGTAGGGCGCGAGTTTCAGGGCGAAGTGGACGATGCCGGTCATCAGTTCGCTCACCATCTCGAGCGAGTCCTGCAGGCTGCGGCGGCGGGACTCGATGAGCTGCGTGCCCACGGCGCCGACCAAAATGGCGAACAGGATCAGCGGCAGCACATCGCCGATGCTGGTCTTGGTCTGCCCGACGACGGCGCCGAGCAGGTTCTTCGGCATGAACATCTCGACCAGCACGCCCAGACTCATGGCCGGCTGTGATTCGCTGAGATCAATGGTCTTCTGGGCCGCGCCGCCGAACTCTGACAGCAGACGTGCCTTGGCGGCGGGATCAAGATGATCGCCTGGTTGCAGCACATGCATCATCAGCAGGCCCAGCGCGCAGCCGATGGTCATGTTAGCGAAGAACAGGATGAAGGTCCGCCCGGCCAGCGGTCCGAGGCGGTCGAGTCGGCCGAGTTGCAGCACGCCCGTGGCGAGCGACGCGAAGACGAGCGGAATGACGACGAAGAACAGCATCCGCAGGAACACCTGGCCGAAGGGGTCGAAGACGTTCGTGGAGACCTGCTGCATGAAGGTCAGCGAGGCCGGATGGAGCTTGCCGAGGCCCAGCGTGGCGA
>CAZFHG010000112.1:0-3504 GCA_964518665.1 uncultured Opitutaceae bacterium | reverse complement strand
TCGCGCCGGACGGTCATTAGCGAAAGGGCATGTTACCCGCTCCGACATTCAGCGGTGTCCTGCTCGCCGCCGGGCGTTCCGAGCGCATGGGCCGGGACAAGGCCCTGCTGGCCTGCGAGGGTGAACCCCTGTGGCGGCGGCAATGGCGGCTGCTGGAGCAGGCCGGGGCGGGTGAGATTTTC
Organism: uncultured Opitutaceae bacterium; assembly: GCA_964518665.1. GTDB lineage: Bacteria > Verrucomicrobiota > Verrucomicrobiia > Opitutales > Opitutaceae > UBA2377. Next base: position 3,322 of record CAZFHG010000112.1, on the reverse strand, counting down.
CTCTCGGCGCGATCGGACCAGACCTGGGTGCCGAAAAATGTGGTGACGCTGACGGATGCGGTGACCGGCGCCGGCCCGCTCGCCGGCATCACCGCGGCGCTGGCCCGGTGCCGGACCACGCACCTGATCGTGCTGGCCGTGGACCTGCCGCAGATGACGTCGATGTGGTTCAGGCAACTTGCCGCGGACTGCGTGCCCGGGCGGGGTGCCGTGGGTCGGCGCGGTAAATTCTTTGAGCCGCTCGCGGCCATTTATCCGTGCGAACTGCGCGGCGCCGCCGAGGCCGCCTTGAGCCGGGGCGATTACGCCCTGCAGGCCTTCATCGCCGCCGCCGGGGAGCGTTTCCAAATCCGCGAGATCACCGACACCGAAGCGCCGTGGTTCGAAAACTGGAACGAGCCGATTTAACCGCAAAGAACGCAGAGAACGCAAAGGAGCCGAACCATCCTGGCCCGAATTTTTGCGTACTTTGCGTTCTTTGCGGTTAAATCGGTCTGGCTTCAGCCGACACAGCGCACTTCACGCGTAACGGTCCTCTGTCCAGGGATCGCCGGTGTTTGAATAGCCGCGCACTTCCCAGAAGCCGAGTTTGTCCTCGTTGAGGAACGAAATGCCCTTCACGAACTTAGCGCCCTTCCAGGCATAAAGCTTCGGGATGATGATCCGCGCCGGGCCGCCGTGCTCACGGGTGATCGGCGCACCGTCGAAACTCGTGGCGAGCAGCACGTCGTCGTCAAGGCACTGCGCCAGCGGCACATTGGTCGAGTAGTCGTCGTAGCTGGTGAAATAGACAAACAGCGCCCCGGGTTTCGGCTGCACGAGCTCGTAAAGGGTCGTGAAGGCCACGCCAGCCCAGCGGCAGTCGAACTTGCTCCACGTGGTCACGCAGTGGAAGTCGCTCACATCCTCCACCTGCGGCAGGGCGTTGAGCTGGGCCCAGGAGAGGGTCGTGGGTTTCTCGACTTCGCCGTCGATCGTCAGCGTCCACGCACTCAGCGGAATCTCGGGCTGCACGCCGAGATCGAGGACGGGAAACCCGGTCGTCAGTTTCTGTCCCGGCGGCAGGCGGTCGGTCGAAGCCGTCGCCCGGGCCGTCATGCCCGCAGCCTTCTGCTTCTCGGCCCACTTTTGTTTCGCTGCGATATACCGTTCCTTCGACATGCCGGCACGGTAGCGGCTGGCTGGTGGGGCGCAAGCGCCTGGGAATTTTACAGGAGGAAACGGAGGGAACGGAGGAGACTAACGGTTTGCCTGCGGTAGAATCAGTCTGGAGACACCCTCAGAAAGGCGGGAGACATTGAAGTTGATCAGCAAACCGACCGGCACATCGAGGAGTCTCATGTAGCTCAACACCTGGGCCTTGTGGACGGGAAGGATCCGTTCGACGGCCTTGGCCTCAATGAGGACGCAGCCTTCGACGAGGACGTCGAATCGCAGCGGCTCTTCGCGACATTTCCCTTTGTATGTGATGTGCACGACGCGTTGGTTCACGGCAGCCAAACCGCGAAGCTCCAACTCGTGCATCAGACACCATTCGTAAATTGATTCGACCAAACCGGGACCTTTTTCCCGATGAACTTCAATGGCTGCTCCGATGATCGCTTCGGTCAAATCAGAGGCCTTGGGGTATAGCACATGCATGCCCCCTCTCTGTTCTCTCCATTTCCTCCTGTAAACCGGCTCGAATGTCCGAGCCTGTCATATCACTCCTCCGCCAGCGCCGCTGCCACCGCCGTGCGGCGGCGGTAATAGTAGATCGCCATGCCGCCCTGGTACACGATGGTCAGCACGCCGACGATGGCGTATGTGAGGTGATAACTCCATTGGACCACCTGGTCGATTTGCTCCGACGTCAGCCCCGCATCGAGGTAGCGCTGACGCAACGTGTCGGTCATGATGAGGTTGATGAGCGCGGAGTCGAAGCTGACCAGCCGCAGGCCGACATAGAGGAGCACGGTCACGAGCAGATAGAGCTGGCTGACCACGAGCCACCGCAGTCCGCGGATTTCGCCTCCTTGCAGGAGCCCGGCTCCATGCAGCTCAAAGGCCCCGGCTCCGGCGATCAGCAGACCGATGAGCATCTCCCACTGGTTGCCGGCAGACGCCGATACGAGGGTGAAGGCGCCAGCGAGGGCGAGCACCACCGCGCCGTCCAATTTGGCCAGCCGAAGGAGGCGGGCGAGGACTGTGGCCGGGAGGAGAGGCGGTTGCATCGAAGGGTTGTCATTCCCGCCCGGACGCCGAATCTCAAGCCTCTTCGTGTCCACGCGACCAACCAAACCGTTTCCCTTCCGTCTGGATTTCCCGCCCGAGCTGCCGATCAGCGTCCGGGCGGAGGAGATTGTCGCGACCATCCAGCAGCACGCGGTCGTCATCCTCGCGGGCGAAACGGGCTCCGGCAAGACGACCCAGATCCCCAAGATGTGCCTCGCCGCCGGCCGTGGCATCCGCGGGCGCATCGCCTGCACCCAACCCCGGCGCGTGGCCGCGCTGTCGGTGTCGCGCCGCGTGGCCGAGGAACTCGGGGTGGAGTGGGGCCGGGAGGTCGGTTGCAAGATCCGCTTCAACGACCGGACCACCGCGGCCACCACGATCAAGTTCCTGACCGACGGCATGCTGCTCGCCGAGGTGCAGGGCGACCCGCTGCTCCGCGAATACGACACCATCATCATCGACGAGGCCCACGAGCGCTCGCTCAACATCGACTTCCTCCTCGGGCACCTGCGGACCCTGCGGTACAAGCGCCCAGAGCTGAAGATCATCATCACTTCCGCGACCATCGATACGGAGATGTTCAGCCAGGCCTTCGACGGTGCCCCGATCGTGCAGGTCTCAGGCCGCACCTACCCGGTGGAAGTCATCTACGCCCCGCTTGATGAGTTGGGCAGCGATGCGGCGGAGGGCGACGAACGGGAGGCGAGGGCAGAGGCGCTGCACTACATTGACGGTGCCGTGGAAGCCGTGGAGCGCATCGTGCGTGAGAGCCCGACGGGCGACATTCTGGTCTTCATGCCAAGCGAGCGGGACATCCGGGAGACCTCGGACCTGCTCGAGGGCCGCCGTCTGCGCGGCTGCGAACTCGTGCCCCTCTTCGGGCGGCTGACCAATGCCGAACAGCAACGTGTGTTCGCGCCAACCCAGGCCCGGAAGATCATTGTGGCGACCAACATCGCCGAGACCTCGCTCACCATCCCGGGCATCCGCTTCGTCGTGGATACGGGTCTGGCGCGGATGAGCCGCTATGCGCCGCAGGCCCGCACCCGGCGGCTGCCGATCGAGCCGGTGTCGCAGTCCAGCGCCGACCAGCGCAAGGGCCGCAGCG
>CAZFHG010000111.1:10489-11884 GCA_964518665.1 uncultured Opitutaceae bacterium | reverse complement strand
GCCTTTGTTGCCGCCAACCTGGACAAGTGGTTGGGTTGAGGCCATGAGCTCGGCCCCGACCTTCTCCACCCCCGCCTCCTGCGAGGAACTGCTCGCGCAGTTGATCGCGCACAACACCGTGAATCCGTTCTTCGGTGGACCCGTGGGCGGCGAGGCGGCGCTGATCGCCCACCTCGAAAAACTCGCGCACGGCTGGGGCCTTAAGACCCGGCGCTGCCCTGTGCCCGGCGGCGGCGAGAACCTGCTCATCACCTGCGAGGTCGCGCCGGACGCTCGCTGGCTGCTTTTCGAGAGCCACCTCGACACCGTGAGCGTCGCCGGCATGACGGTGGACCCCTTCAAGGTGACCGTGACGGCCGACCGCATCCACGGCCGCGGCACGTGCGACACCAAGGGCTCCGGCGCCGCGATGTTCTGGGCGCTGCAGGACTATGCGCGCGGCGCGGTGCGGCCGCACAACGTGGCGATGGTCTTTGCCGCCGACGAGGAGGCGCGCATGACCGGGGCGCAGGCCTTCGCCGCGCAGGAGCTGAAGGAATTTCTGCCCCGGCTCGACGGCGTGATCGTGGGCGAACCGACCTCGATGCATCCCGTGACGGCGCACAACGGCGTCATCCGCTGGCGCACCACCACGCGCGGCCGCGCGGCCCATTCCTCCGTGCCGTCCAACGGCCGCTCCGCCATCACCGCGATGCTGCGGGTGGTCGAGACCCTCGAATCCCGCTACGTGCCGACCGTGACGAAGAGCCACCCGATGACCGGTCGCGCGGCGTTCAGTGTGAACGTCATCCGCGGCGGCACGCAGGTGAACATCATCCCGGAGAAGTGCGAGATCGAGTGCGACCGCCGCACTGTGCCGGGCGAGACCGCGGCCCAGGTGCTGGCCGAGCGCGAGGCCATCCTCGCCGGACACGCGGTGGAGCACGACCAGCTCTATGTGGTGCCCTCGATGGGTGACGAGCTTTCGCACGCTTTGCTTGCCCGGCTGCAACCGTTGCTGGCGGCGCAGGGCCTCGACGGCGCGGGCCGTGGCGCGCCCTACGTGACCGATGCCAGTCACTACTCCGCGGTCGGTGCCCCGACCCTGGTGCTCGGACCCGGCCACCTCGGGCAGGCGCACACCAAGGACGAGTATGTGGAGCGCACGCAGCTCGACTTGGCGCAGAAAGTCTACCGCGGTTTGATGTCGGCCCGTTGATGCCGGCCATGCGCATCGCTCCTGTCATTCGCTGTGGGCTCGAAATCCCAAAGCTTGCCTGGGCGTGGGCAGGCTCCTGCCTCAATGCTTAAGCCCAACGTCATCCTTGAATGAGCTCCACTCTCGCTGCTTCGACGACGGAAGATCTGGCCAAGGCCCTCACGGGGCTGCGCGCCGGCGAACGCACGGCCCTCGCC
>CAZFHG010000111.1:6245-10479 GCA_964518665.1 uncultured Opitutaceae bacterium | reverse complement strand
TCAGCCCGAGTGCACCATAGAAACCGTGGGTAGCGCCCGGCCTCCGGACGGGCGGTTTGACCCTACGCAAGCCATATGAGCCCTGATCGCGCCACCACGACTCGTGACCTGGAACAGGCGCTGGCCGCCTTGCGGTCCGCGGATCGGGCACCGCTCGCCGCCTGGATGCGGCGCCACCTTTTCGGCCATGTGCTGCCGTTTTGGGAGAAACATGCCTTCGATCCCGCGGGCGGGCTGTGCACCTGCATCAGTGATGACGGCCGGATTTTGAGCGGTGACAAGTGGCTGTGGAGCCAGTGGCGCGCGGTGTGGGTGTTTGCCCGGATCTACAACACCCTTGATCGCAATCCCGTCTGGCTTGAACGGGCCCGCAGCATCGCGGCGTACTGCCTGCGCCATGGCTGGCTGGAAAAGGAGCAAGGCTGGGCCCTGCTCCTCGCGCAGGACGGACGCGTGTTGCGCGGCTATGAAAGCATTTACGTGGACGGCTTTGCCATCTATGGTCTCAGCGAGCTGTACAGCGCGACCGGCGACGCGGAAATCCGCCACTGGCTCGTGCGCACGGCCGATGCAGTGCTCGTGAAGCTCGCGCAGCCCTACGACACGCTGCCGCATTTCCCCTATCCGATTCCCCCCGGGGCCAAGCCGCATGGCATTCCCATGATCTGGTCGCTGAAGTTTGCCGAGATCGGCGCCCAACTCGGCGAGGAGAAATACCTGCAGGCGGCCCGGCGGTTCGCGGACGAGATCTTCCTGCATCATTATGATGCGAAGGCGGATTGCCTGAGGGAATTTGTTAAATTGGGTGGCGGCCTCTTCGACGGACCCGCCGGCAAGGTCGTGGTGCCGGGCCACGTGATCGAGGACATGTGGTTCCAGCTCGATGTACTGGTTCACACCGGCCGGGACCCGGTCCGCGCGGCGCTCGCGCACCGGCTGACCCTGCGTCACCTGGACCTTGGGTGGGACCGCGAATTCGGCGGACTGCGCCTTGCCGTGAACATCGATGGCAGCGAGCCCGTGGCCTGGGGTTTTGCCGACACCAAACTGTGGTGGCCGCATACCGAGATTCTCATTTCCACCCTGCGCGGCTGGGACGAGACGCGGCAGACCGATTTTCTCGACTGGTACGAAAAGGTCTGGCGCCTGTGCCTCGAACATTATGTGGACTGGGAAAACGGCGAGTGGCGGCAAAAGCTGAATCGCGATTTCAGTCCCATGGCCGGCGTCGTCGCGCTGCCCGTGAAGGATCCTTTCCATCTGCCCCGCAGCATGATTTTGCAGATCGAGATGCTGGAAAAACCCGTACACCCGTGAGCGTACCCGAAATTTCCGTCTGCACGTCTCATTAGGTAGCGGCCGGCCTCCGGACGGCCGTTGCGATTGCCGCCCGCCACCCGCCCGTCCGGAGGCCGGGCGCTACCCAGTTTCCCTTTACCCCTCCCACACCATGACAACGAAGATCGACATCGCTATCATCGGCGCCGGCCACAACGGACTCGTCGCCGCCACCTATCTCGCCCGGGCCGGGCTCAAGGTCCGTGTGTACGAACGCCGCGCCGGCTTCGGCGGTGCAACGCTTCAGGAGGAACTGTGGCCCGGCTACATTTTCTCCACCGGAGCGCATCTCCTGCATTCCGTGCCGGCGGTGATCGTGCGGGATCTGCAGCTCAAGGAACGCGGCCTGCAACTGGTGCCGCGCGACGAGGCGTTTTACCTGCACGCCGACGGCACCTACCATGGCAACATCGCCGTGGACCGGCCGAACAATCGCGTGGCCCGCTCCAAGCTCACGCCGGCGGAACTGGCCGGACTGGATCGCTACAACCGTTTCAAACAGGAACTCATCGGGCTGGTGCGGCCCTACCTGCTGCGCACACCGCCGACCCTCGCCGAACTGCAGACCCGCGCCGCAGGCACGCCCGCGGCTGAGACGCTGCGCCTGGCGACGACCATGCGGTTGTGGGAGTTGCAGGATCATTTTCTACCTACGGAACGGTTGCGAGAGGCCTTTGCCACGGAAGCCTCCGCGGTCATCGAAAACCCGCTCGCCTTCGCCCTGGCCTACGGCGCCATGGATGCGCCCGATCCGGTCACGGGTGAGCGCGGGCCGTTCGGATTTGTGCGCGGCGGCATGGGCCGCTTTGCGGAATTGCTCGTGGCCGCCGCCCGGGAGGCGGGAGTTGAACTGGAGGACAAACGCCAGGTGGAACGTATCTTGGTGGAGCAGGGTCGTGCGACCGGATTGCGCTTCAAGTCAGGTGACGAGGTGCGTTGCGGACTCGTTCTCTCGTGCGCGGATCCCAAGGTGACTTTCCTGCGCCTGCTCACCGATCAGGACATTGACCCACAACTCCGCCGCCGCGTGGACGGACTCATCAGCCACGTGAGCTGCTACAAGCTCCTGGCAGCTGTTTCCGAGCTGCCGCGCTGGAAAGCGTGGGATGGGACCGATCCTGATGAACCCTCGCGCGGCTCGATGCAGCTCGACATGACCCGCGACATCGTGCGCGAGTGCTACGCCGACCTTGCCGCAGGCCAGCCGCCGCGCCGGCCGATGCTGAGCTTCAACGTGCCGTCCATGCTCGATCCGACGCTGGCACCCGCCGGCCATCACACCGCCTCCATCTACATCTACCCGGCCCCGGCGAAACTGGCGCAGGGCACGTGGGCCGAGCGCAAGAGCGCGGTCGCGGAGTCCATCATCGATTACATCACGGAATTCGCCCCGAATTTCCGCCGCTCGATTCTCAACTATGAATTCCGCACGCCCCAGGACTTGGAGAACCGCCTGGGCCTGACGGACGGCTGCATCTGGCACCTGCAGCACACGCCGGATCAGATCCTCGGCGGCCGGCCGCTGCCCGAGCTGGCCAATTATCGCACGCCGGTGCGCGGACTTTATCTCGGCGGATCGGGTCAGCACCCCGGCGGCGAGGTCAGCGGCATCCCCGGGCACAACGCCGCGCAGGAAATCTTGCGCGACTTGGGCAAAGCCTGACCAACCTGGCAAAGGCATAACCACGGATTGCACGGATCACACGGATAGGTCCCCAATCTGTGGCCATCGGTTTTCATCTGTGGCTAAAAACGCATTGTCCCGCCACCCGCTCCATCCATTCGTGGTCTGTTACTGCGATTGCATGCGTTGATTTTTCCACCACATATTTCGTCCCCCCATGAAACTCGGCCTCGGCCTCTACCGCCACCAACTCAACGACGAGCACTTCCGCTTCGCCGCGCAGGCCGGCTGCGAGGCGCTGGTGATCCATCTCGTGGATTACTTCAACCAGGGCGGCACGAACACCGCCAAGGACCAGCCGACCGGCGACCTGGCCGGGTGGGGTAGGGCGGGCGATCCCGCCAAGCTGTGGGAGGAGGATTACCTGCGGGACGTCGTGCAGCGTGCCGGGAAACACGGCCTCAAGATCGCCGCGATCGAGAATTTTGACCCGGCGCACTGGTCTGACGTCCTTCTCGACGGTCCGCGCAAGGCCGAGCACCTCGAAAATATTCGCACAATCATCCGCCGCGTGGGCGCGGCCGGCATTCCCTGCATCGGCTACAATTTCAGCCTCGCCGGCGTGGCGGGACGCGTGCGCGGACACTTTGCCCGCGGTGGCGCCGAGGCCGTCGGCATGGACGGCCCCGTGGACGACCCGATCCAAGCAGGCATGGTCTGGAACATGCGCCTCACGGACCGGCTCGGGCCCGGCACGATGCCGCCCTGCACGCCGGAGCAGCTCTGGCGGCGCCTGAAGGATTTTCACGACGCCGTGCTGCCCGTCGCCGAGCAATGCGGCGTGGCGCTCGCGGCGCATCCCGACGATCCGCCGATGCCGACGATCCGCTCGACGCCGCGCCTCGTTTACCAGCCCGAGCTTTACCAGAAACTCATTGATCTCTCCCCGAGCCGCGCCAACCAGCTCGAATACTGCCTGGGTTCTCTCGCGGAGATGACCGAAGGAGATCTCTACGCGTCCACCGATAGCTACAGCCGGCAGGGCCGCATCGCCTATGTGCATTTCCGCAATGTCCGCGGCAAGGTGCCCACCTACAAGGAGACCTTCGTGGACGACGGCGACATCGACATGCTCCGCATCGTGCGGATCCTGCACCGCAATGGCTACCAGGGTGTGCTCATCCCCGACCACGCGCCGCAGATGACCTGCAGCGCCCCCTGGCACGCCGGCATGGCGTTCGCCCTCGGCTACATGCGCGCCGCGCTGCAGGC
>CAZFHG010000111.1:0-6145 GCA_964518665.1 uncultured Opitutaceae bacterium | reverse complement strand
TTTCCCCATGAACACACCCACACCCTTCAATCTCACCGGCCACACCGCCCTCATCACCGGCGGCGGCACCGGCATCGGCCTCGCGGCCGCCAAATGTCTCGCCGCCTGCGGCGCCCGTGTGATCGTCGCCGGCCGCCGCGAAAAGGAACTCGCTGCCGCCGTGGCCGCGATCGGACCGGCCGCCTCGGCGCAGGTGCTCGATGTTGGCGACCTCAAGGCCATCCCCCACATCGCGAAGGAACTGCGCGCCAAGCACGGTCCGATTGGCATCCTGTTCAACAATGCCGGCATCAACCTCAAGAAGCCCTTTGCCGAGACGAACGACGCCGAGCTCCTCAACCTCCTGCAGACCAATGTCGTCGGCGCGAATTCCCTGACCCACGCCCTGCTGCCCCAGCTGAAGGAAAGCGGCCATGGGAGCGTGGTCTTCACCAGCTCGATGGCGGCGATCTTCGGCCTGCCAAAGGTCACGGCCTACTCGATCTCCAAGGCCGCGCTCTCCGGCGCCGTGCGGTCGCTCGCGGCCGAACTCGGCGAATACAACATCCGCGTCAACGCGGTCGCCCCCGGCTGGATCGAGACCGAGATGACCCGCAAGGCCTTTGAGCATGACCAGCCGCGCAAGCAGCGGATCCTCAACCGCACCCCGCTCGGCCGCATGGGCGAGCCTGCCGACATCGGCTGGGCCGTGGCCTATCTCTGCTCCCCCGCCGCAAAGTTTGTCACCGGCACCATCCTGACCGTGGACGGCGGCGCGAGCATCGGATTTTAGCCACGGATTCACGGATCACACAGATCCAGGTAATGGCCACAGAAGGCACAAAAAGCACATAAGGGCTGAACGTGCCGGACAGGACGAAATTGTGAAAACGGAGGTCTTGTTCGGCTCTCTTTTGACTCTGTTTTCTCATGTAAAATGGATTGGTCCCCTATCCGTGCCATCCGTGCAATCCGTGGTTAAACCCCGCCCGCGTTTTACTCCCCGAACTCCGTCTGCGCTCTCGTGCTGGCCGGACTGAGCCGCAGACTCAACCCCAGCGCCACGATCAGCAGCGCGACTTCGCACGCGAAGAGTGTGGTGTAGGCCGTCAGCGCGCTGCCGGTGGCCACGCGCATCGTGTCCACGATCACGCCGCCCATCAGGCTGCCCACGGCGTGGCCGACCATGTTGGCCATGCCCCAGACGCCCATCAGCAATCCGGCCCGTTCCGGGGTGGTGAATTCCACGACGCTGGCCAGCATGCCTGCGCCCGTGAGGCCGGCGCAGAATCCAAGCGCCAGCACCATCCACCGGAAGGCCCCGGCCGCGCCCGCGAGGCCCACGGCACCCACGCCGCTGAAGACCAGAATGCTCAGCACCAAACCGATCCGCATCAGGCGCAGAGGTCCGAGCCAGCGCAGGAGCAGCAGCCCGGAAAGCAACATCGCCGCCAGCACGCCCAGTCCCCAGAACATCGTGAGCCGTGTGGTCTGCCCGACGCTCAGATTCAGCACCAAAGCGCCGTAGGGTTCGAGCAGGACATCCTGCGCGAGCGTGCCGGTGAACGTGCAGATCACCACCGCGAAGAGCCGGCGCACCTGCGGATCGGCGAACACATAGTCCTGCAACACCTCGGCAAAAGGCTTGTCCCGCACCCGGTCTGCGCGCTCCACCGCGCCTAGCCCCGCCTCTTGTCCCGGTGCCGCCACGAGGGTCAACACCACCACGGCCAGCGCCACGCCGCCGGCGACCAGCGGCAGACGCGCCGGATCGTATTGTTCCATCGCCCGGCCGATGAATCCGGCCCCCGCCACCGCGCCCAGCAGGGTGGCCACCTCGTAAAGCGTCATGGCCCGGCCCCGCCGGTTGCCGGTGAATTTCTCCGCCACCAACGCCTGGTAGCTGTTGTGCGCCAGATTCCGGCCGATGCCGTACAGGAGAAACGCCGCTGCGCCGGCGGCGATGAACGTCGGGAGATGGGTTGTGTGCTGCCGGGTCACCCACGCGACGCAGTACACGCCGCTACCGATGAGCACCGCGCCCAGCAGCAGGTAGGGTTCGCGCCGGCGGCCGAGAATCGGATGGCTGTCCGAGCGATGACCGAACCAGAGCCGCAGCGGCGAGAGCAGCAACGGGATGGCGAACAGCAGAGCCACCACCGTGGCCGGCACCTTGAGCTCCGCGATCATCACCCGGTTGAGCGTGCCGCCGATCAGCACCCCGCTCAGTCCGTAGGCGATGGGGAAGGCCGCGAGGCGCAGGTGATTCGCCAGCCGCAGGCAGGTCAGGGGTGCGGGTGCCTCCGGTTGTGCGGGACTCATGCGCCACTCTGCCAATCGCATTTCCGCCTGTTGCACAACCATTGTCCCATATGGTAGAGAAGGTTCGCTGCGTAATGGCGGGGCTGTCCTGAAAGGCAGGAGCCTGCTCGCAGGCGATGGTTTGGCGTAGGGGCGTAGCTTGACTGCGCCCTCGGGCGTCGACGAGCGACGCCCCTACAAATTGACTGCAAGCGGGCTCCTGCCCAAGGCAGTGCGGGGATTCGATGGCTGCGGTCGGACTGTGCGATCATGCCCTTGTTGATTACTCCCACCAAGCGGGTCAAAACAGTGCTTCGCCCCAAATATAGAATTTCAGCATGCGCCCGTCATTCATCCTTCCCCTTGTCCTGACCATGGCCTCAACGCTTACCGCTGCCACGCCCCTTATCGTGCCGCTCGACGCCGCCAAAACCGGCGCGCCGATCAGCCCCTATATCTACGGCCAGTTCATCGAGCACCTCGGCCGCTGCATCTACGGCGGCGTTTGGGCTGAGATGCTGGAGGACCGTAAATTCTATTTTCCGATCACGGCGGACTATGCGCCCTACCGTGACCTGGTGAACACAGAGTATCCGGTCGTGGGTGCTTCGCCTTGGCAGATCATCGGCGATCCCGCTGCCGTCAGCATGGTGAAGGAAGGCGCCTTCGTGGGTCGCCATTCGCCGCGCGTCAATGCCGGCGCCGGACTCCGCCAGCTAGACCTCGGCGTGGTGGCCGGGCTCCGCTATGACGGCTATGTCTGGGCCAAGCCGCTTGCCGGGCGGGCTGTAATCGAGGCCACACTCGTCTGGGGCGAGGACCCGGCCGACCGCGTTTCGACCACCCTGACTTTCAACGGTCGCGATTATGTCAGGCAGCCCTTTGCGCTCACGCCGGCAGCCGGCAATGCGCGGCATGCCAGGCTGGAGCTGCGCGTGAGCGGCGGCGACGTACTCCTCGGACCGCCTTCGCTGATGCCCTCGGACAACGTCAATGGCCTGCGTCGCGACACCCTCGGACTGATGAAACAATTGAACGGCACGATCTACCGCTGGCCGGGCGGCAACTTCGTGAGCGGCTACGACTGGCGCGACGGCATCGGCGACCGTGATCGCCGGCCGCCGCGCAAGAATCCGGCCTGGACCGGCGTGGAGCACAACGATTTCGGCACGGACGAGTTCATCGCATTCTGCCGCGAGATCGGCACCGAGCCGATGATTGCCGCCAACACGGGTTTCGGCGACGCCTACTCGGCCGCGCAGTGGGTCGAGTACTGCAACCGCGGCGCCGACACCATCGGCGGCGGCTGGCGCGTGAAGAACGGCCACGCGCAGCCCTACGCCGTGAAATACTGGTGCGTGGGCAACGAGATGTTTGGCCCGTGGCAGCTCGGCTTCATGCAGATGCAGCACTACACGCTGAAGCATAACCTGTTCGCCGAGTCCATGCGGGCCGTCGATCCCGCGCTCTCGCTGGTCGCCGTGGGCGACCTCGCCACCGTGAACCGGAACCACGATCCCGAGCAGGCCAAGTCGGGCAAGTCGTGTTCGCAGATCATGCTGGAGCAATGCGCCGACCAGATGACTTTACTCTCGGAGCATTTCTACGAGGGACGCAAACCCTGGACGACGGAGGAGCGTGTGGATGTCGCCGCCCACGTGGGCCTGTTGCGCACGGCCATCCGGAACAAGGCCGAGGGACACCGCAAGCTGCAGGCGGGCCTGCCCAACCTGCAGGGCCGGATCGTACCGATTGCCATGGACGAGTGGAACTACTGGCACCGCGACTACGTGTACGGAGAGCTAGGTTGCGTTTACGAGTTGTCCGACGGCCTCGGCACGGCGGCCGGGCTCCACGAGTATTTCCGGCAAAGCGACATCATCCACATGGCGCACTACGCGCAGACCGTGAATGTCATCGGCGCCATCAAGACGAGCCGCACCGCGGCCGAGATGGAAACCACCGGGCTGGTGCTCCAACTCTACCGGGCCCGGTTCGGCCGCATTCCGCTCCAAGTTGCTCAGACGTACGGCGACCTCGACGTAGTGGCCGCCCTGTCCGAGGACCGGCGCACGCTCACCCTGGCCGTGGTCAATCCGACCTCCGCGCCAGTGGATTTGCAGCTCGCGCCCGTGGGCTTGACTCCCACCGGCCCGGCCACCCGCTGGCACATCACCGGGTCCGACCCAAGGACGCACAACACCCCGGGCCAGCCCCGCGTGGTGGACATCGTGCGCACGGAAACGAAGGCCGCGGCGCTCTCGGTCCCGGGGCTGAGTTGCACGCTGTTTGAGCTGCCCCTGCGCTGAGATGTTGTAACCGGGGTCGGTGAAATGCCTGCCGCCGCCTGCGGCGCGCGGTCATGGGGCGTCGGCCCGAGTGTGAAATTTTCTATGGGCCAGCAAGTTGAAGGCATGCACGGCCAGACCCAATTCCGCGAACGTGTGGTTGGCCGCTTTGTCGGTGATGGTCGATTCCATGCGCCGTTGTGTGCGGCGAAAGCGTTCATTCAACGAACGTGCTTCGTCGGTGTCGCCCAGTTCGCGCAGGAGCCGGCGAATATTGTCGGCCTGCTGCCGGGCCCGTTTGACCTGCCGTAGCGCGGAGGTGAAACTGATTCGGCCGGCCTTGGCGTCCTTGTACACGCCGCACTCGAAGTCGCGGCATTGCAGTGGCCGGTCCACGTAGAGCCGGCAGGTGCGATCCGTGCACAAGGCCGCGCACGGCTGGACAAAGCGGGTGGCGGGTGGCTGGGAGCGCGAAACCACAACCGGCAGTCCGAGCGACTTTAATTTCTCCGCATCATCGTCCGGTCCGAGCTGCACGTGGTCGAAGAGCGTGCCGTCGCAGCAGAGCCCGCAGGCGAGGCAGAGTTGTTCGACGGTTTTCACGTGGCCAACATCCGATCAGGGGCGGACGGAGCGCAAGCACGCCTCAAAATCCGCCGGCAATGGGCTGCGAATCAGCAGCGGCGCCTTTGTCACCGGATGCAGGAACTCCAGCGCGGCCGCGTGCAGCATCACCCGCGGGGCCGCCACCATGCCGCCTCCCGGGCCCGCCGGCAGTTGCATGGGCCCGCCGTAGAAGGCGTCGCCGAAAATGGGATGTCCGCCCTCGGTCAGATGCACCCGGATCTGGTGCGTGCGGCCGGTGTGCGGCCGGGCCTCGATGAGCAACGCACCGGGGAAACGCTCCAGCACCCGGAACGAGGTCTGCGCCGGATCGCCGCCGCTTCGCACCGCGCCGTACTTGCTCGCCTTGCCGACCCGGCCGATCACGCCGAGGTAATTTTTCACCTCCCACGAATCCGGACACGCCGCACCGGCAATGGTCAAGGCCTGATAGGTCTTGTGCATCGTCTTCCCGCTGAAGAGCGCGGCCGTCCCCGCGTTGGCCTTCTGGTCCTTGGTGAAGAGCAGCACGCCCGAGGTGTCGCGATCCAGCCGATGATGCAGTCCGAGGTAGGGCGTGCCGCCGTCGCGCTGCCGAATAAACTCCTGCAGCGTTGAGAAAACGCTGGGCCGGCGTGCGTCGAGGGTCGGCTGGGTCGGCATGCCCGCGGGTTTGTCGACGACGAGCAGCCATTCGTCCTCGAAAAGCACCTGCTCAGTCCGCCAGGAAAGGTTCAGGTTGGCCATGTTTGACGAAGGGTGAAGCGCCGCCTACCGGTTGACAAGGGCCGCCTACGGGAGTTGGCCGGACTTTACACCAGCATGAGGCGTTCGCGTCGCCAGCGTTCCAGAAACCGAGATTTCATTCGGCGGTGTGGAAGCTGGATCCGATCAGGACGGGCCTACGACGAAACCAGGCTCGCCGCCCAGGATCGATTCGCGATTGAGCCGAATCGGCCGTTGGTCGCCGGCGC
>CAZFHG010000110.1:0-11901 GCA_964518665.1 uncultured Opitutaceae bacterium | reverse complement strand
CGCGTCGCCGTCCGCGCCCTCGACAACGTGATCGACATCAACTTCTACCCCACCGCCGCCGCAAAGCTCTCCAACGGCCGCCACCGGCCCATCGGCCTCGGCGTCATGGGCCTCGCCCACGCCCTCTATCAGCGCGGCCATGCCTTCGCCTCGCCCGAGGCCGTCGAGTTCAACGACGAGGCCATGGAGGCCATCGCCTACTATGCCTACGAGGCGTCCTCCGACCTTGCCGCCGAGCGTGGCACGTATTCCTCCTACAAGGGCTCCAAGTGGGACCGTGGCCTGCTGCCCCAGGACACCGTTGACATCCTCGAACAGGAACGCGGCGTTCCCGTCGAGGTTCCCCGTGGCGGCCGCATGGATTGGACCTCCGTCCGCCAGAAGATCGCCACCCAGGGCATGCGCAACAGCAACGTCCTCGCCATCGCACCCACCGCCACGATCTCCAACATCACGGCCACCTCGCCCTGCATCGAGCCCACGTACAAGAACCTCTTCGTCAAATCCAACCTCTCCGGCGAGTTCATTGTCCTCAATCCCTTCCTCGTGAAGGACCTCAAGGCCCGCGGCCTCTGGAACCAGGAGATGATCGACAACCTCAAGTATTACGACGGCGAGTTGAAGGACATTCCCAACGTCCCCGAAGACCTCAAGGCCCGCTATCTCACCGCCTTCGACATCGACCCCAAGTGGATCATTGATGCCGCCGCCCGCCGCCAGAAGTGGATCGACCAGGCCCAGTCCGTGAATCTCTGGATCAAGACGCCCGACCTCAAGACCCTCAGCCACATGTACCGCCAGGCCTGGCATACCGGCCTCAAGACCACGTACTACCTCCGTTCCCTCGGCGCCTCCAACATCGAGAAAGCCACCGTTGGCGTCCGGAAGGAAATGCGCGGCGCCGTCAGCGAGGGTGCGGCCGGCGGCCAGAACAGCGGCGATGTCGGCGGAACCCATTCCCCGCTCGCCATGGCCGCCACTGCCAGTGCCGAAGCCACCGCCAAGAAGGTTTACTCCGAGGCCGAAAAGAAGGCCTGCAGCATCGAGGCCATGCGCCGCGGCGAAGAGTGCGAAGCCTGCCAGTGAGCAATTGACCCTCAAGCAAAGCCCCGGCCTCCAAAGCCGGGGCTTTTTCGTGCACGTTTCAGATTAAGCGCAAAGACGCGAAGCCGCGAAGATCGGACAGGAAGTGGAGCCGCCGATTTTAAGGCATCTAGGGAACGCTAATCTGCGCTGATCTGACGCTGATCTCGATCCATGTTTTAACCACGCATAATACGGATCCCACGGATGAGGGTTAAACTCCGAACCTGATTTTAATTCTGAAGTAAAAATCCCTTTTATACCTTCTGCGCCATATCGTGGCGAATTTTCCTCTTCTCCGTCCCTCTGCGTCTCTGTGGTAAAAACCCGATCGGGATTAGCGTCAGATCAGCGCAGATTAGCGTTTCCAACAGATCGAAACCTAAGGCCATAGGTTTACCTCCAAACTCCGCTGCCTGCGTGAGCCCCCGCATTCCCCGAACACTCCCGCAAGCGATGATCTCTCCGTTGGATGTTGAATGTGGAGCGCAGCTCCACGTGCGCTCGCTAATTTCACAGACTCGAATCTCTTCTCCCCCATGGTCCCGTTTTCTGTGCTCGATTTGGCACACATCCTCCAAGGCAGCGATGCCACCGACGCCTTGGCGCGCACCCGCGAACTCGCCCGTCATGCCGAGCAACTCGGCTATAAACGCTTCTGGCTCGCCGAGCATCACAACATGCCCGGCATCGCCAGCGCCGCCACCGCCGTGGTCATTGGCCATGTCGCCGCCGGCACCACCACTATTCGCGTCGGCGCCGGCGGCATCATGCTGCCGAATCATGCGCCCCTCGTGATCGCCGAGCAATTCGGCACTCTTGCCGCCCTCTTCCCCGGTCGCATCGACCTCGGACTGGGACGCGCCCCCGGTACCGACCAGCCGACGGCCCGCGCCCTGCGACGTGGACGCGCCGACCCCGTGGACACGTTTCCGCAGGATGTCGTCGAGCTGCAGTCGTACTTCCATCCCGCCGCGCCCGGCCAGGTCGTGCAGGCCGTCCCCGGTGCCGGTCTCGATGTGCCCATCTGGCTGTTGGGTTCCAGTTTGTATGGCGCCCAACTCGCCGCCGCCCTTGGCCTGCCTTTTGCCTTCGCGGCGCATTTTGCGCCCGACCATCTCATCAACGCCCTCCGCCTCTACCGCAATGGGTTCCGGCCCTCGTCCCGTCTGCCCAAGCCCTATGCCATGGCCGCCATCCAGGTCTTTGCCGCCGACACGGACGCCGAGGCCTCGCATCTGTTCACTTCGCTCCAGCAAAGCTTTGTTAGCCTGCGCCGGGGGATGCCAGGGCCGCTGCCGCCGCCGGTTGGGAGCATGGACGCTATGTGGTCCCCGGCCGAGCAAGCGGGCGTCAATGCCGCCTTCCGCGAGGCCGTCGTTGGCTCGCCTGCCACCGTGCAGCGCGGTCTCTCCGCCTTTATCCAGCGGACCGGCGTCGATGAACTCATGGTGACCGGCGCGATCCATGACCACGCCGCCCGCCTCCATAGCCTCAGCCTAATTGCCCAAATCCGTGACGCCCTTCGGTAGGCCCGCGGGTGAGTATCCCTGCCGGACCAGCCCCTTTGGGTTCTTTGTGGTTAATAATGCTTGGGGATCGGGGCTCAGAGCTCGATCCGTGCTATCCGTGTGATCCGCGGTTAAAATAGTGTGTCCGCTACGTCTCCGCGTCTCTGCGCTAGACCCTGATTGGCATTGCTCGCCAATCGCCCCTTGATGCTACCTAATCGCCCTCCTGTGAGCTCCACTCCTCCCGAATCTACCGCCCTCCTACCAACTTCTCCGTGCCCCTGTGGCAGCGGTCGCAATTTCGGCGCCTGCTGCGCCCCCATCATCGGCGGCACCACCCCGGCTCCCGATGCCGAGGCGCTCATGCGCTCCCGGTACACTGCCCATGTCGTCGGCGACACCCGCTACCTCGACCGCACCTATCTGCCCACCTCGAAGCTCCCGCCGGCCCCCTATGAGGGCACCCCGCGCCCCATCAAGTGGGTCAAGCTCGAGATCCACCGCCACGAGGCCAACGTCCGCCCAGGCGTCTCGCACGTCGATTTCTCCGCCCACTTCACCGAGGACGGCAAGTCCGGGATCATGCACGAGAAATCCGAGTTTGAGTTCATCGATGGTGCCTGGCTTTTCTCCCGCGTCCTCCGCGAAGGCCCCGCGCCCATTGTCGGCGCCCCCAAGGTCGGCCGCAACGATCCCTGTCCCTGCGGTTCCGGCAAGAAATACAAAAAATGCTGCGGCGCCTGATCACTAGGCGATCAAGGCATTTTACAGGAGAAAATGGAGGAAACAGAGGAAGCCCGATCTGCGTTTTGAGGTCAGATTGCATCCCCGCAGACGGTCTCTGTTGCCTCTGCGACCTCCTGTGAGGTCATGGGTTTGGAAAGAATGTGCAGAGTAGCATCGCGTTCGGTTCGGGTAGGGCGGAGGGTACGGATTGGGAAAGCCCAGCTGAAAGGTCACCATGAAACGACTCGACTTCATCAAAACCAACCTCGCCGCCCTCGGCGGGGCCTTGCTCGTCGGAAGCCTGCCAGCGATGGCGGCCCCGGTCTCCGCTCCGGTTGCCCCGCGGCCCACTCCCCGCAAGTCGGCGGTCAAGCTCGGCATGCGCGTGTCGGCTTGGATGAGCGAAGAACATCTGGAACTCATGCGCCAGCTCGAGCTCGGTTGGTGCCGCCTCGACGTGCACGAGAAGGATTTCGGCTACGAGGACATGGCCCGCACCCAGGATCGCTATGCCAAGCACGGCCTGAGGATCCAGTCCGTCGCCAACAATAACCTCCGCGGCCCGGCGCTCCTGCTCGGCGGACCCGAGCGCGAAAAGCAGCTGGAGATCTTTGCCAATGGCATCCGCGATCTCGGCCGTCTCGGCATCCCCGTCTGCGACACCGCGTGGCTTGGCCTGCTGCCCGGATCGCAGTACTTCGACACCAGTTATGCCGACATGAACGGCCTCCGCACCCGCATCTTCGACACCGCCGAATATGCGAAGATCGACAAAGTCCCCGGCCGCCGCTGGTCCGCCGACGAGGTGCGCGACGCGCTGAAAATCTGCCTCGACCACATCATGCCCGTCGCCGAGTCCAGTCGTGTGCGCGTCGCCTTCCATCCCGACGATCCTCCGATTCCCGAGCAGGGTGGTGTGGCGCGCGTCCTCCATACCTTTGAGGATTATCAGAGACTCTTTGCGATGAACCGCAGTCCAAACCTGGGGGCGAACTTCTGTGTCGGCACCTGGGCTGAGGCGGCGGAAGCGACCGGCAAGCCGGTGAACGACATGATCCGCTGGCTGGCCGCCGAGGGACGGTTGATCAACGCGCATTTCCGCAACATCCGCGGCGTCCTCCCCCGTTTTCAGGAAACCTTCATCGATAACGGCGACCAGGACCTGCAGCAGATGATGAACACCTTCGTCGATGTCGGTTTCGACGGCTTGCTCGTGCCCGATCACGTCCCCGTCTTCACCATCGACCAGGCCCCGCCGCCTCCTCCCGGTTCGATCTATCGCACGCCCTTCCCGCCCGCCGGCGTGGCCTACAGCGCCGCCTGCATGCGCACCATGCTGCGCAACGCCGAGCGGATGTAGTGCCTCACGCAGAGACGCGGAGGATACGGAGACTAAGAGCTGCCTGCATTTCCCAGGGCAGGTCATAGACCTGCGGTACACCCTCTGCCGGACAATCCCCTTTGCGCTTAATTCCGAATCCTCCGTCCCTCTGTGACTCTGTGTTTAATCCCCGTCAGCGCACCGCATACTCAATCCTGCTTCCAGCCTCTATAACCACCTGCGGGAGCGATGCGGCGAAGTTGATCTCTAGCACTCGTTCGCGGGCCTCGACCTCGGTCTCAACCATCACCCGCACCCGCGCCGGGAATGGCGTCGGGTTGCTCAGGCGCAACATTCGTCGCGAACCGTCGGTCCATGTCGCCTGCACGTGGTCGAGCGCGCGGACGAGCCCGGTGTCGGGCTGGGCATAGACGCCCGGGAGGTCGCACCACGTGAGCATGAGGGCGACTTCGCACCAGCAGGAATAGGCGGATTGTTCGCCCAGGGGCTCGGGCCAGGAGGGGGTGGTGTTCACGCGTTCGCAGATCCAGCCGGGCGGGAGATGCGGGAGCGGGTTGCCCCAGTTGAGGCGCGTGGGTATCGGACGGTCGGCGCGGGAAAGATACTGCGGCAGGGCGTGGGCGATGTCGCGCAGGAGATCGAGCAGCCGCACGTCGCCGGTGGCGCGGAAGGTGCGGAGAATACCCTGCCCGGAGAGCGTGCAGATACCGGGCACGCCGCATTTGTTCTGCGCGTTGGCGAGTAGGGCTCCGCGGGCATCGATGCCAAGCGCGCCGAGGGCAGACGCGGTCGGGAAGCGGTAAGGATAGGAAATGGACCACGATGCGGCCTGCAGGCAGGCGTTTCTCGCGGCCTCGAGCCAGCCCGGTTCACGCGTATGCTCGTGGAGGAGAATGAAACTCTCGATCAGGCTGAAGATGGACTCGCCGTCGGGGGCCTGCACGGCGTCACCCGGTCCGCCGGTGGTCACGCCCCAGGCGAGATCGTGGTCCCGATAATGTGCCGCCGCGGCTCGAGCGACGGCGAGGAAGCGGGGCTCGTTGCAATACTGCGAGGCGAGGACGAGTGCGCCGGGGATGAGCGCACCGGAGGTCGAGCCGCGTATCTCGATGCGGCCCGTGTCGTAGTTGAGCTGAAAGCCGAACTCGCCCTCGCGCTCCCATAAGTCGCACAGCGCGGTGGCGGCCCGGTAGGCGGAGGCAGCCCAGGCGGGCGGCACGGACTGGCCGCGTTCGCGACGGAGCAGGAGTTGGCGGAGGACGAAGCACAGCGTGTCGCCCTGACGGCGGACGAGGCACCAAGGCTCAGCCCAGCCTTCATGTCCGTCGCCTTTCCACCCGCCGTCTTCGCCCATGATGGCCTTGAACAACCCGAGCCGCGAGACGCCGCGGGTGAGGATGAAGTCGAGGTTGCGGTCGGCGCGGACTTGCGCGATGGCATCGCCCTCCTGCGCCATGGCAAACGCGGTGCTGCCGCCACCGACCCAGCCGTTCTGCCAGAACTGGGTAAACTGGTTGGGCGCCCAGGGCAGGCCGATCTGGTACAGGCCCTGGCCCTCGTGCCAGTTGGACGTGTTGTGCTTGGCCTGCAGCAGATCCCAGGCGGCCGAGAACGGCATCACTTCCGGGGCCGGCCGGTCGGCGCCGGGGAAGAGGGTCGTCCGCTGCGCGAAGAGGCGCGCAAAGAGTCCATGCACGTCGGCGCAGGGGAACTTGTGGCACTCGAACGAGAGCGTGATCGAGTCGCCCGCGGCGAGATCGGCGGGACGGCCGTTCTCCGGGTGCAGATGCACGGCGGAGAGCTTGCCGATGCCGGGCTCGGGGTCGCAGTCATCCGGGAGGGGGTGAATGAACCCCGGGGTGAGCAGGAGAATTTCGGCCCGGGTGCGGTCAATGCTTTCGATCACTTCAAACCCATAGGCGCCGTGGGTTGAGGTCTGGGGTGTGAGGAGGAGCCAGGCTTGGCTGCGCGAGGGGAAGAAGACGCCGAGCGCGGGCACGGCGGCGTCGAGCGAAGTCTGGTCGAGGTGCGAGCGGCCGGGTTCGGCGGACAGGCGGGGGATGTCGCCGATGTCGAGGAGCGGACTGTCGCCGCGCTGGCCGATGTCGCGGATGTGGGGCGGGTAGGGCCGGCGCAGGGCGGAGAAGCGGTTGCCGGCATAAACCGCGCCGGGGATCAGGACGTAGTTGGCGGGGCTCCACGCGGAGTCTTCCCAACGGAGTCCCGCGGCGATGGCCCGGACTTGGCCGTGTTCGACCGTCGCGGTGACAGTGAGGGCAAAGGTTCCGGGGGCCTTTTCGTGGGCGGCGAGTTCGAGACGCCAGCGGGCGCCGGCAAAATCGGTGCGCGTGGGATGGCCGGAGACGAACGGCGGGCAGAGGAGATCCGTGCGCGTGCGACCGTCGTGGGTGGCGAGGACGAAGGTGGCGGGGAGCGGAAACATCGGGCGCGTGGGTGAAGGCGAACGCTTAACGCTCAACTTTTAACGCTGAACGCTCAAGTGCCGATCCGGGGCTTGCGCGTAGACGCGGAGAGCGCAGAGGGGACAAGCCTTTTTAACCACGGATCACACGGATGGCACGGATCCGATCATTCCGAACCGACTTAACCACAAAGAACACAAAGGGTCTGTCCGGTTGGAATGCTCGCCCGCGCGCCTATAGGCGCCTCGGATGCAACATACGCGTCAGGAACTTTGTGTTCTTTGTGGTTAAAATCAGGATCGGACCCTTCTGTGCTTTTTGTGCCTCTTGTGGCCATTGCCTTGGCTCCATCCGTGCCATCCGTGTGATCCGTGGTTAAAAACTGGGATGTAGAAAGATTTGCTCTGGGTGGCACGGAGGACGTTGCATGGCCACATGGCTTTGGCTGAAACCTATCCGCTGCACATCGGCTCGCGGCGGGAACTGTTCATTGATGATGCCCTGATCAGCCGGCTCGACGGGCAGGCCGAGCGGCGCCTGCATCATCCGCAGCCGCGGGAGATTGTGCTGCGGCACGATGCCCCCTGGGAGGGCACCGGTTCGGGCTACCACAGCGTGTTCCGCGACGGCGATCGCTACCGGATGTATTACAAGGCGTTTAACATCAATCTCGTCGCCGGCCAGGTCGTTTCCGAGGCCACACCGCACCGCTTCACCTGCTATGCGGAAAGCCCCGACGGGATTAACTGGACCAAGCCTGCACTCGGATTGGTGGAGTTTGCCGGATCACGGGCCAACAACATCGTTATCGCCACGGGGCGGCACGGTAACATCGACGTGGATGCGGCGCATCCGGCGATCTTCAAGGATGCGAACCCCGCGGCTTCGCCCGAGGCGCGCTACAAGGGTGTGTTCCGCTCCGATGGTGAGCACGGCATGGTCGCCATGCAGTCGCCCGACGGACTGCACTGGTCGCCGCTGGGCGACCGGCCGATCGTGACCGATGGCGGGTTTGATTCGCAGAACCTCGCCTTTTGGGACGAGGTGCACGGCTGTTACCGCGCCTACTGGCGGAGCTTTCCCGGCGGCAAGGTGGGGACAGGGGTATGGAAACCGGAGGGACCTCGCGGAATTCGCACGGCGACATCGCCGGATTTCATCAACTGGGGTCCGGGCAAGGATCTTGCGTATGCCGGCTCACCGCCGCCCGAGGAACTCTACGTCAACCAGATCAAACCCTACCACCGGGCCCCGCATCTGCTCATCGGCCTGCCGGTGCGGTACGTGGAACGCCCCTGGGGCGCCTCGCTGCGTGCGCTGCCTGACCGGGCGCACCGCGAGCAACGCTCGGCCTCGCAATGCCGTTATGGTGAGGCGCTGACCGAGACCCTGCTGATGTGCAGCCGCGATGGGGTGAACTTCACGCGCTGGCCCGAGGGTTTCCTCAAGCCCGGCCCGGAGCGGATGGGCACGTGGAATTACGGCCAGCAATACGCGGCGTGGCACGTGGTGGAGACAGCTTCTGACCTCGGCCCAGATGCACCGCCGGAGCTTTCGTTCTACGCGGTGGAGAACTACTGGCTCGGTCGCGGCAGTGTCGTGCGCCGTTACACGATGCGGCTGGATGGCTTTGTGTCCCTGCAGGCGCCGATGGCCGGAGGCGAGTGCGTCACGCATCCGCTGACCTTCAAGGGCACCGAACTCAGGCTAAACTTCGCCACAGGTGTGGCGGGAGAGGTGCGGGTAGAACTGCAGGATGCCGCCGGCAAGGTGCTGCCCGGATTTGCACTGGACGACTGCGAGCCGGTGTTCGGCGATGCGGTGGACCGGATGGTCACATGGCAGCACGGCACCAGCGTATCCGCCTTGGCGAATAAGCCGGTGCGCCTGCGCTTGAGCCTGAAAGACACTGATGTGTACGCGCTGCGTTTCGCGTGAGGTAATCGCCCGGGCATTTTAACCACGGATCACACGGATTTCACGGATTGGGCTCAGATCCCAGATCCCAAGGCATTATTAACCACAAAGAACACATAGTTCCTGACGCATATGTTGCATCCGAGGCGCCTATCCTCCTTCGCCAAGGCTACGGAGGACAGGTAGGCGCGCGGGCGAGCAACCCAACCGGACCAGATCCTTTGTGTTCTTTGTGGTTAAACCGGTTTGAAAGATCGGATCCATGCCTGCCCTCCTTAGGCTTGGCGAAGGAGGGGCTAGACCTCCGGTCAGGATTTGGCTGGATGCGATATGTGCTGGGGTGTCTATTCCACCCGTGTTGTCGAACCTGCCTGGCCCCCCCCTGGCTTCGCGGCCCCTCGGTCGCGGCTCACGATGAGCGTGCACAAGCTTTCGCCCTACGGACTCCGTCGCGCACTGCTCGCCGGAATCCGACGCGTGGCCGCGCAACGTGAGGAACTCAACCGCATCAACGTCTTCCCGGTCGCCGATCGCGACACAGGTACGAACCTCACCTTCACCCTTGCCGCGATGCTGCGGAGCCTGCGGCGTCCGTCACCGTTGGGGGTGCGCGAACTCCTGCAAGGCGTGGCCGCGGAAGCGGCGGACGGCGCGCGGGGCAATGCGGGTGCGATCCTGGCGCACTGGCTGCATGGTCTCGCCAACGCTCTGCCGCCCGGTGAAGCCGTGACGCTCCCTGTGCTGGCCAAGGCGCTTGGCCATGGTGCGGCGGAGGCGAGGACAGCCATGGCCGATCCGTGCGAAGGCACCATGCTCAGCGTCATCCAGGCCTTCACCGCAGGCATGCAGGCCCAGGCAGAGTCCGGGAAACCGGATTTGCGGAACGGATTTAGCACCGCCCTCAGCCGCGCGCGCATCGCCCTGGCGCAGACCCAGCACCAGCTCAAGGCGTTGCGTGCGGCCGGGGTGGTCGATGCCGGGGCACGAGGTTTTGTCGAATTGATCGAGGGAATGGGAGAACTGATCGAGCACGGTCGAGTGACGGATCACGCCGGCCTGGCACTGGAGCCACCAGCCCTGGGAGTGGAAGCCTTCGCGGGCAGCAGCGGCGGTGGTGCGGGTCGTTATCTCGTGCAATGCACGGTGGGCGGCGACGCGATCGACCGCGCAGCGCTGAAGGCGGCCCTGCGTACGCTGCCCTCGACGAGGATCGTGCTGGCCGGCTCGCGCACGCAGGTACGGTTGCATGCCCAGCTTGACGAGCCGGCGGCGCTGCTCGCACTGGCGGTGCGGTTCGGGACCGTGTCGGCGCAGCACAGCGAAGACCTGAATGAATCCACGCCGGAATCGGCGGCCCGCCGCCGGCAGGTCGCCATCGCCTCGGATTCCGGTGCCGATCTTCCGGTCGAGGAGGTCGAGCGGTTGAACATCCATCTCGTGCCGCAGCGCCTCTCCATCGCTGGCCGTGAGCACATCGACCGCGTGTCGATCTCACCGCGCGAGTTTTATGCGGTCATGCGGACCGGGCCGGACCTGCCCCGTACCTCGCAGCCGTCGCCCGGGGATTTCCGGCGCATGTTTGAGCTGCTGCTCACGCTCCATGAGCGCGTGATCGATGTTTCCCTGTCGCGGAAGCTTTCCGGCACGATGCAATCGGCCGAAGGTGCGGCCGCACGCTGTGATCCGCAACGCGTGACCGTTTTCGACAGCGAGCAGGTCGCGGCAGGGCAGGGTCTCATGGTCATCTGGGCGGCTGAGGCGGCGCAGGCCGGGCTGGACTCCACCCGCCTGCTCGAGGGGCTCGCGCAGATGCGCACCCGGACATCAGTGTATGCCATCGTGCGCGACATCAGTTACGGCGTGCGTGGCGGACGCATCCCGAAGGCGGCATTGCCGGTCACGCGGTTCCTGCGGCTGTCGCTCATCCTCTGTAGCAAGGGCGGTCGCCTCGGCCTGCAGGGCGCACTCTGGGGTCGGCACAATCTTCCGGCTCGGTTTGCCCGCCGCATCGCCCGGACCCTCGACCCGGCGCGGCGTTACCGGTTCATCGTCAGCCACGGGGATTGTCCGTCGGACGCGGAGCGTCTGGTGCGCGAACTGCGGGCACTCGTCCCCAACGTGGACCGCCTGTGGGTGGTGGAGACCGGCGTTGCCATCGGGGCGCATGCCGGTCCAGGTTCACTGGTGATCGCCGTGCAGGATTACGTTCCGCCAACGCCATGATATTGGACGCCGCCAGAATACTGCTGGGCTATCTGTTGGGTTCGATTTCCGGCAGCCTGCTCCTTGGCCGCTTGCGCGGCGTGGACATTCGCCAGCAGGGCAGCGGCAACGCGGGCGGGACGAATGCGCTCCGCACGCAAGGGCCATGGTTTGCGCTGGGCGTCGTGGTGATTGACGTGGGCAAGTCGGCGCTCGCGGCGTGGCTCGGCGGGTGGGGCCTCGCGGATGAGCGGCATGCACTCGTCATGGGGTTGCTGGCGGGTGCAGGTGCGGCGGCAGGCCATGTGTGGCCGCTGTATTTTGGTTTTCGCGGCGGCAAGGGCGTGGCGGCCGTTTTGGGGGCCCTGCTCGTGCTGTGGCCCGTGGGAGTGCTGACGATGCTCGGGGTGGCGTTGCTGGTTTTGACGACCACGGGCTACGTGGGGCTGAGCTCGATCTTGGCGAGCGTGGCGCTCATTCCGGCGGCGGTGCTGTATGCCCCTGAGCCGCACCGGCCGGTATGGATTGTGGCGGCGGTGGTGGTCGCAGGGTTCGTCCTCTTCACCCATCGCAGCAACGTGCAGCGCCTGCGGGCGGGCACGGAGCACCGGTTTGAAAAGGTGCGTGTGCTCGGGCGATTGTTTTTTTAACCACGGATCACACGGATGCCACGGATCATTCCAAGGCAGTTTTACAG
>CAZFHG010000109.1:0-11953 GCA_964518665.1 uncultured Opitutaceae bacterium | reverse complement strand
CTGCCGATCGAGCCGGTGTCGCAGTCCAGCGCCGACCAGCGCAAGGGCCGCAGCGGCCGCGTGGCCGACGGCGTCTGCATCCGGCTGTTTTCCGAGAAGGATTTTTTGGAGCGTCCACGCTTTACGCAGCCGGAGATCCAGCGCGCCAACCTCGCCGATGTCATCCTGCGGCTGAAGGCCTTCGGGCTCGGCGACATCGAGCGGTTCCCCTTCATCAACATGCCCGCGGCCAAGTCCATCCGCGCCGGGTACGGTCTGCTGGAGGAGTTGGGGGCGCTCGATCCGAATTATACAGGAGGCCACAGAGAAAACAGAGGATCGGAGGTCGTTGTTTCCTCGGATCGTCCTCTGTGTCCTCCTGTAAAGCCTGCCTTGGAATATCAGGGTTTTGAATCGGGTTTGCGCGAACTCACCGCCATCGGCCGCGAACTTGCCCGGCTGCCCGTGGATCCCACTGTGGGCCGGATGATTTTGCAGGCGCGGACGGAGAAGTCCCTGCGCGAGGTGCTCGTCATCGCCGCCGGCCTCAGCATCCAGGATCCGCGGGAGCGTCCGCTCGAAAAGCAGGCGGCCGCTGACGCAGCCCACCGGCGGTTTGCGCATCCGGACTCGGACTTCCTGACGCTCCTCAACATCTGGGACGCCTACCACGACGAGTTCGAGACGATGGCGCAGTCGAAGCTCCGCCGTTTCTGCCGGGATCATTTTCTCAGTTACACGCGCATGCGCGAGTGGCGCGACGTCCATGCCCAGTTGGTCGAAGTGGTGCAGGAGCGTGGCGAGAAGAAGGTCTCCTCGGCCCTCCACGGCGTGAAGGAAAACGACGCCAAGGCCACGGCCTTCGGCACACCGCCGTACCGGGCCATCCACCGGGCCATCCTCACCGGCCTGCTCGGCAACATCGCGCACATCGACGAGCAGCAGGGCGGCTACAAGGCGGCGCACGACCGGCGCGTGACGCTGTTCCCGGGTTCGGTGCTTTTCCGGCGCGAGGATCCGAAGAAGCGACCCTCCTTCGCCAAGGCTTCGGAGGGCAGCGAGGCAAGCGGCAAGCGCTTGCCTCGCTGGATCATGGCCGCCGAGATCATGGAGACGACGCGGCTTTATGCCCGCACCTGCGCGCGGCTCGATCCGCTGTGGGCGCTGGAGCTCGGCAGTCATCTCGTGCGCGTCGCCCACAGCGAGCCTTTCTGGGACCCGGAAAAGGGTCGCGTGATGGTCAAGCAGCGCACGCGGCTCTACGGCCTCGAGCTCGAGACCCGCGCCGTGGGCTTCGGCAAAATCGACCCGGTGCAGGCGACGGAGATCTTCATCCGCGAAGGCCTGGTCAACGACACGATCACCTGGCCGTTCGACTTCCTTGCGCACAACCGGAAGGTCCGCGACAGGATCGAGCTCATCCTCACCCGCACCCGCGACAGCGGTTACCTCAATCTGGATGAGGCGCTGTACCGTTTCTATGCGGCGAGACTGCTGGGGGGGATTGCGACCGAGGTTGGTCGCGCTCCCGGGATCAGCGCCGTCGCCGAACTCGTGGACCTCGTGCGGGAGCGCAAGGCGGCCGAGCCGCGGTTCCTCATGTGCGAGCCGGACGATCTCCGCGATCCCGCCACCCCGTCGCACGATGCGGACGAGTTTCCCGAGGCGCTGCCGTTGGACAACCGCGCCTTGCCGCTCAACTACGCGTACAAGCCCGGCCAGGCCGAGGATGGTGTGACCCTCGACGTCAATGTGCGCGAGGCGGAGGCGTTGACCCCCGCGGCGCTCGACTGGGCGGTGCCCGGTCATCTGGAGGCGAAGGTGGAGCATTATCTGCGCACGCTGCCGAAGGAATTGCGCCGCGCCTTCGTGCCGCTGGCCGAGACCGCGAAGAGCGTGACGGAGCAGGTCGCCCAGCGCGACCGCCTGACCGGCCGCCGGGAAACCCTGCCTGAGGCGCTGGCGGCGCAGTTGCGGGAGCGGTTCCGCATCGCGGTGGATCCCGCCTTGTGGGCCGACAAGCCGCTGCCCGATCACCTGCGGGTGCGGGTCCGCGTGCTGGATGACGCTGGGCGAGAGCTTTGCGCCAGCCGTGATTTGGGCGAATTGCAGTCGGCGCTCGGCGAGCGGCAGCGCGAGGCCAGCGTCAGCATCGCCCGCGAGGAGCCGGAGGCTTGGCGCCGCGCCCGGACCCAGTGGGAAAAGCCCGCGCAGACGGCCTGGACCTTTGGCGACATCCCGGCCCGGGTGCTCGTGACCGAGCAGGCCGGTGTGCCCGTGCATGCTTTTCCCGGACTCATGACGGGTGACGCAGGAGTAAGCCTGCGCCTGTTCAAGAGTGCGGAAGAGGCCGGGACCGCCACGCGGGCGGGCCTGGCCGCGCTGCTGGAGCTGCAACTCCGCTATGATCTCGGCTGGCTGGAACGCGACCTGAAGAAATTGCGCGAACTCGGTCCCTTGCTGGCCACCCTCGCACCTGTGGCGGAACTGCAGGTGCACGCCCTGCACTCGATCCGGAGTTGGTTGTGCGACGCGGATCGTTGTAGGGCGGGGTCTCCGAACCCCGCCATCGTAGGCAGCCCGCTTGCGGGCGCTCATTCGGCGGACGAACGCGATTCAAGCGCGAGCAAGCTCGCTGCCTACAGGAGCGGCGATGGCAGGCGGGGTTCGGACCTGTCCTCCGCAGGTCCGGCGAAGGAGGAAACCCCGCCCTACAACCTGACCACCGCGGCATTTGCCGCTGCCGTGGAGAAGGCCAAGACCGACCTGCGAGCCTGCTTGCCGCGGTTGATGGACCTCCTGCGCGAAATCCTCACCCTGCGGCAGGCTCTGCTGGTGCATCCGCAACCTTTCCCGGGTCTGGAGCGTGACCTTGCTGCGCTGTTGCCGAATGATTTTCTACAAGTCACGCCCTACGCCCAGCTCGCGCATCTGCCGCGTTACTTGAAAGCCATGAAGCTGCGCGCCGATCGCTGGCGGCTGAACCCGTCCAAGGACGCGGAGCGCGCCCGGCAGGTCGAGGGCTACGTCAAGGCTCTCGCCAAGTCTGGCCCCGGCGGGCCCGCCGCGAAGGGCAAGGACGCCCTGCGCTGGCTGATCGAGGAATTTCGCGTGAGCCTGTTCGCGCAGGAGCTCGGCACGGCCGAGCCGGTTTCCACCGTCAAACTGGATCGCCTCGTGGCGGCGGCGGGTGCCGGACCGGCGGTGGCACCGGTGGCGGAGCCCAAGCTCATTCGCCCGATCACCAGCGAGGCGGCCAAGAAGGCGCCGCCGATCAAGAATCTCGGAGCGCTCGACCGCCTGTTCCGGAAATAATCCGCGTAATAGTCCGTTAATCGCGGACTTTTGCGGTTGTGACTTGCGCCAACCGGGGTAGGCTCCGGGTCAACCCCGATACCTCATGAGTGCTTCCGTCTCCATTCTGCTCGAGCGCAAGGGCTCGGCCATCCATGCGCTTCCGCCTTCCGCCTCGGTTCTCGATGCCGTGCAGTTGATGAACAAGAGTCAGGTCAGCTCCGTCCTGATCGTGAACAACGGCCGGCTGGCCGGAATTTTCACGGAGCGGGACGTGCTGCGTCGCGTCGTGGGCTCCGGGCTCGATCCCAAGACGACCCTGCTGAGCAACGTGATGACGGCGGGCCTGACCTCGATCACACCCGCGACCAGCATCGAGGAGGCCCACGCCATCTTCAACTCGCGCCGCTGCCGCCATCTGCCCGTGCTCGATGGCGACCGGATTGCCGGGCTGATCTCGGTGGGCGACATTTCGCGCTGGCTCTCCGACACAAATCGCGCCGAGGCCGAGTCACTGAAGAGCTACATCAGCGGCGGGCTTTCGACCTGATTCGATGTAGGGGCGCACCTTGTGTGCGCCTTTCGGCATAATCTGCGAATCCGACGAGAAGGGCGCACACAAGGTGCGCCCCTACATCCAACCTCGCGGATTTGACGTCATCTGCGACACCCGCACTTTGATCACACCATGAAATCCCCTGCATTTCTGCTTCTGGCCCTTGTCCTGGCCTGCCCGGCCTTCGCGAAACTCAACACCCGCGCCGTCGTCTACGAACATGAAGGAGTGAAGCTTGAGGGCTGGCTGGCCTATGAAGGTTCAGGCGCCGAAAAGAAGCCCGGCGTGATCGTGATCCATGAATGGTGGGGCCGGGACGATTTCGCCAAGAAGCAGGCCGAACAATTGGCGCAACTGGGCTATGTGGTGTTCGCCATCGACATGTACGGGCAAGGCGTCACCACCGAGGATCCGAAGCGCGCCGGCGAACTCGCCGGTCAGTTTTATGGCAAGCCCCTGATGGCGTCACGTGCGCGGGCCGGGCTGGATGCGCTGCTCGCCACCGGCCTGGTGGACGATAAGCGGGTGGCCGCCGTTGGCTATTGCTTCGGTGGCAGCACGGCCATGGCCCTCGCCTACAGCGGTGCGCCGCTGGCAGGGATGGTCAGCCTGCATGGCGGCCCGGTGGCGGCTCCCGCCGATGCGAAGGGCCGGATCAAGACCCGCTTCCTGATCTGCCACGGTGCGGTTGATCCCTTCATTTCCAAGGAGAGCCTCGACAACTTCCTGCGTTCGCTGGACGACACCGGCATCGACTACCAATTCATCAGCTATGCCGGCGCGAAGCACGCGTTCACCAATCCCAAGTCCGAGGCCCGGCGCGCCGCGCACGGACTTGAAGGCATCGCCTACCAGACGGAGGCGGCGCATCGATCCTGGGGTCACATGCGCCAGTTTCTCGAAGAGATTTTCAAGAACTGATTTGTTAGTTTTACAGGAGGTAGCAGAGGGAACGGAGAGGAAGAGCTCAGACTATCCAATCCTGTCTCACGCCAAGTACGCTAAGGTATTTACTGTCTATCCATCAGATCCTTTGCGTCCGTTGCGACCTTGGCGCGAGGCTCCGGTTCAGAGATAGCAGTTTGTATGGATGGGACAACTCTCTGTTTCCTCTGCTTCCTCCTGTAAGAAAGATTGTCCCTCCGCCAACTGTAACCCCGCAATGCCCTTTCGTTTACTTGCGCGCGATCGTGATTCGCAGGCTTTTGCCGGCGCTTGCGAGACGGACACGGGCGTTGAAGACACTGCTAAGATTTCTCGATGTCAGCACCTTCGCCCGTCGACCCGCGGCGAGCACGCGGCCGGACTTGAGCAACAGCGCGTGCGTGAAACCGGGCGTGATCTCCTCCACGTGATGCGTCACGAGCACGAGGGCCGGAGCCAGGCGGCGGCGCGTGAGAGACTCGATCAGGCGCAGGAATTCATCGCGCGCGGCCGGGTCCAGGCCGGCGCAGGGTTCGTCGAGGATGAGCAGGCGTGGTTTCGCCATCAAGGCCCGGGCGATCAGCACACGCTGACGCTCGCCCTGCGAGAGGAACTGCCATTCGCGCCGGGCAAGGTGACTGGCGCGGACGAGTCGCAGCAAGCGCCGCCCCGCCGCCCGGTCCGCCGCGGTGACCCGGGCCCAGAGGTCCAATTGGGCGAACTTGCCGCTGACGACGGTGTCGAGCGCGGTCTCGCAGACCGGGATGAGCGCGGAGAAGGAGTTCATGACCACGCCGATGTGCAGCCGCAGTTCCCGCCAGTCGCTCTCGCCAAAATGTTCGCCCAGCAGGTAGATCTCGCCCGCCGTGGGTGCGAGGTAGCCGGTGAGGGCGCGCAATAGGGAAGTCTTGCCGGAACCGTTGGCGCCAAGAATCACCCAGTGCTCCCCGCGGCCGACCCGCCAGTCAACGTGATCCAGGATCGTGGTATGTCCGCGACGCACGGTCAGATCCGAGATCGATAGGATGGAAGACGCAGCGGCCGACATGCCCGCATGTTGGCGCGGCGGAGGTTGCCCGGTCA
Organism: uncultured Opitutaceae bacterium; assembly: GCA_964518665.1. Lineage (GTDB taxonomy): Bacteria > Verrucomicrobiota > Verrucomicrobiia > Opitutales > Opitutaceae > UBA2377. Next base: position 6,117 of record CAZFHG010000109.1, on the reverse strand, counting down.
AGGATCGCCACGGGTTGGGGTGGTTTACAGTAGGCAGCAGAGGGAGCGAAGTTCGGCCTGGGAGCGCGGACGGCCCGTCCGCATCTTTATGCATGCAGGCCGCAGGCATGCGGCACTTAGCCCAGACAAGTTCTCTCGCGGAGGCGCGGAGACGCGGAGTTTACGAACCACGGGTGAGATGGATTCTAGCGATACCCCTGAATTCCCTCCGTGCCTCTGCGTCTCTGTGTGAAACCGGTTTGGATTCCGAACCTTTTGGAACGCTAATCTTCGCTAATCTCACGCTAATCTCCGGACCCAATCCTCGCGGACCAGCGCTCTGAGCGGGGCTCAGAGCTCGGTTCGCTCGGGGTCATATTTTCCTGATCCCATCAGCGCAGATTAGCGTTTAATTATGATTGGGCTGTTCTCCGCTCCCTCTGCTGCCTCCTGTAAAAATTCCGTGGTTCGTTCCGGTGTTTTCAATCCTCGCCGGAATTTCCCCCTTTTCCTTGCCCTGGTTTGCCGGCACCCTGACGGGATGAGCCTCCTGCGCCCCCTGCTGTTTTTTCTACTTCTGCCTATCGCCCTCGCGGCCCGGCCGTTCACGGTGATGGTTTACAACGTCGAGAACCTGTTCGATGCGGATGGAAAGGCGCTCTTCGACGACTACGAGCCGCAGCGCTACAGTCGGCAGCACGTTCTGACCAAGCTGCAGAACATCACCAGGGCCGTTGCGCAAATCGACGAAGGCCGCGGGCCGGATATCATCCTCTTCCAAGAGATCGAGGCGGACCAGACACCGGGTGCGACCCCGCCGGATTACGCGGCTATCCTGCAGCGCTACGCCGGGGTGAAGATCGGGGCGATGCTCGGCGCGAGATATTCGGCCGAGATTGCCGACCTGCCCGCCGAGGCACTGCTGCTCAAGGCCTTCGCGGATGCCGGCCTCACCGGCTACACGGTGGTGGCGGGGGAGAATGTCACGGTGGCGGAGTCCACGAATCCCCTGGCGCAGAAATGCGTCACCTTCACGCGTTTTCCCGTGAAAACCGTGCACTCGCACCCGACGCTCGACGCGCGTGCGATCCTCGAAGTGCAGGTGGAGATCGATGGGGCCCTCCTGTACCTGTTCAACAACCACTGGAAATCCGGCGCGGGCGACCCCGTGAGCGAGCCAACCCGCGTCGCCAACGCCCGCACCCTGCGCACGAGGCTCGACGAGATCCTCCAGGCCGATCCGCAGGCGGACATCGTCATCGGCGGTGATTTCAATTCCCAGTACAACCAGAAGGTGCGCTACCCGAAGATGAAGGTCACCGGGATTAACGACACGCTCGGTTCCCAGGGCAACGAGCTGGCCGTGCGCGGCACGCAGCGCGACCTGTACAACACCTGGTTCGAGCTGCCGGCGGTCGAGCGCGGCAGCGACACCTACCAGAATGAGTGGGGCACCCTGATGCAGCTCCTCATCACCCGCGGACTCTACGACTTCCGCGGCGTGCAGTATGTCGACAACTCCTTCACGGTGGTCAAGGTGCGCGGCCTCAACATGGACGACCTGGGCCTGCCCATCCGCTGGTCCTTTGCCGGTCCGGGTGGGATGGGCTTTTCCGATCACTTCCCGATCCTGGCGAAATTCACCACCGTGCCGGACAACCAGCCCCAGCGCTACCTGGCGCTGCCCAACGCCTCGGCGGAGACCGGCCAGACCACGGCCAACCGGGTGGATTTTGCGCAGGTGGACCTGGAAAAGGTGGCGATCAGCCTGAAGGACCTGCCGAAGAAAGCCTCGCTCCGCGACGGCAGCTACACCGGCAAGATCCTGCGCGTCGAGGGCCATGCCGGCGTGGGCAAGAATCTCACGGTGCGGGTGCGCGGCGACCTGTATGACGTCTGGTCCCCCGACGTGGCGCTGCGGGAGCAACTGCGCGAGAAATACCCGCCGGAAAAGCGCATCCGTTTCTACGGCGAACTGAACCAGTACAAGGGCCGCTGGCAGTTCGTCATCCGCGACCGGAGCTGGGTGAAATGAGCGCACTGACGGTCTACACCTATGCCAATTGCGACACCTGCCGTCGGGCGGTGAAGTGGCTGCGGGCGCAAAACCTCGCCTTCACGGAGAAACCCATCCGGGAGACGCCACCGACCCCCGCGGAACTGCGCACCATGCTGGCCGCCCGGCAGGGCGAGTTGCGCCGGTTGTTCAACACATCGGGACGCGACTACCGCGAGCAGAAGCTGGGAGAAAAGCTGCCGGGCCTGGAGGCGGGCGCGGCGCTGGCCCTCCTGGCGAAGAACGGCAACCTGGTGAAGCGACCCTTCCTGCTTGGTGCGGGGGTGGGGCTGACGGGATTTGACGAAAAGGAGTGGGCGGCGGCGCTGTTGAAAAAATGAGCGCGGAATCCGCCAACCACATCGAGCTGCGACTGCGCGACCTCGCGCAGTTGTTCAACTCGATGGATCCCTCGCCGTTTCATGACCGGGATCTCGATCAGGCGGCGGAGACGTTCATCGTGGACTGGGCGCGCGAACTGCCGGCGGGACGGGATTTTGAAGTGTTGATCCATCTGGCCACCCTGCCTGCGCCTGATCGCGCCAGCGGGGTGGAGCAGGCGGTGCGCAATTATTTCAACAACCGGCTCGCCACCACGCGGCTGCGCCTGCGGCAGCTTTTCCGCCTGGGACGCTGGAGCCTGTTCATCGGCATGCTCTTCCTGGCCTTTTGCCTGGTGCTGAGCGGATTGCTCGGCCGCCTGTTTGAGGGACGCTACCTTGAGACCCCCCGACTGGTGTTGGATATCGCTGGCTGGGTGATGCTTTGGCGGCCACTGGAGATTTTTCTCTACGATTGGTGGCCATTGTGGAAAGATATCAGCCTTTACAAGCGCTTGGCACGAGTGAGTGTCCGTGTCCTCCCGCCCGAGGTCTGAATCCATGAATCCCTTATCACAAATCTGTCGTTGGCTTTCCGCGCATGCGGGCTTTCCGGCCCGCCGGCTGCCGGCGCCGGCTGAACAGCTCCTGTGCCTGGCCATCCTGGCCGAGGGGGAGGGGTCGTCCGCTGCGACCGGTCCGAAGTTGTTTGAACGTCGTGTGGGTTCGCAAACCTCGGCCCTGCGCGCACATGCGATGCGCCGCTCCAAGGTGCACTACAAGTGCGATAACAGCGCGAAGGTGTAGACGGGCGGAAGACGAAACCTGAAACCTGAGACCTGAAACCTGAAGGCTAAGACCTGAGGTCTGAAAGTTTTGGTTCAGCAGACTCAGGTCTCAGGTTTCAAGTTTCAGGTCTCTGCTTTGCGCCGCCTGTAACTTTGCCGGGAGCCACGGGTTATCGAAACACCTCCTGCATAACATGAAAACTACCACGTTGATTCTCGCGGGCGGCCTGCTGGCCGTTTTGCCGTTGTCCGCCCAAGCCAAAATCGTGCGCAACGTCGAAAAGACGTTCGCCGTCCAACCCGGCGGCAATTTCAAGGCCGCAACTTCGGGTGGCGATATTGTCATCAAGACCGGTGCCGGCGATCAGGTCCGTGTCATCGCCAAGCAGACCATCCGGGCGTCGAATGACGCCGAGGCGGACGAATTACTGAAGAAGCTCGAGCTCACGATCGCGCAGGAAGGCAACGACGTGGTCGCGACCTCCAAGTATGCCAGCAAGATCGGCGGGGTGAGCTTTGGCATCTGGCCGCCGGTGTCGGTGGATTTTGAAGTGACGCTGCCGGCGAGTTTCAATGTGGAGCTCAAGACCTCGGGCGGTGACATCGTGTGCGGCGACCTGCAGGGCAAGGCCGCGGCGAACACCTCGGGCGGCGATGTCATGCTCGGCCACATCGGCGGCGAGGTGCAGGTCCACACCAGCGGTGGCGACATCGTGCTGGAGCAGGCGGCCGGCTCCGCGAAACTTCATACCTCGGGCGGTGACATCAAGGTCGGCAGCGTGCTCAATACACTGGACGCGTCCACGAGCGGCGGCGATGTGAGCGCAAGGCTGTCCGGCGGACTCAAGGGCGACTGCAGTCTCAGCACGAGCGGTGGCGACATCCGGGCGGTGGTGGACGACAATGCGGCCTTCCAGCTCGATGCGTCCACGAGCGGCGGGGATGTCGAGGCGTATCATCTCACGCTCACGATCGAGCGCGGCGGCCACGGCAAGAGCAAACTCGTCGGCAAGGTCAACGGTGGCGGCCCGCTCCTGAAGCTCCGCACGAGCGGCGGCGACATTGACATCAAAGGCGTGCCGGCGGGTCGCTGAATCGGGTTTCATTTATTTTGGCGCAATGCCCAAGCCGTTCCGCGGCTTGGGCTTTTTTTGCGACGTTGGTGAAGTACCCTGCCCACCAGTGCCTCCTCAGGTAAGTTCACTGCCTAAGGTAGGAGCCCGCTTGCAGGCGATGGATCGATGTAGGGGCGCAGCTTGACTGCGCCCTCGGGCGTCGACGAGCGCAGTCCCTACATATCTCCTGCAAGCAGGCTCCTGCCTTTTACAGAGAACCATACTTCATCCGTGGGCATTCCTACGTAGTGCGGGCGTATTCATACACGACCGCGGGACTTGCCGGGTGGGGGAGGAGCGCGACACTTGGCCCATGCGAATCAGTGCATTGATCCTCCGTTTACTGGCCATGGCCCTCGTGTTGAGCGGGGCGGAGGCGGCCCAGCGGGTAGAACAGAAGACCTTGGCCGTGCAACCGGGTTGCACGGTGCGGCTCGACGCCTACCGCGGACAGATCAACGTCGTGTCCGGTGGCGCTGACGAAGTGCGCGTGACAGTGGCGCTCGAGCTGCCCGAAACGAAAGCGGGGCAGGCCCGCGCGGTGCTGGATGCCTTCACTCTGACGGCCGCCGCCATGGGCAATGAAGTGCGGTTTACGGCGCGCAATCCCCGCGACCGCGACGTGCGCTTTGCCTGGGAGGTTTCCATGCGGCCCCAGATGGTCTTTACCGTCACAGTACCGGAGCATTGCCATCTGGATTTGCAGACCAGGGACGGCAACATCTCGGTGGATCCGCTGCGCGGCAACATGCGGGCGCGGAGCGAGTCCGGCACGATTACTTTCCGGCGCATTGACGGCACCATCGATGCGGCCACCCGCACCGGCGATGTGGTGGTCTCGCGCTGCACCGGGACGGTGAAATTGAAAACCATCCAGGGCAACGTGCTGATCGGCACGGTCGGCGGCCGGGCACAGCTTGAAACCTTGGACGGAGACATCGAAGTGCAGACGGCCTATGGCGCGGTGGACGCGGCGACATCCAGCGGGGATGTGTCTGCGGGGTTTGCCCGCATGCTGGAGCGGTCCCACCTCAGGACTTCGCTGGGCGACATTCACGCGACGGTGAATCCGGCCGGGGGATTTTCGCTCAAGGCTTCGGCGGGGCTGGGCAAGGTTATTTCCAAACTCGACCTTGCCATCGGCGGCAGTCGGCGCGGCAAAGTGGCCGGCCAATATCAGGGCGGCGGCCCGCTGCTCGACCTGCAGGCGGGTGGTGGCAACGTGCTCATCGAGGCCGGCGAACCGGTGTTTGCGCTTTGAGTGAAGCGGCGGTCGTGCCGCGCATTTTGTCTGGCGTTTACCGGTTTAGGGCTTGGTTTTTGCGGGCATGGGGCTGATCGACACGCATACGCATCTGGAATCCTTCCTGCACAAGGGCGTGCTGCCGGCCGTGCTGGAGCAGGCGCGGTTAGCAGGTGTTGAGGCCATGGTGACCATCGGGACTTCGACTGAGGACTGGGCGGCCTATCGCGAACTCGCGGCGCAAAATCCGGGCTTCGTACATTATTCGGCCGGACTGCATCCCTGTGCCGTGGATGAAAACTGGGCGGGGCAGGTGGCGGGGTTGGAGGCGTTTTGGCTGGAAAAAGCGGGATCGGTCCGCCCGGTGGCACTGGGAGAATGCGGACTCGATCACTTTCACCTGCCGAAGGACGATCCGGCCGCGGCGGAACGCATCTTCAATTGGCAACGCGAAGCCTTTACGGAGCAACTGGAGCTGACCAAGCGGCTCGGCTGTCCGGTTGTGATCCATTCACGCGGGGCGTTTCAGGAGTGCGTGGAGATGATTGATGCGAGCGGCGTGGATTGGACGAAGGTGGTTTTCCATTGCTTCACCGAGGGCGAAACGGAGATGGCC
>CAZFHG010000108.1:0-12001 GCA_964518665.1 uncultured Opitutaceae bacterium | reverse complement strand
ATGTCGTGGCACTATGTGTAACCTATGTCGTGGCACAGAACCACAGACCTGCCCTACCTAAACATCATGAATCTCCTCGGTCTCCACCACATCACCGCCATCGCCTCAGATCCGCGCCAGAACCTGGATTTCTACACCCGCGTGCTCGGCCTGCGCTTCGTGAAGAAGTCCGTGAATCAGGACGACCCTGGCACCTACCATCTCTATTATGGAGATTATGCCGGCTCTCCCGGCACGGTCCTGACCTTTTTCCCGTGGATGGGCCTGCGGCGCGGACGTCCGGGTCATGGTCAAGCCTACGCCACGGCCTTCTCCGTGCCCGCCGGCGCCCTTTCCTATTGGCAGGAACGCCTGACTAAGCTCGCCGTGCCAACCGCACCGGTAGAACAGCGCTTCGGCGACCAGGTGCTCACGGTCTTCGACCCCGACGGCCTGCGCCTCGAACTCGTCGCCACGGCTGAAGCCGATTCCCGGCCGCCCGCTCCCTCCAAGGACGTACCCGCCGGCCACGCCATCCGCGGCTTCCACAGTTCCACTCTTGCCCTGACCGACGGCGGCCCAACCGCCACGTTGCTCACCAAGACCATGGGGTATCGTGAACTCGCCCGGACCGCCACGCGCACCCGCTTCACCGTCGCGAATGGCGGACCCGGCACCTATGTTGACCTCCTGGTTGATCCCGCCCTGCCCCGCGGACTCAATGGTGCCGGCACGATCCATCACATCGCGTTTCGCACCCCGGACGATGCCGCCCACAAACTCGCCCACGGGGAAGTTGCGAAGGACGGCCTGCAGGTCAGCCCGATCATCGACCGCGCCTATTTCAAATCCATCTACTACCGCGAACCCGGCGGCGTGCTCTTCGAAATTGCCACCGACCAGCCCGGCTTCGCCATCGACGAACCCGTGGAAACCCTCGGTTCCCGGCTCGGACTCCCTCCGCGCCTCGAACCCTTCCGCACCGAAATCGAGGCCGCCCTGCCCAAGCTCGACGTTGAAACCTCGTAGGTCAGCGCGCTCGCGCGCGCCCGAACCGCGCCCGCAAGCGGGCTGCCTACATCGAATACAAATCCACCATGGCTACCCTCGGTTATCACCACCGCTTCGAACCGCCCCCGGCCGGCACTCCCGTCGCACCGCCGCTGCTGCTTTTGCACGGTACTGGCGGCAATGAAAACGACCTGATCACGCTTGGCCGCCGCATCTCAACCGGCTCCGCACTGCTGAGTCCGCGGGGCGATGTCAGCGAACATGGCGCCCGCCGTTTCTTTGCCCGCCTCGCCGAGGGTGTGTTCGACCCGGCCGAGGTTACGCGTCGTACCCACGCCCTCGCTGACTTCATCGTCGCCGCCACCGCGCACTACGGTATCGATCACACCCGTTTGATCGCCGTCGGCATGTCCAACGGGGCCAACATCGCCGCCACGCTGCTGCAACTCCGCCCCAATACCCTCGCCGGGGCGATCCTGCTGCGTCCCATGTTAGTCCTCGACCAGGCGGCACCCGCCGGCTCGTTGACCGGCAAGCGCATCCTGATCGCCAGCGGCAACGCCGATCCCATCGTGCCGCAAGACCATCCCTCGCGACTCGCCGCCCTTCTGCAGTCCGGCGGCGCCACCGTGACCATCCACACGGCCAGCGCCGGCCACAATCTGACCGCCGATGACCTGACCGCCTCGCAGCAATTCCTCAATCAAATGGCGAATAAGCAGGTGCATTGATCGTAGTGCTGGCTTCAGCCAGCACTGGTTTGAGGGAGTGATGCGATCGATGTGGCATGATGAGCGCGGACTGAAGTTCCGCGCTACGTCGCAGACGCATGGTCGCAACACCGGACCGTCCGTGCATGCCTGTCCTAGACAAATCCAGCAACCGGCAGCATCCTTCACTCAATGAGCATGCAATACCGCCGCCTCGGGACCTCCGGTCTGAAAATCAGTGCGCTTTCCTTCGGCGCTTGGGTCACCTTTGGCAAGCAGGTCGGTGATCGCACCGCCCGCGACCTCATGCACACGGCCTACGACGCCGGCGTGAACTTTTTCGACAACGCCGAGACCTACGCCGACGGGCAGGCCGAGGTGGTCATGGGGGACATCCTCAAAAAATCCGGCTGGCCGCGCGACACGTTCCTCGTCTCCAGCAAGGTTTACTTCGGCGCCGAACGCGAAGGACCCAACCAGATTGGTCTCTCCCGCAAGCACATCGTCGAGGCCTGCCACGCTGCCCTGCGCCGGCTGCAGGTGGATTATCTCGATCTCTATTACTGCCACCGCCCCGATCCTGACGTCCCGGTCGAGGAAAGCGCCCGCGCGATGCACGACCTCATCACCCAGGGCAAGGTGCTCTACTGGGGCACCAGCGAGTGGGATGCCGTGCGCATCGCCGAGGCCTTTGCCGTGTGCGACCGGCTCAATCTCCACCGCCCGATCGTCGAGCAGCCGCAGTACAACCTCTTCCGCCGCGCCCGCGTCGAGCAGGAATACGCCCCGTTTTACCGCTCGCCCGGCCTCGGCACCACGGTCTGGTCCCCGCTCGCCACCGGTCTGCTGACCGGCAAGTACAACGACGGCGTGCCCGCCGATTCACGCCTCAACACCCCGGGCATGGAATGGCTGCGCGACCGCCTGACCAATGATCCGCGTTTCGAGGCCAAGCTCACCGCCGTGCGACAACTCGCAAAACTCGCCGGGGAACTCGGCACCTCCGTCCCCCGCCTCGCCCTCGCCTGGTGCCTGAAGAACCCCCATGTCAGCAGTGTGATCCTCGGCGCGTCGCGCGTGGAACAATTGCAGGAAAACTTCGGCGCCCTCGCAGTCGTCGATCAACTCTCACCCGAGGTGATGCGGCGCATCGATGCGCTGACCGCCCCGCTCGCGGACTGAATCACCCGCCCATTGCGCATGAACGAGGAAGATCCCCCGCCGCGGAAATTTACGTTCAAGGACAACGCGTTCCAGCGTGAGAACGTGGCCGCCACCCCGCCGGCACCCTCGGTGCATGAGATCCTGCGCGACAATCTCGCGGTGCAAAAATCCATCGAGCCCGCCGTCCTGCCTCACCTCAAGGATCGCCGCACCAAGCGGACCCGGGATTACTGGTTCCTGATGATTTCCATGAATTCGCTGGCCGCCCTCGCCGGTGTCATTCTGGGTTGGAACACGATCAGCAGCATTTTCCTTCTGTCCTTCTACGTGATTTTCAACGTCTCGCTGCCCTGGATCATGTTTCATGTGATGGACAAATACTGATCCCATGCGTGTCACCTATTTCGGCCACTCCTGCTTTCTCGTCGAGATTCCGGGTCCGCCTTCCATCCGGCTGGTCTTCGATCCGTTCCTGAGCGAAAACCCGCACGGCGCCGTTGATCCCGCCAAAGTGCCCTGCGACTTCGTCCTGTGTTCGCACGCCCATTCCGACCATTGCTGCGACGCCCTCGACCTCGCGCGACTCCACGGTGCCACCCTCGTCGCGCCCTATGAACTCGCCGAGCATTTCACCGCCCAGGGTGCCAGGACCATCGACCTCATGCCCGGCGGCGGGGTGAACCTGCACTGGGGCCGCATCCAGATGACCCCCGCCATCCACAGTTCCGCGCTCGAACTCCCCAACGGCGAAAACCGGTCCATGGGCGTGCCGGGCGGCTATCTCGTCCGTGCCGGCGGCCGGACGATCTACCACGCCGGCGACACCGCGCTATTCGGCGACATGGCCCTCATCGGCCGGCACGGACTTGACCTGGCGCTCCTGCCCATTGGCGACCGCTACACCATGGGTGCCGACGACGCCCTTGTGGCGCTCAGCCTGCTGCATCCACGCCTCGCCGTACCGATGCACTACAACACCTTTCCCCCGATCCAAGCCGATCCCCAAGCCTTCGCCACCCGCGCCACCCAGGCCGGTCACAACGTGCGAGTCATGGTTGTGGGTGAAACCCTGGCGATTTAGCCTCTCCCTGGGAGCGTGACCGCCCTCGGTCGCAACAAGACGCATGCCGCAAAACCACCCGCATACCTAACCCATGAGGACAACCGGCGGCCACACAGGTAGCGCCCAGCCTCCGGACGGGTGTCTTGCGTTCTATCATCGCACCGCCCGTCCGGAGGCCGGGCGCTACCCCATTCCGCATTGGATGTTCGATGTTGGATGTTGAGCGTTGAACGTTCGCATGCGTGCGGAGCGCGCATGCGCAGGCTTGCCCGCCGCGTTCCGTCCTCCCAACGTCTCTCCCCGGACATGGCATTTCCCAATCCTCCCGCCATCCTCGCTTCGCGCGAATTGCACGCTGCCGAGCTTGAATCTTCCTCCCCCGACGCGTTGCTGCGGCTCTATGCCTGGATGCACCTCGCCCGTACGGCCGACAACCGCATCCTCGATCTTTTTCGCCAGGGCCTGATCAAGGGCACCGTCACCGGCGGGCAGGGTAATGAGGGACTCATCGTCCCGCTGGCGATGCTGGCCGACAAGGCCATCGACGTCATCTCCTTCACGCACCGCGGACTTGGCGGACACCTGATCTGGGGCGGCCACCTCTGCGACCATCTCAACCAGTATATTGCCAACTCCGGCAGTCCCACCAAGGCCCGCGAAGGCAACATCCATCACGGCGATCCGGCCCACCGCTCGATGCCGATGATCAGCCATCTCGGGGCGATGATTTCCACCGTGCTCGGTGCCACCGATTCGCAACGCCGGCAGGGCCGCGCCGCCATGGGTTTCGCCTTCTTCGGCGACGGCTCCTCCAGCACCGGCGATGTGCATGAATCGCTGAACCTAGCCTCGCTGCTTTCGCTGCCCGTTCTTTTCGTCATCGAAAACAACCGCTACGCCTATTCCACGCCGGTGAGCGAACAGTTCGCGGGCGGGACGGAGCTCTGGCGCCGCGCGGCCGGCTACGGCATCGAGGGCTTCGCCGTGGATGCAACCGAACCCGAGTCCTGCGCCCGCGCCCTCGCCGCCGCCGTTGCCAAGGTCCGCGCCACCTCCCGCCCCCTGCTCATCGAGGCCCACACCCTGCGCCTGCGCGGCCACGCCGCCTACGACACCTGCGACTACCTTCAACCCGGCGAATCGGATGCGTTCCACGCCCGCGACCCGTTGCCCCGCTTCCGCGCCCGCCTCGCCACCGCCGGCCACGCCGCCCGGCTCGACGCACTCGACGCCGAACTGAACGCCTTCGTCGAAGCCGCCATCAAGGTCAGCCTCGCCGTGCCCCGGCCCGATCCGGCCGGCATGGAAACCGCCGTCTACGCCCCGCCCGCGCCTGCCCTGCCTTGGAAGCCTGAGCCCGCCACGCCCGCATCGTTCAACGTCGCCCAAGCTTGCAACGCCGCCCTGCGCAAAATCCTCACCGAACGCGGCGAATCCATTCTCCTCGGCCAGGACATCGGCACCTACGGCGGCGCCTTCAAGGTCACCGACGGCCTGCTCAAGCAGTTCGGCCGCAGCCGCGTCTTCAACACCCCGCTCGCCGAAAGCGCCTGCACCGGCTACGCCATCGGGCTCGCCGTCAACGGCCACCGCCCCATCGAGGAATTCCAATTTGCGGATTTCTCCACCGAGGCGGTCACGCAGCTCGCCCTCAACGCCGCCACCCTGCACTTCCGCTCCGGCGCGGCCTGCCCGCTGGTGCTCCGCTTCCCCTGCGGCGGCGGTCTCACCTTCGGCTCCTTTCACTCGCAGGAACTGGAGACGCTCTTCCTGTCCCTCCCCGGGTTCAAGGCCCTCTACCCGAGCACGCCCCAGGACGCCTTCGACGCCATGCTCGCCGCCTACGAGGACAACAACCCGGTCATCCTCTTCGAGCACAAGGCCCTTTACCGCCGCGGCCGCCAGCCCGTGGTTTGGAACTCCAATTACCGCGGCGTGTGGCAGCCTCGCCAGTTGCGCCAGGGTGATTTCGCCACCTTCGTCACCTATGGCGAAATGGTGCACCTCGCCGAGGAAGCCTGCGATTACCTGACCGGCGAATACGAACTCGGCTTCGACCTCTTCGACCTGCGCTGCCTCGCGCCCCTGCAACTCGACAGCATCAAGGCCTCGCTGGCCCGCACCGGCCGCCTGATCGTCCTGCACGAGGGCCGCCGCACCCACGGCTTCGGCGCCGAGCTGGTCGCACGCCTCGCCGAGGAGCATTTCACCTCGCTCAAGGCCGCCCCGCTGCGCATCGGCTCGATGGACATCCCCGTGCCCTTCGCCCCGGAGCTCGAGCACGCCTTCCGCCCCTCCCGCGACAAGATCATCGAACAGATTACGGCCTGGATGGGCTGAGGGATGGCGGATTGGGGAAGGCGGATACCGGATTGCCGGACGCTGACGCGGGCGCGTTTTTACCACGGCAGATTGCCCCTATCCGCAATACGGTTTCGCCAGTCCGCAATCTCCCTTGCTGCTTTCTGATTGGCGCTTGCGACATACCTCCGCAATGTCCGCTCACCGTGGCGTCATCCAAATCCGCAATCCGCAATCGCCAATCCGCCATCCCGAAGGCCCGCTGGGCCCGCATCCGCCTGTTTGCCATGGACGTGGATGGCATTCTGACTGACGGCACCGTCCGCATTTCCTCCGACGGCACCGAATCAAAGTCGTTTTCCATCCTTGATGGCATGGGCCTCGTGCGCCTCAACCGCTGCGGTGTTGCCCTCGCCTGGATCAGCGGACGCGCCTCCGGCGCGACCACCCGCCGCGCCACCGAGCTCAAGATCCCCCACCTTATCCAAGGCCGGACCGACAAGCTCGCCGCCCTGCAGGAACTGGCCGCCCAACTCCATCTCCAACCCGCGGAGTGCGCCTACATGGGTGATGACGACATTGATGCCCCCGCACTCGCCTGGGCCGGCATTGGCGCCAGCGTGCCGGATGCCATGCCCGCCGCCTTGCAGGCCGCCGGCTACATCACCCGCCGGCCCGCCGGCCGCGGGGCCGTGCGCGAAATCTGCGAACATATCCTGCAGGCTCGCGGTCAGTCCTCCTCACGGTGAAATTCCTCCGCAGCCTGCTTCCGCTCCTTTGCGCCCTCGGTCTGGGCGCAGCCGAACCTGCGTCCACCCGCACCCCGGTCAGCAATTTCAAGCTGCCCACCTTCACCAACGAAGGCCACCGGTCCATGCTGCTGCAGGGCACCGAGGCCCTCGTCGGGTCCAACCGGGTCGAACTTACCGGCATGAACCTGTCCATCTTCACCGGTGACCGCCGCAACCTCGTCGAGACCATCATCCTCAGCCCCGTCGCGGTCGCGGATCTCGAGACGGATGTCATCAGCGGCAAGGACACGGTCCGCTTCATCCGCGATGACCTGGAAATCACCGGCTCCGACTGGCGCTACGACCACCGCCAGAAAAAAGTTTCCATCGCCCGCCAGTCGCGGGTAGTTTTTCAGGCCCAGATGCCCGACCTCCTCAAATGATCCGCTCCGCCTTTTCCCTTCTCGTCGCGCTGCTGGTCACCCTGGCCGCGCCCCTGCGGGCCGCCGACGCCCCGCCCTCGACGGAGATCACCTGCGAAGGTCTGTTCGAGACCATCAGCACCGACACCGAGACCTTCTCCACCTTCAAGGACAAGGTCGTCGTCATCGGCAACAATCTCAGGCTGTACTGCGATATCCTCAAGGTTGTGGCCACCCGCAAGGGAGACCCCGCGGCCACCATCGGCCAGTACGGCTATTTCAAGTCCCTCGTCGCCACCGGGAATGTCCGCATCGTGCAGGGGGACCGCGAAGCCACCTGCGGCCGGGCCGAGGTCTTCCCGGGCGAGGACCGGATTGTCCTCAGCGAGGATCCCGTCGTGCGCAGCCTCGACGACCAGTACGTCGCCGCCGGCCCGCGCCTCGTGCTCTACCGCGGTCAGCGCCGCGCCGTCATCGAGGGGACGACCGAGGAGCGCGTCCGCATCACCCTTCCCGCCATCAAGGATCTCGGCTTTGAGGAGGAGAAAAAAGCCTCCGAAAACCCCGCGCCCGCCGCGCCGCAACCGTGATGAGCACTGCGGTCGCCCAGTCCGAAATCCGCACCGAAGCCCTGGTCAAGACCTACGGCACGCGCAACGTCGTCGACGGCGTAGACCTCGGCTTCTCCGCCGGCGAAGTGATCGGGCTGCTCGGTCCCAACGGCGCCGGCAAGACGACCACATTCTACATGATCGTCGGCCTCATCCCCGCCAGCGGCGGCCGGGTGAAGCTCGACGGGCACGACCTCACGCTCATGCGGATGCATCAGCGCGCCCGCCATGGCATCGGCTACCTGCCGCAGGAGGCGTCGGTCTTCCGCAAGCTCACCGTCGAGGAGAACATCCTCGCCATCGCCGAGGCGATCGGCGTGCCGCACCGCGAACGCGCCGCCAAGGTGCACCGCCACTTGGAGGAACTGGGCCTCCTCCACGTAGCGAAGCAGAAGGCCTATACCCTGTCCGGCGGCGAGCGCCGCCGCCTGGAGATCGCCCGCGCCCTCGTGCCGAACCCCAAGTTCCTGCTGATGGACGAGCCCTTCGCCGCCATCGACCCCATCTCCGTCGCCGAGGTCCAGAAGATCATCCTCCAGCTCAAGAAGCGGGGCATCGGTGTCGTGGTCTCGGACCACAATGTCCGCGAAACCCTGCGCATCGTCGACCGCGCCTACCTCATCCACCGGGGCAAGGTGCTGACCCAGGGCACCGGCGAGTTCCTCATCAACGACCCCCAGGCCCGCGAGTTTTACCTCGGCGAGAATTTCAACATGTGACCTGTGAAGTAGTGAGTAGCGGGTAGCGGGCATTCGACGGTATGTCCGCCTGTTTTTCTACTCGCTACCCGCTACTCGCTACCCACTACTTTCAGCCAGCAACATGCACAAGGCCATCCACGGCATCACGGTCGCGCACTTCTACGAGACGTACCGCGAGAAGCTGAAGCTTGAACTCCTCGCCGGCGGCGAGGGCCTGCACCGCCTGATCAAGGAGGGTTCGCTCAACCGCCCGTCCCTCGCCCTCACCGGCTTCTTCAAGTATTTCGCCAACAAGCGCGTGCAGGTCTTCGGCGCCGCCGAGATGACCTACATGAAAACCCTCTCCGCCGGGGCGCAGGCAAGCATCTTCCGGCAGATGGTGCAGCGGCACATCCCCTGCCTGATCCTGACCCGCAACTATGTCCCCACGCGCCACATGCTGGAGGTGGCGCGGGAGATGCGGCTGCCGCTGTTCCGCACGCCGATGATCACGATGAATTTCGTGAACCTCGCCACCCTCTGCATCGACAACGAGTTCGCCCCCTCGACCACCGAGCACGCCACGACCCTCGACATCAAGGGCGTCGGCGTGATGCTCCGCGGCTCCAGCGGCGTCGGCAAGAGCGAGTGCGCCCTGGCCCTGATCGAGCGCGGCCATTCCCTCGTCGCCGACGACCTCACGGTCATCAAGCTGCTCGACGAGCGCGAACTCATGGCCACCAGCCGGCCCCTCAACCGCGGCTGGATGGAGTGCCGCGGGATCGGCATCATCAACATCGCCGAGATGTTCGGCATCAAATCCATCCGCCTCGAGAAGCGCGTGGATCTGGTGATTTCCCTGCAGGAGTGGACGCCCGAGGTGGTCGAGGAGCGCACCGGGCTGGAGGAAAACTTTTTCGACATCCTGGGGATGAAGGTGCCCCACATCGAACTCTACGTCCGCCCCGGCCGCGACATGGCGCGCCTCGTCGAGGTCGCCGCCCTCACGTATTCCCTGAAGAAGATGGGGCACGATCCCGCCAAGGATTTCAACGACCGCCTCATCGCCTTCATGAGCCGTCAGGCCGAGCAGACCCAGCCCAAGGTCAAACCTCTCCTCCGCGACACCCGTCACACCGAAGCCTGAACCCATGCCCGATCCCACTGCCCGCAACGACGGCCGCCGCGTCGCCCAACTGCGTCCCATCACCTTCGAAGCCAACATCGCCCCGCACGCCACCGGTTCGGTCCTGGTCTCCTTCGGCGCCACGCGCGTCATCTGCGCCGCCACGATCGAGCCCAAGGTCCCGGCCTGGATGCGCCAGCAGGGGGTGAAGGGCGGCTGGCTCACGGCCGAGTATTCGATGCTCCCGTATTCCACCCTGGACCGGAAGCAGCGCGACATTTCCAAGGGCAAGCTCGACGGCCGCACCGTCGAAATCCAGCGCCTCATCGGCCGCTCCCTGCGCGCCGTCATTGATCTCCAGAAACTGGGGGACAACACCCTCTGGGTTGATTGCGACGTGCTGCAGGCCGACGGGGGCACCCGCACCGCTTCCATCACGGGCGCCTACCTCGCCGCCCGGCTCGCCGTGCAGAAGCTCATTGACGGACAAAAGCTCGCCGAAAACCCGCTGCTCGATTCCGTCGCCGCCGTCAGCGTGGGCATCTTCAACCGGCAGGAACTGCTGGATCTCAATTACATCGAGGACAAGGACGCCGAGGTGGACTTCAACATCGTCATGACCGGCCAGGGCCGCTTCGTCGAAGTGCAGGGCGCTGGCGAGGAAGCCACCTTCACGCAGGAGCAACTCACCAGCCTACTCGCCCTTGCGCAGAAGGGCTTGAAGGAAATTTCCAGCCTGCAGGCCGCGTTCCTGACGCGGCAGTTGCTGGCGCGCTAGCAGCTTCACGCCATGGAGCCGCCCGTGATGTCGTCTCCACCGGGGCGCCACCCGGCGGCGGCCAGAGTGGTGGCGGCACTGATCCTCTTCAGCCTGCTGGAAATCGCCAGTGGGTTCTGGCATGTCCTGCAATGGACCAAGACCGGCGGTCAACTCTCGCTCACGGCCTCGCTGGGTTTTCTCGTGTTGTGGTTCGCCGCCTGGCTGGTCTGGCGGGGCAACCGGGCAATCTGGAATGTAATCGCCTGGCTCTCCCCGCTGGCAATGGGCGGCCTGCTGGGAGTCTGCGTGGCGATCGGCCTGGCCATGCCTTGGAAAATGCTGCGCGTCATGGCCAAGCACGAACCGGTTTCGGTTGCCGGCACCGTCGGGTACAGTCTGCTGGCGGGGTTGCTGCTGATCTGGCTCGCATGGGAAACCGATCACTCACCGGCCGCAACCTCGACCCGCAGTCAATGGACGCGCCCGCCCGCCCTGATCCTCTACGGGGCCGTCGCCACCGCCCTGCTGGTCGGATCAATCTTCGCGATCATCCAAGGCAGCTGGACCAAACCCGCCATCAATCTCGCCCGCCAGGAACTGGGCAACAAGTACGACTATTTTGTCATCTCCTGGCATCAGCAGACCACTTCCGGCCAGACCTCGGGTACTGCCGTTTTATACGCCTATAACGAGACCGAGTGCCGGCAGATCCAAGTAAGTTGGTAGGGCAGGTCGGAGACCTACGCTACTTTCAATCCTTCGGCTTTTCTTTCGGGATTTCCCCGAAATTGCCGCTCTCGGCGGCGTGCACAAACCGTTCCGTCACGCTCTTCAGGTTCTCCCAGCGGCGGCGGATGGTCTTCGCCTCCGCCTTTGTGATGGTGTTGTCGGCGGCCGCCTGCGCGATGGTCGCCAGCATGTCGGCAAAATCCTGCACGATGTCGTTGGTCAGGGGCATCAACTGACCCGAATGCTGCAGTGACTGCGGATTGCGGATGTAGAAACCGCCCGCCTGCTCGCAAACCCACTGGGCGATGCGCGGATCCTTGGTCGAGCGGATCAGCTGCCTGATCCGGTCCAGCGGGTTGTTGGCCCCGCTGCCGCTGTCATCCACCGGCGGCTCGGCCCACTTGTAGATCAGCGAGAGCGACAGCGCCATGTCGGCGGCAATCTGCTTGGCGCTCGTGTGCTTCAGGACTTCCCGCAATACCTCGTGCGATTGCATAGGCCGCCATCGTGTACGACCACCCGGCCAATGCAATCCAGTGTTCCACAAGCGGTATAAGCCCGTGCCGGGATCCGGACTGTCACTGCTAAAGACTCCTTATGCGCCGGTTTTTTGTGTGTCTTCGGCCGGCCTTTCACCCCATACTGCCAATTTATATCACATGAACATCCACGAGTATCAGGCCAAGGCTCTCTTTGAAAAATACGGCGTGCCCG
>CAZFHG010000107.1:0-12088 GCA_964518665.1 uncultured Opitutaceae bacterium | reverse complement strand
CGCCCTCAAAACGTGCCGAAGTCGTAGATCGTAGTCCGGCGCTGGGGCTGCCCCGGACGGACCAGAATATCCCCAAACTCGGGCCGGCTCGCGCCGTCGGGATAACCCTGGCATTCGAGACAAAGGCCCGCGTGCGGACCGTAGGCGCGGCCGGATTTGCCGGTCTGTTTCCCGTCCAGGGCCATGCCAGTGTAGAACTGCAGGCAGGGTTCGTTGGTGAACACTTCCATTCGGCGGCCGGATCCCGGTTCGATGATGCGGGCCGTGAAGATCGGCTTCGCCGGCTGGGTCTCGCCCGGCTTGCGGAGCAGATAGAGGGCGCCATGCGCACGGAAAAGTCCGGGCAGCGCCGGGCCCAACTGACGGGGTTGGTTGAAATCATTGACGCTGCCGGCCACGGGATCGGCGCGACCCGACAGCGTGAAGCCTTCATCGGCGGCACCCACGAAACGCTCGGCGTGAATCTCGACCACATGGCCGTTCACGGGTCCGCTGCCCTCGCCCGCGAGGTTGAAATACGAATGCTGGGCCAGACTGAGCGGCGTCACCTGATCGGCAGTCGCCTCTGTTTCCACGATAAGTGCGGACTCAGCCGTCAGGGTGTAGGTGACGGCGATATCGAGATTGCCGGGATAACCCTCCTCGCCATCAGGGCTGTGGTAGGTCAAGCGCACCGAGTCGGCGCCGTCGGCACGCTTGGCCGGTTGCGCAGACCAAACCCGTTTGTCGAACCCCACGATACCACCGTGGATGTGGTTGGCGCCGTTGTTGCAGACCAGGGGATAAGTGCGCCCTTCGACCTGCAGGCGTCCGCCGGTGACCCGACCCGCGATGCGGCCGACGATCGCGCCAAAGTAAGGATGAGGGCCGGCATAGCCGGCGAGGTTTTCAAATCCAAGCACGACATCGGCGAGCTGGCCGTTGCGATCCGGCACACGAATGGAGCGGATAATGGCCCCGTAGGTCAGAACCTCCACGGTGGCACCGGCGGCGTTGGCGAGGACATGAACCTCGATATTTTCTCCGGTGGGCAGTCTTCCGAAAGCGCGGGTATTCATGGATGCGTGGGGGCGACTTTTGCCCGGTCGCGGGCAGCATTCAACCTCAACCATTGGCGGCGTTTACGCTGAAAAGTTCCGGGGTTTCCAGAGGTAGGAGCCTGCTTGCAGGCGATTTGTAGGGTCGCCGCTCGTCGACGCCCGAGGGCGCACACAAGGTTCGCCCCTACCCTAAGCCATCGCGCTCCTGCCCCGGATATTTTGACATGGGCCACACGCCCTTGGCCCGTGTGATCCACAGCCAGACTGATGATATGGGCCGGTCCGTTATCAGTCACGCTGCTACCTGATTTCACTTGTAGGGGAATCCGAGCCTTGGGGCGTCCTAAATGGTAATAATTGGAAAAACCCCATGACTATCTCACCCCACCCCACCCACGTATCGATTGATTCCTCCCAAGCCCGGATTGTCGTTGAAGACATTCCTGACCGGCCCGGCACGGCCGCCGCCATTTTCAGCGCGCTGGCCGATGCCAGCATTGCCGTGGATTTGATCCTGGAAAATTACGCCCGCGACAACCGGACCACACTCACCTTTACCCTGCCCGAGGCCCAGCGGCACAAGGCGTATGAGCTCGTGCGCCATAGTCTCGAGACCCTCGGCGGCGCAGTGCTCATGCACGGTCCAATCGCCAAGCTCACCGTGGCGCATGGGTCCGGCAGTTCGCCCGCCGTGGCCGCCCGTCTCTTCAAGGTGCTCGCCGGCGCCGGGATCAACATCGACATGATCAGCACCACGGAAGCCGAGGTGGCCGTCGTGATCAGCCCCGATGACGCCAACCGCGCCGTGCCCCTGGTGCAGGAAGCTTTTGAGCCGGGGCATCATAACCTCGTTGGAAACTAGGGATAGGACGGTCTGTACGTAGGGCGGGGCTCTGACCCGCCATTGGAACGTTGCATTCGCGGTGCGGCGTCCAAAGGCAGGTCGACTACTTGCCCTGCCTCAAGTCTTCCATCCACTCCATTCATCGGCTCAACTGCATCCTGCCCGATGCCCCTCCCGCTGACCGAACTCTTCCCCGACGAGGATTACCGTTTCCATCTAACGCTGAGAAAGGGAAACCTCACCGACTTCTTTTGTGAACCCGACCCGGAGGCCTTGGCCGAACGCCGCCGCTGGCTCGACACTGATCACTCCCGTTACGCCGCTCTGACGGCCGCCGCGGAGCCCTTGCTGGCCGAAACCGAGTCCTTGGCCACCACCTGGGCACCTTCGCCTTCTGTTCCTCTCACAGCCGATCCGATGCAACGGCTGCTCACCTTCAGTCGCTCCCTCTCGCCCGATTTCATGCTGCTCTCCCGCGATGCCGACGGCACCTTCCGATTGCAGGCCGCTGCGGTTTGCTTCCCTTCCTCATGGGTGCCTGCTGAAAAAATCGGCCTCTCGCTCGACGACATCCACCAGATCGTGCCCAAGCTTAACGCCACCCTCGGCGCCACCATCAGTCAATTTCTCACCCGGCTGCGTCCCGGTACTGCCTACGAGCGAGCCAACTGGGGACTCGCCGCGACGCCCGAGCGCAACATGCATCCGGCCCTGCACCGCCCCCGCCTCGGGCTCCCCGTCGATCCCTCCCGCATCTGGCTCCGCATCGAGGATCAAATCCTGGCCGCCCTGCCCGTGACCGGTGGCATCCTGTTCGGCATTCGCCTCCGTGTGATTCCATTGGCGACCATCCTCGCCGATCCGCAGCTCAAGCCCGGTTTCCAGCGTGCCCTGGCCACCATGTCAAAGGACTTGGCCGCCTACAAAGGCCTGTCAGCAATTCATGCAGAACTAAGTAGGATAGGACTCTGACCTGCCCTGAAAACGCTTCTACGCAGATTGGACGTTCAATGGCGCGATACACCTGCCCTCGCCTGGGAGCGCGACCGCCCTCGGTCGCAATTGCACGCAAAATCTCCAAGCCGGAGAAAGAGAAAGGTTTAGAGAACGAGAAAGATTTGATTCCAGCCTTTGCCGGTACGACGGGGATCGGACCTGTCCTCTGTAGGCCCGGCGAATGAGGAAACCCCGTCCTACAACCCAACCCGAGCCCGCATCTCCCGCGGCGACAGATTGAAATGCCGGCGAAACAGTTTCGAGAGCTGGTACTCGTCGTTCAATC
This sequence comes from uncultured Opitutaceae bacterium, assembly GCA_964518665.1. Taxonomy (GTDB): domain Bacteria; phylum Verrucomicrobiota; class Verrucomicrobiia; order Opitutales; family Opitutaceae; genus UBA2377. The sequence continues at coordinate 8,922 of CAZFHG010000107.1, read as the reverse complement.
CCACCGCCGGCGCGATGGCCTTTACCGGCAGGGCGGAGGCCAGCATCATCGCCCGGGCCTGGTTGAGGCGCATCTGTTGCAGCTCACGCATGGGCGTGCGGCCGCTGAGCCGCTTGTATTTCCGCACAAAGGCAAATTTGCTCATGCGCGTGCGCCGGGCAAGATCGTCCAAGTACACCGTACGCGTCAGGTTCTGCTGCATGTGCCGGCGCAGGTCATCCAGCCAAGGATCGGGCGGAGAGGTTTGCAAACGACGCACCTCCATCAAAAGCGCCTGCAGAAGAGGCTTGAGCTGACTGGCACTGACCCCCGCCCGGTGGTCGCGAACCAGCCAGGTCACCATCTGCCGCACCCGGGCGTCGGCATCACGCATGTGCAGGGTGAAATCGGCCACCGTCGGGTGCGACGCATTGAAGGAGATAAAGATGGTGTTGGCCGGTTCCTTGGGGTCCGAGGTCTCCTTGTGCGCATGACCGGCCCGGTAAAAGAGCAGGTCTCCCGGACCGGCCCGCACGGTTTCCTCGTCGGTTTCCAACCTCATCGCACCGCTCAAAACGACAATGAGCTCGTGCACGCGATGACTGTGCCGGGGCATGTGCCAGCGGGGATCTGGCACCACTTCGCCGCCGCTCAGGAACTCGCAGGAGACATCGCGCATGGGCAATATCTGACAAGTCTTGGCAATGGCAGCCATTCACGCCAGCCCGGAATGGTGGTAGGCTCGGCATCATGCCCCAACATAAGATCAAGATTGCTTTCGCCGGTGTCGGTGGAATGGGCCAGGCCGCCCACCTCCGCAATTACGCCACGCTGCGGGACGACTGCGAAGTCGTCGCTCTCGCGGAACAGCGTCCCCTGCTCGCCCAGGCCGTGGCGCGCAAATACGGCGTGCCCAAGGTCTACAGCACCTTCACGGAGCTGCTGGCCAAGGAGAAGGTCGACGCGATCGTCGCCTCCCAGCCCTTCACCCGCCACGGCATCTTGGTGCCGGAACTCGCCCAGGCCGGTGTGCCGCTCTTCACCGAAAAGCCGCTCGCCGCCTCGGTCACAGTGGGCGAACGGATCGTCTCGGCCGTAGCGCAGAACAAAACCTGGCTCATGGTCGGCTACCACAAGCGCAGTGATCCGGCCACGGAGTACGCCCGCAAGATCATCACCGAGCTCAAGCAGACCGGTGAGCTCGGCCAGATGAAATACGTGCGCATCTCGATGCCGCCGGGCGACTGGATCGCCTCGGGTTGGAACGACAACCTCAACACCACGGACGTGATGCCTCCCTTGGAATTGGATCCGAAGCCTCACGACATGGACGACGAGACGACCAAGCTGTACGAGGCCTTCGTCAATTACTACATCCACCAGGTGAATCTGATGCGGTTCCTGGTGGGCGAACCTTACAAGGTCACCTATGCGGATCCGGCCAAGGTGCTGTTCGTCGGTCACAGCGTAAGCGGCGTGCCCTGCACCATCGAGATGGCGGCGTATTCCACCACGATTGACTGGCAGGAGACCGCCCTCATCGCCTTTGAGCACGGTTACGTAAAACTCGCCCTTCCCGCCCCGCTCGCTCACAACCGGCCCGGCACGGTCGAGATTCTCAAGGACCCGGGCAAGGGTGCTACTCCGGTCACCCTGCATCCGCAGATGCCTTGGGTGCATGCGATGCGCAACCAGGCGCTGAATTTCATCAAGGCCGTGCGTGGTGAAGCTCCCGCCCCCTGCCTCGCCCCGGAGGCGCTCGAGGACATCAAGACCGCCCGCGAGTACATTCGTTTGCTGAAGGGAATCTGACCATGGCCCTCCAATTCCGCAAAATCGTCCTGTCCGCCGAGCGGTACGAGTCCGCCGGCATCTTTGACGTCAACGGCGACGGCCATCCCGACATCGTCAGCGGCAACTTCTGGTACGAAGGCCCCGCTTTCAAGAAGCAGCACAAGATCGGCCGCGTCACCGCCCACGACGAGTACTATGATGACTTCTCGACCATCGCGATGGACATCAATGGTGACGGCCGCCTCGACTACATCACGGGCGGCTGGTGGGGCGAAACCCTGCGCTGGCGCGAGAATCCCGGCGTCGCCGGCCAGGAATGGCCGGAGCACGTCATCGCCAAGACCGGCAGCATTGAGTCAACCCGCGCCTGGGACGTGGACGGTGACGGCGACTTGGAAATCGTGCCCAACACACCCGGCGCGCCTCTGGTCGTCTACAAGCTCATTCGCGACGCCGCCGGCAAAGGCACCGGCAAATTCACCGCACACAAGCTGAAGATCTCCGGCCGCGAGAACGACCATCAGGGCCACGGTCTCGGTTTCGGTGACATCAACGGCGACGGCCGCGGCGATTTCGTGCTGCGCAACGGCTGGCTGGAAGCCCCGGCCGATCCGTACAACGGCACGTGGATCTGGCACCCGGAGTTCGAACTGGGCCGCGCCCCGAGTGTGCCCATTTTGGTCGTGGACATGAACGGTGACGGCAAAAACGAACTCATCCTCGGCGAGGGCCACGGCTACGGCCTGACCTGGTGGGAGCACAGCACCGACGCGGCGGGCAAGCGCACCTGGAAGTGTCATCAGATCGATCCCTACAGCAGCCAGTATCACGACCTGCAGTGGGTTGACATCGACGGCGACGGCCAGTGCGAACTCATCACCGGCAAGCGCTTCCGGGCCCACCCGCAGGGCGACGGCGGCGACAAGGATCCCTACGGCTGGTATGTTTTCAAGTGGACGGGCGAATGCTTCGCCAAGCACGTCATCGACTTCGGTCCCCTCGGCACCGGCAAGGGCCTGGGCATTCACTTCGCCGTTGCCGATCTCGATGGTGACGGCCGGCTGGATGTCGTCGCTCCCGGCAAGGATGGACTCGCCATTTATCTCAACCAAGGAACCCAATGAAAATCGGCATGAATCTCCTGCTTTGGACCGCCAAGGTCACCAAAGCCCACGACCGGCTGCTGGCGAATCTCAAGAAAACCGGCTACGACGGCGCGGAGATCCCGATCTTCGAGGGCACGTCGGCCGAATACAAAGCCCTTGGGCGCAAGCTCAGCAACCTGGGCCTCGGCTCAACGGCGGTCACCGTGATGTCGCCGGACGCAAATCCCATCAGTCCCGACGCCAAGATCCGCCAGGCTGCGGTGGACCGCCTGAAGTGGGTGCTGGACCGGGCGGCTGAATTCAATGCGGAGATCCTCTGTGGTCCGCTTCACTCCCCGCTCGGGGTTTTCAGCGGCACGGCCCCCACCCGCGATGAACGGCTGCGCGGCATCGAGACCATGCGTCGCGTCGCCGATCACGCCGCCGCGGCCAAGGTCACGCTCGCCATCGAATTCCTGAACCGTTTCGAGACGTACTTCCTCACGACCGCGGCGGATACGAAGCAGTGGGTCGATGAGATCAACCATCCCGCCTGCGGAATGATGTGGGACACCTTTCATTCCCACATCGAGGAAAAGAACTCCCCGCTGGCGCTGGCCAAGACGAAGAGCCGCCTCGTGCACGTGCACCTGAGCGAAAACGATCGCGGCACGCCGGGCACCGGTCAGGTCAACTGGGCCGGCACCTTCGCCACGCTCAAGCAGATGAAATACGACCGCTGGCTGGTCATCGAGGCCTTCGGCCGGGCCCTGCCCGACCTGGCCGCGGCGACACGCGTCTGGCGCGACCTCTTCGCCGATCCGAAGGATGTCTATACGGACGGCCTGAAGTTCATCCGGAAGAACCTGAAGAAGTGACCTGACCACCTGCGGGGAAAGCCACCCTCGTACTGAGTTTAGCCGCGCCGTCGAAACGTGGCGCGGTGCTTCAGCCCGCGCCTCTGAGCAGCGTCGTCAGGTTGACCTCCCAAACCAGTGCCGGCTGAAGCGCGGCACTACGAAACAAAAACGGCGGCCTGATATCAGGCCGCCGTTTCCAATTGATCAACCCACCGCACTCACTCGCGGCGCATCGAGAGCAGGTACAGCAGGTGCAGCAGCGAGCTCATGAAGGCGGCGACATAGGTGAGCGCCGCGGCATTGAGGGTCTGTGATACGCCGGGCATCTCATCGCGGTCGATGATGCCCAGGCCGACCAGCTCAACCTTGGCCCGACGGCTGGCGTCGAATTCCACGGGCAGCGTCACCAGGTGGAACAGCGTGAGCACGGCGTAGCACATGATGCCAATGTCCAGCATGATGCCGCCCAGGCCACCGAAGAAGAAGCCGCCGATCATGATGAAGGGGAGCATCTGCGACGTGATCATCGTCACCGGCACGAGAGCCATGCGGGTTTTGAGCATGCTGTAGCCGACCTTGTGCTGGATGGCGTGGCCGGCTTCGTGGGCCGCGACGCCCAGGGCGGCGAGGCTGGTGCCGCGGTAGTTTTCCGACGAGAGCACGAGGCGCTTGTGGGTCGGATCATAGTGGTCGGTCAGATGACCCGAGGTCTCGGCAATCTCGACATCATTGATGCCAGCCCGGGCCATGACGGCCTCGGCCGCCTCACGGCCGGTGATGCGACCGCGCGAGGCGATCTGGGCATTCTTGTTGTAGGCGCTGGAAACCCGGATCTGCGCGTAGAGCGCAAACACAAAGGTCAGCAGCAACAGCACGAGGATGATCGGCGTGGGGATCAGGGCGAAGGCTAGGGTTGTGATCATGTTTTATGAAGTGGATTGGATTCTGTGTCCTGCAGACGCCGGGCCAGGCTGGATTGTTCCAACCGGCGGCGGCCGCATGGAGTGACAACTTAATCAAATCCGGCGCTTTGCCAGCGAAAATCGCCCAAATGGAAAGGGCGCGACTGGATTCCAGTCACGCCCCTTCAAGTGTCTTGTCGGCACAGCATTGTGCCGGGGTTACTCAGCCGATCTTGGGCACGTCGACCCACTTGCGCTCGGCCCAGGATTTAAGTCCGAGTTCCGCGAGCTGCACGCCTTTGGCGCCTTCGAGGAGGCTCCAGCGGAAGGGCTCGTCCTTCACCACATGGCGGAGGAAAAGCTCCCACTGCACCTTGAAGGCGTTGTCGAAGACCGCATTGGTCGGCACGCGGGTCCAGCCGTCCTTGAAGTTGATCGGGCTGTCGATGTCGGGATTCCAGACGGCACGCGGCGTGGCCACGAGCGCCTGGGCTTTGCAGTCGCGGAGACCGGCGACGGCCGAACCGTGTGTGCCGTCAACCTGCAGCGTGAGCAGGTCGTCGCGGTCCACGCGGACGGTCCACGAGGAATTGAAGTGGGCGATGACCCCATTGGTCAGCTCGAAGGTGGCGTAGGCCGAGTCGTCGGCGGTGCACTTGTACTTCTTGCCGGCCTCGTCCCAGCGCTCCGGGATGTGGGTGGCCCCGAGGCAGGTGAGGCTCTTCACCTCGCCGAAGAGGTTCTGGATCACGTACTGCCAGTGGCAGAGCATATCCACGATGATGCCGCCGTCGTCTTCCTTGCGGTAATTCCAGGACGGGCGCTGCAGCTTGTCGTACTCGCCGGTGAAGACCCAGTAGCCGAATTCGCCGCGCACGGAGAGGATTTTGCCGAAGAAGCCGGTATCGATCAGGTACTTGAGCTTCATGAGGCCGGGCAGCCAGAGCTTGTCCTGCACGACGCCGTTCTTGAGGCCGGCGGCGGTGACTTCCTTGGCGAGGGCCAGCGCCTCCGCGGAGGTGGTGGCAGTCGGCTTTTCACAGTAGATGTGCTTTTTCGCGGCGATCGCCTTGCGCACGCCGATGGGGCGCTGGCCGGTCAGGGTGGCGTCGAAATAGATCTGGTTGGCGGGATCAGCGAGGGCCGCGTCCAGGTTGGTCGAGAAGCGCTTCACGCCCGTGCGGGCCGCGAGGGCCGCGAGTTTGGACTCGCTGCGGCCGATGAGGATCGGGTCGGGCATGATCACCTCGGCGTCGTTGAGCTTGATGCCGCCCTGGTCGATGATCGCCTTGATGGAACGGATCAGGTGCTGGTTGGTGCCCATGCGTCCGGTGACGCCGTTCATGATGATGCCGACTTTATGCGTGGTCATAGTTGGGAGGGGTTGGAGGAAAGGACAGGAGCTTAGGCTAAAGCGACGGCTTGCGTTAGAACAATCCCGACTTTTGCTAGCACAAAACCGACGTATGCGCGCCTGGAGTCCCATTCTGGTCCACAAGATCGAAATCCACGCCCTGGGCTTCGTGCTGCGCAAGCTGCAGCTCAACCGCCATCGCGACACCGAGGTGGCTCCGCACCGGCATGCCTACGCCCAATTGATCCTCTACCTCAGCGGGGAAGGCGTGCAGACCGTCAACGGCCTCCGCCGTCCGGCCCGGACCGGCGACCTCTTCGTCATTCCGGCGAATCTGACCCACGGCTACACCGTGACGGGACCCGGCCGCCCGGTGTGCCTGGTGCTCGACTATGAGAGTACCGATGCCAACCGCTCCCGGCGTGCGCTGCACCGGCGACTGGGACCGGCCACGCTGAATGAACTCAGCCAATTGCTCGCCCGGGTGCCGCAAAAGGGCCGCCCCACCCTTTCGGATTATCCCACCATCCTCGCCGTGGTTGCCCGGCTCCTGAGCCAGCCGCGGGACGAGTCGGCCCGTCAGCCGTTCATTCCGGTCCTCGAGAAAGTGCGGCCGCTGCTCGGTGCTGGCCAACCGCTGGCGACAGTGGCCCGGCATGCCGGCTATCATCGCGATCACCTTACGCGGAAATTAAAACGCGAGACCGGCTTCGGCCTCAGGGCGACGCGCAACCGGATGCGATTGGAAGCCGCCCAAGCCGCCCTGCGCCAGGAGGCTTCCATCGCGGAAGCCTCGGTCAAGGCCGGTTTTGACGATCCCAATTACTTCGCGCGCTGGTTTCGCCGGCAGACCGGCCAGACACCAAGTGCGTATCTGCAAGCAAGGTAGGGCCCGGCCTCCGGACGGGCCGATGGTCATACGCATGCGGTCTTGGATCCGCCCGTCCGGAGGCCGGGCGCTACCCACGGAGCAACTAGCTCAGGCGCCCGGCGCCTTGGTGCACTGCGACTGCGCCCCCGCGGGTAGCGGCGGCGTGGGGGCAACCCCGGCGCGCGGCAGCGTGCCGTCGAGTTCCTGCCGCCAGTGAGCCACATCGCCGCCCGGGCAATAGATGTACATCATGTGCAGCGGGGTGTCGCCGATATTGGTCAATTGATGGAAAACCGTCGGAGGCAGAAATACCGCCTGGCCGGCCGTGATCTCCTGGCGCTCGGTGCCAACGCAGATTTCTCCACGGCCCTGGATCACCATGTAGACTTCCTCCTGCTCCTGGTTGTGCCACGGCACCTGACCACCGTTCGGCTCCAGCACCACGTAGCCCATGGCGAAGCCTTTGGCGGGAATCGGCTGACCAGCCTGGCCAACCATGCCCCGGGTCCATCGGCGCGCCGGGAAGGTGCGCCCCTGTATTTTTGCGATATCGGCGATGATCATAAAAAGATTGGAGGGTTCTACATGCGCCTTCATGGTCCGGGTGTAAATGGCAAATCCCGTCATCGCGCTCGAGCTGCACCCCACGCCCGAATCTGAGGCGAAACAGCTGCTGGCCCTGCAGGGTGAACGCGGACTCAAGGGCGCCATCGATGTGCTGATGCAGCAGTTCCAGGTGCTGCAGACGCGGGCGCAGATCATGCTCACGATCACGACGCTGACGCTGACCATCACCGGTTTCTCGGGCCCCAAGATTGCAGCAGCGGGCCTCTTTGCCCGCACCGCGATGGTGCTGGGCATCATCTCCGTGCTCGCCTCCACCCTGCTCATCCTCGGCGGCAGCTTGCGCATCCAATGGGTCACGCAGTTCCGGGCCGCGACCGATCTCGACCTGATCGTCAGCATTCTGCGCTACCGCAACGACAAGACCCGGCTCTTCTTCGCGGAAATCTGTCTGCTCGTCGCGGGTCTGGCCTGCTACGTCGCCAGCGTCGTGGCGTATTTCATCGTCGGCGAATTGTGAGCTTTTGACATGACATCGTAACGCGGGCTATTCCCGTCCCGCGCAGGCGGTGCTACGATGCCCACAATGAATCTGAGTACTGCGTTCTCGATCGATCCGGAATCACCGGAGATCAAACGCCACAACGCCCAGGCTCGCGCGGCCTTGGATGCGTACAACGCCGACCGCCCCACCCGGATACTGTTCAAATGCAGCGAGTGGGTTGGGCAGCATGGATTCTACGCCGACGAAATCGGCCTCGACTACCGTGAGTACTACACCAACCCCGACCTTATGCTCCAGGTGCAGCTCGAGGCCGCGCGCCGCCGGCGCGAGATTCCGGCGCATGACCTGATCCTGGGGGCGCCACCGCAGGAAAGCTGGTTCACCGGCGTCGACCTCTGGCCAGCGGTGGCGCCGGGCGCATTTGATTGCGAGCTCATGTACCGCAAGGAGACCGTGATTGCCAACCGTTCGCGCCACCTATCGCGCGAGGAATGCGACGCGCTGGCCATGCCCAGCATCGAGGACGGCGGCATCATCGGCACCATCCGGCAGTTTCACGAACACCTGGTCGAAAAATACGAAAACAAACTGTGCTACCTCGGCCGGATGGTCGACCACATCCAAAATGGGATGGGCACCAGCGGCTTCTTCAGCCTCGCGCTGGATTTGCGCGGCGAGGAGATCATGTCCGACATGTACGAGGACGAGGCCTTTGCTCATCGTTTTCTGCGTAAACTCGCCGACTGGAGCGATGCGCTCACGCGGCGCTGGGCCGCGCCCGAGCACAGGGACGATCCCTTCCCGCTCACCGATCACGGCATCGATATGCTTTCGCCGGCGATGTATGAGAAATTCATTTTACCCATTCTGCTGGAGAAAAACCGTCACCATCGGCAGGCAGCCCATCTCTTCCACCACTGCGGACGCGGTCAGCACCTGTTCCCAATTATCAATCGGCATTTCAAGCTGCACACATTGCACGCGCTCACCTTCCCGCTGCTGGATATC
>CAZFHG010000106.1:0-12291 GCA_964518665.1 uncultured Opitutaceae bacterium | reverse complement strand
TCAAACCGCCCGTCCGGAGGCCGGGCGCTACCCGAAGACGTTTCCACCCTTCGCGGGGTCAAGGACCGCACAAAGGTGCGGCCATACAAAGCCGCCCGCCTATGATCCGATGATCGACGAATCGAGGTGCTGGATGATGAGTTCCTGCAGCGTCGCCAGAAACAGGTAGCACATGAAGGAGCGGCGCATCGGGTCGGACAGCTTTTCGAGGTCTACCTGGCCGCTTTCAAGGGTTTCCTCGTCCATCTGCTGCAGATGCCGGGCGCGCAGCACCAGGCGCACCGCCGCGCAGGCCCGCACGACGTGCTCGGCGTTGGCCTCGTCAATGGCGATCACCCCCTCGGAGAAGAACTCCTCGTTGAACAGCGCCAGCAGAATGCGCACGTCCTCGTTCTGTCCGGCCAGCAGTTCGTCCACCCACGTGCCATGGAAGTCCGCGTCGAGATCACTGATGGCGAGCGGCGCGGCGAGGTTCTGCTTCAGGTCCCCGTCCAACTCCCTGATGACATCGAGCAGCGGCGCGACGACCGGCAGGCTGAGTTTGACCTCAATGCGCTTCATCGGACTCCAGTATGGCGGTGAGATGCCACTGCTGCAACGTGAAGGCATACGCCTCCGCCTTTTCGCGCAGTCCGCTCCACACCACCGAACGCCCCTGCTCATGGACCTCGAGCATGTGCCGACGGGCCCTGGTCTCGTCGTAGCCGAACACCTTTTTGAACACCATGACCACGTAGGACATGAGGTTCACCGGGTCATTCAGGACCACCACGCGCCAGACGCCCTGCAGCGCGAGCTCAGTTTCGCTGCGCTGGGCGGGTGCGGTATGCGTCTGGCTGTGGCTGCCACTCATGCCTTGGCGGCCGCCTCTTTGACGGCGGCGGCGATCCGCGCCTCGGCCTCGGCGAGCGGAACCTTGGCGACGTCCTTCTGGGACCGCCACTTGAGTTCGATGATGCCTTCCTTGAGGCCCTTGCCACCAATGGTGAGCCGCAGGGGAATGCCAATGAGGTCAGCGTCCTTGAACTTCACGCCGGGCCGCTCGGCCCGGTCGTCAACGAGCACCTCGGCCCCGGCCTGTTCGGCGGCGGCGGCAAGTTTCTTCGCGAGGTCCATCGCCTCCGGCAATTGCGGGTCGAGCACGCAGATCAGCACCTGGAAGGGTGCCGCATGCCACGGCCACACGATGCCGTCGGCATCGTGGCTCTGCTCGATGACCGCCTGCAGGGTTCGGCTGATGCCGATGCCGTAGCAGCCCATGACCATGGGATGCGACTGCTTCTGGTCGTCGGTGTAGACCGCGTTGAACTTCTCAGAGTACTTGGTACCGAGCTTGAAGATGTGGCCGACCTCGATGCCGCGGCGGGATTGCAGCGGCTGGCCCGACTTCGGGCAGGGTTCGCCCGGACGCACGCGGCGGAAATCGCCGAACCGCGTGATCGCGAGGTCACGGGTGACGTTGACGTTGCGCACGTGAAAGCCGTCCTCGTTTGCCCCGGTCACGCCGTTGCCGATCAACCGGATCGCGTGATCGGCAAAGATGCCGCCCAGCGCCTCGGGCTGCTTGATGGTGCCCTTGACGGCACCCAAGCTGCCGGGCTTCGCGCCCATGACGGGCTCGATTTCCTCGGGCGTCGCCTGACGGAAGAGTCCAAAGCCGAGGGAACCGAGCTTGGCCTCCTCGAGTTCATCGCTGCCGCGGAGGATCACGAGGAAGGGTTTGCCGTCGCCGATGAAGACGAGGGTCTTGAACTGCCGGTCGGCCGGCACCGAGTACGGCGCGGCCTCGAGTGCGGCGATGGTCACCACGCCCGGAGTGGCAAATTTCTCGACCGCCCCCGCGGGCGCGGCGTCAGCGAGATCCTTCGGCACGAGGGCGCTGGTCGCCTTCTCGCGGTTGGCCGCGTAGCCGCTGGACTCGCAATAGATCACGTCGTCGTCACCGATTTCCGCCGGGACCATGAACTCGTGGGAAAAGCTGCCGCCCATGACGCCGGTGTCGGCCTCGACCGCAATGGCCGTGACGCCCACGCGCTGGAAGAACTTCTCGTAGGCCGTCTTCATCGCGAAGTAGCTCTTGATGGAGGCCTCGTCGTTGGTGTCGAAGGAATAGGCGTCCATCATCACGAACTCGCGGGCGCGCATCAGGCCGAACCGCGGACGGATCTCGTTCCGGAACTTGGTCGCGATCTGGTAGAAGTTCTTCGGCAGGTCCCGGTAGCTGGTGATCTCGGCCTTGACCAGGGGGGTGATGACCTCCTCGTGCGTCGGCCCGAGCACAAACTCCGGGTCCCGGCCCGCGCGCTTGCCGTCGCCGGCGCTGTCGGCGCGGAACATGATCTCGCGCGCCGCCGCCCAGCGCGGACCCTGCTCCCAGAGCTCGGCCGGATGCACGTGCGGCATCCAGAGCTCGATGCCCCCGGCCCGGTCCAGCTCCTCACGGCAGATCTGCGTCAGTTTCTGCATCACGCGCAGGCCCAGCGGCAGGTAGGTATAGAGGCCGCCACCCAACTTGCGGACCAAGCCGGCGCGCACGAGCAGCTTGTGGGAGGCGATTTCCGCATCGGCCGGGCTCTCTTTCAGGGTGGGAATAAAATACTGGGACCAGAGTTTCATGAAGCCCGCCAAGGAAACAGCCGGGCCACCCCGGCGCAAATTTATTTGCGCGCCGCGCCCGGCGGGCCGTTGATGACCGCCATGCCCGCCCAGCGCAGCCAACCCAAACCATGGCCGATGAAGTGGATCGTCCTCATCATCGTCGTCTGCCTCGGCGCCTACACCTACCTGACGCTGCACTACCGGAAGCAGAATCCGTCCTTCCAGCCGTACGAGGACATGAAATCACGGGCCAACACGCTGCGCCTCCTCTCCGCCGGCTTCCAGCGCGTCAACGTCACCGCCCAGCGCCCGGCCGACCCGATCGCGGTCCCGGGCGGCGCCGGCATCAACCCGGCCCCCGGCGGCCTGCCGGAGACCCTGCGCGTCACCCTGGTCGAACCGCCGCAACTGCCCGGCGACTACCCCCGCGTGACCGCCGCCGCGTCGGCGAACACGCTCCTGCCCTACCCGATCCAATTCACCTGCGCCGTGGGCGACAATCACCAGCAACTGGCCGGGGCGCAGCTCTACCTGCGCGAGGACCAGGTCTACGTCGTGCCCGAGTATGAAAAGCTCACCGGCGAACTGCTCGCCCGCAGCCGCGAGAGTGTCGTGCTGATCACCATCCCGGCCGGCGTCCTGAAGCCCGGCCAGTACCAGGTCTCGCTCGTCGGCGCACGCGCGTCGCGGACCTGGGCGCTGCAAGTGCATTGACGCGCCGCCCGGCATGCGTGAGAACCTGCGCACCACCGACATGAGCAAAGGCAACGGCCAGCCCACCACTTTCTCCACGAGCGCGCAGGCGACCACGATCAAGCCCACCGACTTGCGCGGCATCCTGAAGTACGTGCCGCGTTTCCAGGGCCAGATTTTCATCATCGCGGTGGACGGCTCGATCATCGCCGACGAGAACTTCAGCAACCTCCTCGTGGATGTCGCCGTGCTCCGCAGCCTCGGCATCAAGGTCGTCCTCGTGCACGGCATCGGCCAGCAGATCCAGGAACTCGCCGCCCTGCGCAATGTGGCGATCACCGACGCGTTTGGCACCGGTGTCACCGACGCCCCCACCCTCGACCTCGCCATCCGCGCCGCCTCGCGGGTCTCCCATCTCATCCTCGAGGGCCTCACGCAGAACAATCTCAAGGCCGTCATCACCAACTCCGTCCGCGCCCTCCCCATCGGCATCATCAAGGGCGTGGACCAGCAGTTCACCGGCAAGGTCGAGCGCATCGACAAGGATTTCCTGAACAGCCTGATCAACGACCAGGTTGTGCCGCTCGTCTCGCCCCTCGCCTTCGGACCCGACGGCCGCACCCTGCGCGTCAATTCCGACCTGCTCGCCGCCGAGCTCGCCGAGGCGCTGCACGCCACCAAGGTCATCTACCTCACCCCGCAGGCCGGCCTTGAGATCGACGGCGAACTCCACCGCCAGGTTTCCGTGGGCACCCTGCGCCAGGTCCTCGAGCAGCATCCCGACCACATTTCCGAGATCAGCCGCTCCAAGGCCCTCAACGCCGTCCGCGCCATCGACACCGGCACCCCGCGCGTGCACCTCGTCGATGGCCGCATCTTCGACGGCCTGCTGAACGAGATTTTCTCCAACGAGGGCGTCGGCACGCTGATCTACGGCAACGACTACCAGCAGATCCGCAAGGCCACACGCCGCGACGTGCGCTTCATCCACAGCCTCACGCGTTCCGCCGTGAAGCGGGAGGAGTTGCTGCACCGCACGCAGCAGGCCATCGAGAAGAACATCGACCAGTTCTTTGTCTTCGAGATCGACGAGAACATCATCGCCTGCGTCACGCTCATCATCTATCCCGGCAAGCCGGTGCTGGCCGAGCTCGGTTCGCTCTACGTGCTGCCCTTCTACCACAACCGCGGCATCGGCAAGAAGATGGTCGAGTACGCCTGTCTCATGGCCAAGGAACGCGGCGCCACGCAGATCATCGCCCTGTCCACCCAGAGCTTCGGGTTCTTCACAAACACCTGCGGCTTCGAGGAAGCCGACAAGTCCATTCTCCCCGAAGTCCGCCTGAAGCTCTACGACGAGAGCGGCCGCAACGCCAAGGTGCTGACGAAGTCGCTGGCTTGATCTTCCGTCAGGAAGATCGAAGTTGGGCGCTCGGAGTTCGGAGCTCGGAGTTCGAATACGGTCTCGGGGCACGCCGAATGACCGCGAAGACAGGCAAGGCCCGGATGGATTAGCCGCAAAAAGGCGCAAGAATACAATCTGCCTGCGTGGCCCTCCCGCGCGCCTGTAGGCGCATGTACGGTTTCCTGCATTTTGGACTTTTGTGCCTTTTTGCGGCTAAATGGTTTTCGGATTGTTCAGGACTCACGTCGGGCATTGGCTCCCCCACGCCAAAATACGCGCAGCAAAATGAACTGCGGACATTCCGATTTGCTGCACAAATGGTCCTCTCATGGAATTCCAACTCCGGCCCCTGTCGCTCGCGCTCTCCACCGTCCTCCTCGCCTTCGGCCCCCTGTCCGGTTGCGTGCATAGCCATGACCACGCCCAAGCCGGTGGCCCCACCGCCCTGCGCACGATCCGGGTCACGCAGGCCCCCGACGGCGGGGTCAACCCCTGGAATCATCTCGATTTCCTCAACGATCCGAACTCCTTCCAGTTCGCCATCGTCTCTGACCGCGCCGGCGGCATCCGCGCCGGCGTGTTCGAAAAGGCTGTCGGCAAGCTCAACCTCCTCCAGCCGGAATTCGTAATGAGCGTCGGCGACCTGATCGAGGGCTACTCGACCGACGCCGCCGAGGTGAACCGCCAGTGGGACGAGTTCCAGGGCATCATCCGCGGACTCGAGATGCCGTTCTTCTACGTGCCGGGCAACCACGACCACTCCAACCCGGTCCAGGCCGCCATCTGGCGCAAGCGCTTCGGCCTTTCGCACCACAGCTTCGTCTATCGCGACGTCCTCTTCCTCTGCCTCAACGCCCAGGACGGCACGATCCACCGCATCGGCGAGGCGCAGGTGCAGTGGGTGCGCGACACCCTCGCCGCCCACCCCGAGGCGCGCTGGACCCTGGTCTTCCTGCACACGCCCCTCTGGGAGGAGGAATATACCGACAAGAGCGGCTGGCCCGCCATCGAGGCCGCGCTCCAGGGGCGCAAGTACACCGTCTTCGCCGGCCACTACCACGACTACCTTCGCCGCGTCCGTCACGACTCGCGCTACTACATCCTCGCCACCACGGGCGGCGGCAGCGCACTGCGCGGTCCGGCCTACGGCGAATTCGACCAGGTCGCCTGGGTGACCATGACCAAGGAAGGCCCCCTCGTGGCCAACCTCCTCCTAGACGGCATCCGCGCCGACACGATCCGCACGCCCGAGTCGCGCGCCCTCGTGCAAGCCATCAACCGCGCCGGCGCCGTGCAGACCGAGATCCTCTGGCACGACGTCGGCGGCAAACCGGCCGCGCGCGCCGAGGTGCGGTGCGTCAACCCGCTCGAGTTGCCGGTCAAGCTCACCTACCACCTGACCTCCCCCGCCGGCATTCGCGCCGATCTTTCCCCGCGATTCGCCCCCGCCGCCGACGGCCGTCAGACGTTTGTCCTCCAGCCCAGGTCCACGCGCAGCCTCGACCTGCAACTCGCCGGCGACCTGCCCACGCACGCCCACCAGGCTCAGGTCGCGGCCGCGTTTCACTGGGAGGCGGACTTCAGCCCGGCCGGCCTGGAGCCCATCCATCTGCAGGAAAGCCTCATCGTGCCGATCGTGCCGCGCCTCACGACGGCGCGGCTCGCCCCGGCCCCGGCGGTGGACGCCTCCGCCGCGGACTGGCCGGCTGCAGCGTGGCATGATTTTGCGGCGTCGCCGCATTTCCTGCGCGGGATCGAGACCTGGACCGGTCCGGCCGATTGCAGCTTCCGTCTCGGCGTCGCCCGCGATGACCAGAATCTCTATGTCATCGTTGATGTGACCGACGACGAAGTCGTCTCGCTGGCCGATACGCCGCCCTGGAACCAGGATGGCATCGAACTCCGCATCGACCCCCGCCCGCCGGAGGAGCGCAACGTCGGGCGCCTGACCTCCGAAGGCGGATTGACCTTTGTCGCCTCGAGCCCGGCGCCCGCCGGAGCTGACGAGTCGCAGTACCTTCGTGGCGCCGGGTCGCTCCCGCCGGGGACGCGTCATCGGCACCTGCGCACCGCAACCGGCTACACCTTCGAGGTCGCCATCCCGCTGCAGTCCTTGGCCAAGGCCGCCGGTGCGAATGGGCTGAAGCACGGCCTCCGCCTGAATGTCGCCGTCAACGACCGCGACGGTCAGCAGCAGGCCCAGCTCTGGTGGCAACCCGACTGGCGCACGACGGCGAACATCCCGGGATCGGGGACGTTCTTCCTGGAGTAGGTCTGGACGCGTTTGGGCGCTCTCGTCTTCGAACGTTTCAATTTGCCTCTCGCGGAGACGCGGAGGGCGCGGAGACGTGATTTGATCCTCCGCGGCCTCCGCGTCTCCGCGAGAGCATCGTGTTACTCCCGCTTTGCCTGCCGCAGCCGATCCAGGAATACCGCCGCGATGATCACGGCGCCGATGATGATCTCCTGGAAATACGTCGGCCAGCCCATCTGCTGCGAACCGTTGCGCAGCACGGCCATGATGAGGGCGCCGATCATCGAACCGAGCACCGTGCCCACGCCGCCGCTCAGGCTGGCGCCGCCGATGATCACAGCGGCGATGATGTCGAGTTCCACGCCCACCGCCACGGTGGGGTCACCCTGCCGGAGCCGGGAGAGCTGCATCAGCCCGGCGAGGCCGAAGAAGCACCCGGCCAGGGCATAGATGAGGATCTTGGTCCGCACTGTGGCCACGCCGCACAGCCGTGCAGTGGCCTCGTTTGAACCAATGGCAAAGATGTGCCGGCCAAATACCGTCGAGCGCAGCATCACCGAAGTCAGCACGGCCAATGCGAGGGCAATCCAGGCGCCGGCGGGCAGCGCCCAGCCGAAGGGATCGGCGGTCGTCATCCAGTGGTTGATCGGCGAGGCGTCGTAATTGACCGTCTCATTGTTCGCGAGCCACTTGGCCGCACCGCGGGCGATGCCCAGGGTGCCGAGTGTGATGATGAAGGGCGTCATCCGCAGGCCCGCGATGGCCGCACCGTTGAGCAATCCAATCAGCCCTCCCGCGGCGATCACAGCCAGCACCACGGCCGGCACCGGCCAGCCCAGCTGGATCAGCAACGCCCCCACCACCCCGCAGAACGCAATCACGGAGCCCACGCTCAGGTCGATGCCGCCGCTCACGATGATCAGGGTCATGCCCAGTGCGCCGATGGCCACGATGACCGTCTGGGTGAGGATGATCTTGAAATTTGCGTAGCTCAGGAAATACCCGCGGATCTCGTTCGAAAGGGAGAACAGTCCGATGACGAGCAGGAGACCGAGAAAGGGGCCGAAACGGGAAAGCAGCGATTTCATGCAGGGGATTTTTATTAACCACGGATCACACGGATTCCACGGATGGGTACTGAAGTATTTTGGATGGCCACAAAACGCTCATAAGTCTCAAGGAGGCCGAGCTGGTTTTTATTCTGTGCATTTTGAGCCTCTTGTGGCCATTGCCGTGGCTGAATTTCCCGATCCGTGTCATTCGTGAAATCCGTGGTTAAATAGTTCACGCCGCATCCGCCCCCACCGCGGCGGTCATCAGTGTCTGCTCCGTCCATTCCGCGGTCGGGCGGCAGGCCACGACTTCGCGGCGGCGCATCACGGCGATGCGGTCGCACAGGCCGAAGAGTTCGGGCAGGTAGGAACTCACCATCACGACCGCGCAGCCCTGCCCGGCGAGTCGCGCGATGAGTTCGTAGATCTGCGCCTTGCTGCCGACATCAATGCCGCGCGTCGGCTCGTCGAGCAGGAGAACGCGGGCCGGATATGCCAGCAGCCGCGCGAGGGCGACCTTCTGCTGGTTGCCGCCGGAGAGTTCGCCCGCGCCCTGCCCGGCATCGCGGGCCTTGATGGACAGTTTTTCCAGCCAGGGCGCGGTGGCCGCGTTCAGCACCGACACCGGCAGCCAGCCCCAGTGCGCCAGGGTTTTGTACTTCGGGAGACTGGTGTTCTCCGCGAGTGAAAGCGGCAGCATCAGGCCTTCCTCCTTGCGATTCTCGCTCAGGAAACCCACGCGCTCCGACCAACGCCGTGACGGCGTGGTGTGCACCACGGTGCTCGGGTCGAGGCCGAAGGCCGCGCGCAGCAGTTCGGTCCGCCCGGCGCCAATCAGCCCGGCAATGCCAAGGATCTCCCCCGCCCGCACCTCCAGCCCGCCGGCCGGCAGGGCAAACATCGGATCGCCCAGCTGTGGCGTGCGACGCGGATAAAGATCGGACATCTCGCGCCCCACCATCAGGCGCACAATCTCCGTCTGCGCGGTTGCCGCCACGTCGCCGGAGCCGACCGTCTGGCCGTCCTTGAGGACGGTGAAACGCTGCGCCACGCGGCGCACCTCCTCCAGAAAGTGGCTGATGTAGATCACGCTCACGCCTTGGGTGCTGAGCTGGGCGACGACATCGAAGAGCTTCTCCGTGTCGGCCTGCGTGAGGCTGCTGGTGGGCTCGTCCATGACCAGTACCCGCGGCTCGGCCAGCAGGGCGCGGGCGATCTCAATCACCTGCTGTTCGGCGATGGAAAACTCGCCCACCGGGCGTTCGAGGTCGAGGTGCTCATGCGCGAGGCGCGCCAGCACGCCGCGCGCCCGCTGGCGGGCCGCCGTGCGATCGAGCCAGCCAAAGCGATGCGGCTCGGCGCCCAGCACGATGTTTTCCCAGACGCTGAGGTGCGGCGCGAGGCTGAGTTCCTGGTAGATCATCGTAACGCCGCGACGCCGGGCATCGAGTGTGTCCGAAGGTGTAAAAGGCACGCCGTCAATCTCCATCGTGCCGGCATCTCCGCGGATCACACCGCTGAGCACTTTCATGAGAGTGCTCTTGCCCGCGCCGTTCTCGCCAATGAGCGCATGCACCTCGCCCGGAGCGACCTCCAGCGAAACCCCGCGCAGCGCCTGCGTAGCCCCAAAGGCCTTGTCGATACCGGAGAGACGGAGACGGGGTGACGGATTGCTTAGGGCGGACATGAAAGCAGTGGGCTGAGTATGAAATTATGAGTGCCGGCGGAAAGGCAATAACACGCCCCATGCGGATTCGTCCCTGCCGACGCATGTTTGCATTTCCGACAAAAAATCAACGCCGCGGACGACGCGGATATTCGCGGATAAATCCCACATGATCCGCGTTGAATCGGAGATAGTGGTTTGATGTAGGGGCGCACCTCGTGTGCGCCCATTCCACCACCCGCAGCCGTTGAATGCCAAGCAAGGCGCAGTCAAGCTGCGCCCCTACAAGAAAATCGTCCGCAACCGCCGCCCACTCACTTCAAATACTTCTCCAGCGGCGGCCGCAGCAGGTCGGCGACGGCGGGATTGTCCATGTTCTCCGGCGTGATGAGTTCGCAGCCGGTGTCGATCTCGCGCTCTACCTTCTGACCGCGCAGGTGCGCCACCAGCGTCTTCACGCCGAGGTAACCCATCTTCATCGGGTTCTGCACGACGATGCCCTGGATGTCGCCGGTCTTGAGGGCCGGCACGATCTGGGTGCCGCTGTCGAAGCCGATGTACTTCACCTTGCCACCCGCGAGTCCGGCGTCGCGCAATGCCAGCAACATGCCGGTGGCGGACGATTCATTGGGCGCGAAGATGCCGTCCACTTCGCGGCCGAAGCGGTTCAAAAGATTCTGCGAGGCCCGGTAGGCCGTGTCGCGCGTGGGACCGGCATGCTGGTCGCTGGAAATCACGGTGATGCCGGGAAACTCCTTCTTGATCGTGTCGAGGAAACCAGCCTCGCGCTGCTCCGTGCTGTTCGACCCGGCGAGGACGCGGATCAGGATGACCCGCCCCTTGCCCCCGAGCACGTCGGCAAGACGGCGCGCACCGAGAACGCCGCCCTTGTAGTTGTCGGTCGAAACCGTGCTGGCGGGCAGCTTGGAATTCAGCGCCGAATCAATGATCACGACGGGAATGCCGGCCTGCACTGCGGACTCCGCCGGCGCGACGAGGGCGCGCGCATCGAGGGGAGCCAGGACCAGGCCGCTGACCCGGCGGGCGATGAAGTTTTCCACGACCTGCACCTGCTGCTCGCGGTCGTCCTCGCGCAGCGGACCCTTCCAGATGATGTTCACCTCGATGCCCTCGGCCTTGAGTTCCTGCGCGGCCTTGATCGCGCCGGCGTGGATGGATTTCCAGAACTCATGCGTCGTTCCCTTGGGAATGACGGCAACCTGATAGGGCTCGGCGCGGGCAGTCAGGGCCGTGCTGGCGAGGATTAGGAGCGAAAGCAGTTTTTTCATGGGGAAAGGGGGGCAGGGCTGATCCGGAAGCTACGATGAACCGACTCTAGGAACCTCTGAAATAACGAATGTGGAACCCAGGTAAGCAGGAATGAAAACCTGGGGTTGGGCAATTTCCCAAGGTTCCTGATTTCCACATTCAAACCATCAGGCCTTCAGCTCAACCACGACCTGAATCTCAGCCGTGGTGCCCTTGGGCAGGCCATTGGTCGCGACGGCGGCGCGGGCGTGTTTCCCGGCTTCGCCGAAGACCTTCACGAACAGGTCGCTGGCCCCGTTGATGACCGCCGGGCTGTCCTGGAAACCGTCCACGGCATTGACGAAACCGGTGACGAACACGATGCGGGCGACCTGGTCGAGCGAGCCGACGGCAGCCTTGATGTTGGCGAGGGTATTGAGCGCGCAGACCTCGGCGGCCTTGGCGCCGGACGCGACCGTCTGCTCCTTGCCCACCTGGCCGGTGTGGGTCATCTGGCCGTTGACCATGCAGATGGTCCCGGCGCAGTAGAGCAAGTTGCCCGTGCGGACCGTGGGCACATAGCTGCCCGCGGCGGCAGGCGGATTCGGGAGGGTGAGGCCGAGTTCGGCCAGTTTTGATTCGGGATTCATGCCGCAAAGTGGTGGCGCATTCCCCGGGCGACGCAAAGCGGATTTTGCGTCAAGTAGGGCAGGTCTTTAACCTGCCCTTGCACGCTGCACTGCGAAAGAAACGTCAACATGGCGGGTCAAAGACCCGCCCTACTCCCTCATTCCACCCGGCGATAAGGATAATCCACCCTCCGGACCTTCCCGTTGCGCTCTCCTTCGATGCTGGCGAGCAGCGATCCGTCAGGCTTCCGCGTGTAGATGATCCGCTGGGGAAAATCATTGGCCTTGTTTTCAAATACCGCCGACCCGTCACCGAGGCTGATGAGCTTGAATGTGGTCGGCGTCTGGCCTGACGGTGAAGCGATATACTGCAGCGTCCCGGACTCGTCTGCCCGCAGCACGATAAACTCATATTCCACGGTCCGCCCGGCCTTCACCGTGCGGCTCATCCCCAGCATCGTGCCGCCAGCCGGAGCCATCCACTCCTCGCTCACCACGCGACCGTCCTGCTCGAACTGCCAGCGACCGGCCAGCCAGGCAAAATCAGCCACCCCGGGTTGGGCCGCGGGTTCCGCCGCCGTAAGCACACAGGCTAACAGCACAACCCCAAGGACCATGGCGGAGCCCAGCGTGAGTTTCTTCATGACCCAACCCAACCACGAATGCCGCCGCTTTTCACGGCCAATTCAGGCCGGCGCCGGGAACTCCTTGGCAAATGCCGTCACCCGGCATTAATGCCCGGGTGT
>CAZFHG010000105.1:0-12304 GCA_964518665.1 uncultured Opitutaceae bacterium | reverse complement strand
ATCCGCTTCACCGCCGCCGCGGCCGAGCGCGTGCGCGAGCGCGAGTGGCACGAGTCGCAGGAGATCCGCGAGCTGCCGGACGGCAAATTGGAATTGCAGCTGCGGCTCGGCGCGCTGGAGGAGGTCGAGCAATGGATCCTCGGCTGGGGGGCGGCGGCCGAGGTGGTGGGTCCGCCGGAGCTGCGCGAGCGGATCGGCAAGACCGTCGCCACCCTGGCGAAAGCTTACGGAGATATTTAACCACGGATTACACGGATGGCACGGATTGAAAAATTTACCCGAGCAATGGCCACAGAAGGCACAAGACGCTCAAAAGGGTTCAATCCATTGAACAGGAGGAAGCGGAGGAAACGGAGGTTTGGGATCAGGTTCTCCGCTCTCTCTGCTGCCTCCTGTTAATCAATCTGTCCTAATCTACCTCATGTGATCATCCCTTGATCCGTGAAATCCGTGTGATCCGTGGTTAATAATTCCGAACGAAATCCCGACCCCACTCACTTCACCAAATTGATCCACGATGAACGACAACCGTAACTACGACTACACGGGCTGGAAATTTCATGCGCGGGGCGAGTTTCAAACCATTGCGGACTGGATCACGCCGAACGCCCGGGTCATCGACCTCGCCTCCGGCAACGGGTCGCTGATGAAGATTCTCCAGGAGCAGAAGGCCGCGGTGTGCGAGGGGCTGGATCTGGCGCCGACGGGCGTGGAATTCGCGCGGCAGCACGGCCTGAACGCGCGGGTGGCGGCGATCGACCAGGCGGCGAGCTACGCCGGCTATCGCGACGGCGAGTTCGATTATGCGGTCTGCAATGTGACCGTGCAGATGGTCAGTTATCCCGAGGTGCTGCTGGCGCAGATGAAACGCATCGGCCGGCGCCAGATCGTCAGCTTTCCCAACTTCGCCTACATCACCAACCGTTTCGATCTGCTCTACCGCGGGCGGATGCCGCGGCCGATGATCTTCGGCTACGACTGGTTCAGCACCGGCCACATCCATCATCTCAGCGTGGCGGATTTTCGCGGCTTTTGCCGCGCGCACGGGATGCGCATCGTCCGCGAACACCACAACGGCCCGTCACTGGGCAAGGGCCGCTGGCCCGTGATCGCACAGGCCTGGCCGAACCTCTTCTCGATCGTCTCGATTTTCGAGTGCGAGTGATCAAGGGGTGACCGGATTCATGGGCCGGGCTGAACGCTCAATCGGCAGAGACTGCGCCATCGGTAGGCAGCGAGCTTGCTCGCGCTCGAAGCTGCGGCGCCCGCCAAACAGCGCCCGCGAGCGGGCTGCCTACCTTCGTGTCGGCTCGGGCACTTGAGCGTTCAGCGTAGAAGGTTAAAAGTTGAGCGTTCACTCCCTTTGCGCGCATGATGGCGGGCCATGAGCGCCGATCCCGTCCGCCCGCGCACCGAACCCGAGCCCATCCGCAGTTCCTGGGATGATCTCCTTGCGGGGGTTAAAACCCCGGCCGACTGGCGGGCACACAAGGCCGTCCTGCGGCAGCGCTACCTCGATCTCATCCGCGACGACCGCAAACCGGTCCGGCCGCCGCTCGACCTGCGCGTGCACGAGACGGTGGACGTGGACGGCCTCTACGAGCGCCGGTTGATCAGCTATGCCGTGGAGGCGGATGAGCGGGCGCACGCGTTTCTGGCCGTGCCCTACGGACTTGCGGGTCCGGCTCCGGCGATGGTCACGCTCCACGGCACCTACGCGCACGGCAAGGAGCGCGAGGCCGGACTCGAGGAAAATCCCGAGAAGGCGTTCCTCGATCATCTTGCGCGGCGCGGCTACGTGGTGATCGCCCCCGACCATTTTGTGGCCGGCGAACGCACGCCGCCGGAAGGCGCGTACGAGACGGCGCGGTTTCACCAAAAGCATCCCGAGTGGACCGCCGTCGGCAAATTCACCTACGAGCACTCCATCGCCGTGGATGTGCTGCACACCCTGCCCGAGGTGGACCCGGCCCGCATCGGGACGCTCGGCCACTCGCTGGGCGGCCACGGCGCGTATTTTCTCGCGGCGTATGACGAGCGCGTACGCGCGGCGGTGTCCAACTCCGGCTGCGCACCGTTCCGCTACAACACCAAGGTGGAGGCGTGGGCGCGGGATCATTTCTACACCTACCTGAAACCGATCCGCGCCGGTCTGCTCCGTGGCGAACTGCCCCCGATCGACCAGCACGAGATCATGGCCCTGATCGCGCCGCGGCCGTTCCTCGATCTCTCCGCCCTCAACGATCTCATTGCCGGCGACCCGCCGCAGCTCGCCGGGTGGACGTACCGTCAGCGGGTGCTGATGCTGATGAAGGTGATGGACGCGTATGAGTTGGAGTCGGCGGCGCCGAACTTCGCCTTTTACGCCCACGGGTCGGGCCACTCGGCCCCGCACGAGGTGCGCATGCTCATGTACGGGTGGCTCGACAAGCACCTGAAGCCGGCGGCGGCGACGGCCGCGCATCTGTTGCGGGAAAACCGCTTCGCCAACCTCGGCCTGGCCTCCGCCGTTTCAGAAAGCCGTGGCGTCGCCGCCCTGCGCGATGCGCAGGGACGCTCGCTCGTGCTCACTCTGTTGCTGGACCTGAGCCCGCTCGGTTCGCTGCTCGTGACCGACGTCGAGTCCGGCGAGACGCAGCAAATCGCGTTTCCCGAAAGCACGCGCTCCGACACGTGGGCGAAATGGGCGCCCTACGCCTCGCTGCTCAGTGCCAACGGCAGGCTCTACACTTTCGCGGGCAAGACGCTGCTGGAGTTCGATCCGGCCCGCCGCGCCTTCACGTTCGACGGCGTGCCAGCGGAGACCGAGGCGTGCTGCGTCGGTGCGGCCATGACCGACGGGCCCGACGGACGCATCTACGCCGCGCTGCATCCGCACGCACGGCTGGTTTCGTTCGATCCGCGCACGCGGGAGCTTGGCGACCACGGACAGCTTGATCCGGCCGAACAGTATCCCGACAGCCTTGCCGTGGATGCGGCCGGCTGGCTCTACGCCGGCATCGGCACGGCCCGTTGGAACTTCGTGGCATTCGATCCGCGCACCGGCGTGATGCGTCCGCTGCTGGCGGAGAGCGATCGCGGGCAGGGGTCGGCCCGGGTGGTCGCGGGCGCAGACGGTGCGGTTTACGGCGAGGCGGGCGGGCGGCATTACCGGCTGCATTCGGACCGCGTCGAACCGGTTGAAGCGACCGCAATCCCAGCGGCTGTGCCCAGCGGGGCGGGCCGCTTTCAGAACAAGATAACGGTTTTGCCCGACGGGCGCCGCGTCACGGTTCACCTGCCGGAGTGCCGCATGGAAATCGCCGGACCGGGCGGCGCGACTCGCGAGCTTGCGATCCGTTTTCGTTCGGGCGGGGCGTTCATCGCCTCGCTGGGCATCGGGCCCGGGGGTAAAATTTACGGGAGCACGTCGCACCCCATGCACCTCGTTCGCTATGATCCCGCGGTGCGCGAGATGGCCGACCTCGGGGCCATCAAGGCTGTTGGCGGCGGCAACATCTGTGCGTTTGCCGCGCAGGGCGCCGCCTTGGTCGGGCCGGCGTATCCGTATGGCGATGTGTTCCTCTACGATCCGGCGCGACCGTTCGCCCCGGAGGCGGTCGACGCGCCGAATCCGCGGGTGCTCGTTCGGTTCGAGCAGCACATCACGCGGCCCCGCACCTGTGTCGCCCATCCCGACGGCCGGCACGTGATCGTCGCGGGCTTCATGGACTACGGTTTGGTCGGCGGCGGACTGGGCATCATGGATTTGCAGACCGGCCAATCGACCCTGCTCACCCATGAGCAGGTCATCCCGCGCCACAGCACGCATACCCTCCGGGCCCTGCCCAACGGCGACCTCGTCGGCGGCACCAGCGTGCACGCGCCCGGCGGCGGGCATCCCACGGAGAAGGAGGCCGTCCTGTACCTCTTTGACTGGTCGCGCCGGCAGGTGGTGTTCCAGACGGCGCCCGTGCCCGGGGCAGAGGAAATTAACAGCGTGGAGGTCGGGGCCGACGGATTCGTTTATGGCCTCACTGCGGGTGGTCAGTTCTTTGTGTTCGATCCCATTCGGCGGGTCGTCGTGAAGCGCGAGGATCTTTCCGCCCTCGGCGAAGTCGTGCGGCACTCGCTGGGCCGCAGTCCGGATGGAGTGGTTTACGGCGTGTTGGGCATGGCGGTGTTCCGCGTCGAGCCGGCCGACCACCGCGTCACCGTGCTCGCCAAGCCCCCGGTGCCAATCACGGCCGGCCTGGCGGTCACCGGCGACCGGCTGTATTTCGCCTCAAAGGCGAATGTCTGGAGCTGCCGCCTCTGACAGCGCCATCGGCGCTGGTGAATTGGGTAGCGCCCGACGTCCCCGGCTGGCGGTTGGGCGTGCGCATGCCAAACCGGCCCGCCGGGGACGTCGGGCCCTACCCATTGCATGACTCCGTCGCGCTTGCGTCGATCTGCGCGGCGGAACTGAATCCGCCACCCTTCTGCATGGATACCGCGACAAAACCCGTGCGCAGCCGTTTCGCGCTTTGGCTCGCGTTGATCTGCACCGTCTACGCGGCGGTGCGGTGGGTGGGGATGTCGTGCGATCTCTGGCTGGATGAAATCTGGTCGCTGGGGCTGGTGCGGGAAATCAAGGCGCCGTGGGAAATCCTCACGAAGGTGCTGCACGACAACAACCACCCGCTCAACTCACTCTGGCTGTCTTGGCTGCCGGCGGTGGGGCCGGCGTGGACCTATCGTCTGCTGGCGTGGTGCGCCGGGAGCGCAACCGTGCTGCTGGCGGGATTGATCGCCCGCCGCCAATACCGGGCGCTGCACCCGGAGTCGGCCATCAGCGCGAGCAATGCCGCCGGCCTGTTTACCGCGGTACTGATCGGCGGGGCGCATCTTCTCGTGCACTATTCCTCGGAGGCGCGCGGTTATGCTCCCGCCGTGGCGGGCGCGTTGCTGGCATGGTACGCGTTGAGTCACGTCGCCGGCCGCACCGCCGGCCGCTGGGCGGTCGTCTATGGTTTTGCCTGCGTGCTGGGATTGCTGTCGCACCTCGTGATGGTGCCGGTGATGGCGGCGGCCTTGGTCTGGTCGGTTCTGGCCATGGTGCGGGATCGGAATCGCTGGCGAGAGGGCCTGAAACGCCTGGCGGTCTGGCACGCCGTCCCGTGGCTGTTTTTCGGAATTTACTATTGGGGCTTTGTGCGCCGGCTAAGCATCGGAGGCGGACCGGAGAACCCGCTGGCCGGCGTGCTGGGAGACGTGGCGGCGTTCACTTTGGGGTTTCCCGCGGAATCCGGCCGGATGCTGGCACTGCCGGTCCTGCTCAGCGTGGCGGCGGTGGCGCTCGCGTTGATCTGGCGGCGGGATTGGACGCTCGCGGTGTTTTACGGATTCGCGGCCTTAATCCTGCCCGCGGTGGGGCCGGCGCTGGGTCGCTTCACGCTGCTGTTTCCGCGCTACTTCATCGTCAGCGCCGTCCTCGTTTTGTTGCTGGCCGGCTACGTCCTGGCGCGACTGTGGGCGCGAGGGGGTGTGTGGCGGTGGGTGACATGCGGGCTGGTGGCGCTTTTTCTCGCGGGCAATGCGCTGCATACTTATCGGCTGGGCCGTGACGGTCGCGGACAATACCAGGCGGCGTTGCGCCAGCTCGTGGAGCAAACACCGACGACGGTGGTGTCCGTGTGTTCGGATTCCGATTTTCGCAACGGGGCCCTCATCGGATATCACGCGGCCGCGATCGGACTCGGCCGGAAGATCCGTTATCACCCCGCCGACCGCGTGCCCCGGTCCGGCACGCGGTGGCTCATTATTCACCGGTTGGATGGCGGAGAGGTTCCGCCTGAAGCCGTGGGCGATACCTGGGGCAACCGGTATGAATTGGAGAAAATGTTTCCGCACGCGCCGTTGTCGGGGTGGGATTGGTATGTGTATCGGCGCGGCGGCGCGGAATAGCTGGCGCCGAACTTCCAACTTCCAACATCCAACTTCCAAGGGCTGAATTTCAGGGGCGAACGCTCAACGTTTAACTTTTAACGCTGAACGCTCAAGTGGGCTGGGTGAGGTTTGCAACTGTAGGAGCGGCTTTGCCCCGGCCGATTGCGGGCGGGTTGCCTGCGCTCCCATTTCGGCGTTCGTAGTGCCGTGCTTCAGCCGGCACTGATCCGGGGAGAGTTGAATCGCCGGGTGGCGTTCCCAGCGCGGACTGAAGTTCCGCGCTACGTGCGGCGGCATCAGAACTGCGCGAGGTATTCGCGGATGTCGTCGGGGACGGAGTGGTTGATGTGCGGGACGATCCAGTGGAAGAGCTGGCGGATTTCTTCGCGCTGATCCGTGGCGCGTTTGAGTGCGGGCACGCCGTAACCCTGCTTCTGCTCGTGCTCCTGGTCCTCGCAGGTATAGATTTCCAGCACCTTGGGTTTGGTGCTGCTGCGCACGAAATAGTCGTGCATGCGGAATTCGAAGCTGTGCACCGCCTGGCCGGCAAAATGACGCCAGACCGTCAGCAGGGTGTCGCTGGTGCCGTGGTACTGCTTGGTCAGCAGGCCGGCCTCCTTCTGCCGCACCAACTTGGGATTGCCGGGCTTGAGCGAGGCGCCGATGGCCACGGGCTCCAGCAGCTGCAGGTAACTCTTCTGCTCCTCGAAGTTCGCGAATTTAAACTCAACGCCCAGCTTCGTCTGCGTGGTTTCGGACAACTGGTGGGCCACATGGCCGTCGAGCCGGAGCACGCGGCCGCCGAGTTCCAACCGCAGCTGGCAGGGGTCGCCGCGCGAGAACTCCAGGAGCAGCACGAGCTGCACGGCGGCACCGCCGCTGGAGAGATTGAGCAGGCGGACGGCCTGGTCGCGATTGCCGAGGCGCAGCGCAGCCTGCAGCGGGGAGCCGGCCTCCACGATGTGGCGCACGGCGTGACGCTGCTCCCGCTGGGCCACAGCCTCCTTGTCGAAATTCAGGATGCGCTTGAAGAAAAGCACGACCGCACGCTGCGCGTGGAACACTCAACGCTCAACGTTTAACTTTTAACGCTCAATGTAAAACGGTAGGCCGCGAGCCTGCTCGCGCCCGTCCGGTATGCGCACGCGTAACAAGCGCCCGCGAGCGGGCTGCCTACTTTCACTGCGCCAGTTCCGTCACTTGAACGTTAAACGTTAAGAGTTGAGCGTTGAGCGTTCCGCGCCCCTCCCCGGCGCGGTTTCTCCGCATAAATGCGCATAGACTCAGGCCGGGAATCCCGGCAATTTCTCCGCGATGCTAATTGCGCTCCAGAATGTCACTGTGCGTGACCCTGACCATGCGTAGGCTGAGCCTTTGGTTGCTGCTCGCCGCGTTGGGTTTGACGGCCGCCGGCGCCGCGGCCCCCTTGCGCATCGGGGTGGAATTCCACGCGGCCCCGATGTCGTTCATCGATGACCAGGGCAAGCCCTCGGGCTTCACGCCCGAGCTGCTCGCGGCCATGGCCGCGACGGGATTGGTCGAGATCGAGGTCGTTCCCAACTACTGGACCAACCACCTCGCGGCCCTGGACGCCGGCAAAATCGACGCCCTCGCGAACGTCGTGTACCGGCCTAACCGGGAACCGCCCATGGACTACAGCGTCGGCCATGCGTGGGTGCACGGCGTGGTTTATCGCCGGGCGGATCATCCGCCCTTCCATCGCATTGCGGATTTCGCCGGCAAAAAGCTTGGATCGTTGCTGGGCACCGTGACCTACAACCATGCCGCCGATCATCCGGAGTGGGGCGCGACCCTCCACCCCTACAGAGGCTGGGATGCGGCGCTCGAGGCCACGGCCCGCGGCGAGACCGACGCCACGCTCATGCTGAGCCCCCTCTCCAGCCAGTTGACCAACCAGCACAACCTGAAGGCCGATTTCGTGGATGACATCATCTACCGGTACCATTTTGGCGTCCGGCCGGGGGACAGGGCGACGCTGGCGCGGATCAACGAGGCCCTCGCCGAAGTGCGGCACAACGGCGAGTTCGACCGCATCTATGCGAAATGGATCGGGCCGATCGAGCCGCACCCCATCCGCCTCGCGGACCTGCGACCCTACTTTGCACCCGGGGCGGCCGTGCTCCTCGCCGTGGGCCTGCTCATCTGGTGGCAGCGGCGCATGCTGGACCGCCAGGCCCGCTCGGCCGAGGCGCTGCGGCTGAGCGAGGAGCGCTGGAAATTTGCCATCGAGGGTTCGGGCGACGGCCTCTGGGATTACGACGTGCCGGCCAACCAGGTGCTGCGCTCCGCCCGCTGGAAGGAAATGCTCGGCTATCGCGCGGATGAGATCGGCACCGACATGAATGAGTGGCGCGACCGCATCCATCCCGACGACCTGCCCGCCGTGATGGCGGCGGAACGGGCCCTGCGCGACAGCCACTCGGGCGCCATTGCGGTCGAGCACCGGCTGCGGTGCAAGGACGGCTCCTGGAAATGGGTGCTCATCCGCGGCATGGTCATGAGCCGCGACGCCGAGGGCCGCCCCCTGCGCATCATCGGCACCCACACCGATCTCACCGCCCGCAAGCAGGCGGAGGAGGACCGGCTGGTGCTCGGCAAGCTCGAGTCCACCGGCGTGCTCGCCGGCGGCATCGCCCATGACTTCAACAATCTCCTCACGGCCATCCTCCTCAACCTCGAGCTGGCCCAGCTCAATCCCGCCGACACCGTCGGGCTCAAACGGCGCCTGGAGGGCGCGCAGAATGCCGCGCTCTCGGCCCGCAACCTGACCCAGCAGCTCATCACCTTCGCCCGGGGCGACGCCACCCTGCCCCGGGTGGTGGTGATTTCCGACCTCCTCCGCGAGTCGGTCCCACTGGCCCTGACCGGCTCAACCGTGCGCGGCGACATCCACATCGCTCCCGACCTGTGGCCGACCGAAGTGGACGCCGGCCAGATCGGGCAGGTCATCCGCAACCTTGTGCTCAACGCGCGCGAGGCCATGCCCGACGGCGGAGTCGTCACCCTGCGGGCGGAAAACACCGTGGTGCAAACCGGGGACGGCCGCCATCTGCCCGCGGGCAGTTACCTGCACATCACGGTGTCCGATCATGGCGAGGGCATCCAGCCGGACGTGCTGCCCAAGATTTTCGACCCCTATTATTCCACCAAGCAGCGCGGGCCGCAGCGCGGCATGGGTCTCGGCCTGACCATCTGCCATGCGATCATCCAGAAGCACAACGGTGCGATCAGCGTGGATTCGAGCCCGCAGGCTGGCACCACCTTCCACGTCTACCTGCCGGCCGTCCCGCAGGCGGCGGTCGCGGCCCATACACCGGCCGGCGACCGGGACCTGTCCGGTCAGCCGTCCGCCCGGATTCTGGTGATGGACGACGAGCCCGCCGTGCAGCATTCGGTCGCCCTGGCGCTTGAGCAGATGGGGCACACCGTAGAGTTGACGGACAATGGCCGCAGCGCCGTCGAGCAGCATGCGCTCGCCCGCGCCGCCGGCCAGCCCTTCGATGTCGTCTTGCTCGACCTGACCGTCCCCGGCGGCATGGGCGGCCGCGAGGCCGTGAAGGCCATGCGCGTGCTCGAGCCCGGCGTGAAGGCGGTCGTCATGAGCGGCTACGCCAACGACGAGGTCCTCCATGACAGCGCAGCCCACGGCTTCGACGCCGTGCTCAAGAAGCCCTTCGACCTCATGGCGCTCCGCGACACCCTCGAGCGCCTGCTCAAAAAGTAGGGCAGGTCTCCGAACTGCCCCGGTTCGCACCCGCAGCCTAATTTTTGACCGCGGATGGATCGGGCTGGAAGGGGAGGGAAAACGCTGAACGGCGAACGTTGAACGCGTAACGTCGAAGTACTGATCCCAACGGCCCTGAAAATAGAATTTAGGATCACAAGGTAGCTACGAGCGTGAGCGAGTCGAAGGTCTCGCAGATTGCAGATGGGAGATCGGAGATCGAACAAGCACCACTCGCTCACGCTCGTAGCTACCTGATGGGCAAAGTTTATGGGCGATTGGCAGGAGGAACTGTAGGAGCGGCTTTAGGCCGCGAGGGTTGCACGATGATCGCGGATAAGACCAAGGCCGATCAGCCTCTCTGCTCCCTCTGTTTCCTCCTGTAAAAATAGTCCGGATCCATATGTGCCTTCTGAGCCTCTTGTGGCCATTGCCTTAAAATCCCTGCCATCCGTGAAATCCGTGGTTATAAAAATTCCCGGCAGCACCGGCCGATTTCCGTCAGGCGCGACAGGTTGACGTCGGGTGGGACGTTGTCGGAGACGCCCAGGATCAGGTGGGTACCTTGGCGGGCTTCGCGGAAGACTTCGTCGAGATAGTGGTTGAAGGCGTGGTCGTCCATTTCGGCGTCGAGGAGGACGATGGAGGGGATGCCACCCCACACGGTGGTGCGCGGACCGAAACCCTGCCGCAGTTGCGCGAGCGTGCAACGGGTCATGGGGGCGGGGCAGACGGATTCGGCGATGTCGAAATTACAGGACGGAAGAAACGGGAGCAGGCGCTGGTTCTCACCGTCGCAGTGCGTCAGCACGAGCTTGCCCGCGGCATGCAGTTCGCGGGACACGCGCTGCAGCCAGGGCGCGATTTCCTCCTGGAAGAACGGCGGCCAGGTCAGGTCCTGGTCGTAGTTGGCGCCCCAGAACACGACCTCCGCGCTGCACTTGAGCAACGCGGCGAGCATCGCCTCGTAGAACGGCTCCAGGCGACGGGCGAACCGCCGCAATTGGTCGCACTCGTCCTCGTAGAGGTAGAAAAACTGCTCCATCGGCATGAGCTCGTGCAGGAGCAGGTGCATCGGGGAGGCGGCGATCGGCCCGTTGGCGATGGCCAGGCCGCGTTCACCGATGCGGCGTTGAAAGGTGGCGTAGGCGTCCGGCGTCGGAATCACGGCCAGGTGCTCGAAGAGCTGCGCCACGGCCTCGAGATGGTCGAGGGAGGGCAGGGCGTAGGACTGCACGAAGGGAATCGAGATGCCGTTGCGCGCCATCTCGCGCGTGAGCTCCAGATGGAGCACCACGTCGCCGGCCGAAGTGCGGACGCGCGTGCGCAGGTTTTCCGGATCGTGGGAGAACTCCACCGGCAGGTCCCGCACTTCGATGCGGTAGGGATAGTCGGGGTGGTTGTCGAAGCCGAGTCCGCGCAGCTGTTGCTCCCGGCGCTCGCGCGGCAGGGTGAAATCGCCCCGCACGGCGTGGCAGCCGATGCCGAGGACGTCGGCGATGCCGGCGGTGTCGAGGCCGGCGAACTCCGGCGGCAGCGTCCCGCGGGCCTTTTGCGCGAGGCACCAGAGGTCCATCCGCGGCACCCACGGCAACTGGTCCACGGGTTCGCCGCGGATGGCTGCGAGCATGCGGGCGCGATGGGTCATGGCCATGACCTGTGACTACCGGGCGGGGCGCAGTCAGACAATCCGTTACACTGCGCGTTTCTTGGCGGACATTTTGCCCACGGCTTTCACGGATGGATCCAAGATATTGGCCACATGAGGCACAAAATTCACATAAGGAACCGGTAATATTTAACAGGAGGAAGCAGAGGGAGCGGAGCTTATGAATCAGGTTCTCTGCTCCCTCTGCTTTCTCCTGTTAAACGGTCTGTCCTTATATGCTTCATGTGATCATCCCGTGATCCGTGAAATCCGTGTGATCCGTGGTTAATTCCGAGTGCGCCGGTCAGGACTGCCGGCGGGGAAGGCCGCGGGTCGTGATCAACCGCGTCAACCGCAGGGCGCACGCGGCGGCATCGATCCGGCCCATGGCGCCGTTTTCGACGGCATGGATGCCGGCTTCCGTGACGACGAAGTCCATCGGGATATCGTGGGGTTGCGGATAAATCGTCGGGATGCGCGACAGTTCGTGGGCGAGGCAGATTTTGACCGGCGACGGTGACAGGCTCGCGAGGGTGCGGTCGAAATAGCCCCCGCCATATCCCAGGCGCCAACCCCTTTCGCAAAACCCGACCGGGGGAACCAGCACGGCATCGGGAATCAGCACGGGAGTGCCGTCCGGCACCGGAATGCCGAGGGCGCCCGCCTGCATGGACGCACCGGGCCACCATTCGCGGAATTCGAGGGGCTGGCCCTTCGCCACGACGGCCGGCAGGGCGACGCGGGAGCCGTGTTCGCGCAGGTTTAGAATCAGCGGCCGCGGGTCCACCTCGCCCTTGTAGGGCCAGCAGAAACCCACGACCAGACCCCGCAGGGCGGGAAATCCCGCCTCCAGAAAACCGAGGATCACGTGGTTCCACGCTGACCGCTCGGCCGGCGTGCTGGCCGTCCGGCGGGCCAGAAGCGCCGCGCGCTGGTCCTTGCGCCATTGCTTCAGGTTGGGAGGAGTTTCCATCGGCAAGAAAGTTTCAGGCCGCTTCCGGCCG
>CAZFHG010000104.1:4504-12331 GCA_964518665.1 uncultured Opitutaceae bacterium | reverse complement strand
CGCGCCGCGTGGACTTTCGCCACGCTGTACAACACCGTGGAGCCGAGGCCCGAGTGGCTGGCAGCGTCGAAGCACTGTCTCGACTTCATCCGGGCGCATTGCCGCGGACCCGGCGGCAAGCTCTACTTCACCGTCACCCGCGAGGGCCGGCCGCTGCGGATGCGGCGCTATGTTTATAGCGAATGCTTCGCCACCATCGGCAGCGCGGCCTACGCGAAGGCTACCGGCGACGCCCGTGCGGCGGCCGAGGCGGCGGAATACTTTACGAACTACCTGCACCACAGCTTCACACCTGGTGTGATGCCGCCGAAGACCGATCCGGCCACGCGGCCCATGCAGGGCGTGGCGCCGCACATGATCGCCATCGCCACGGCCCAGGAAGTGCGCGCGTTGTTGGGCGACATCACGGTGAAGGGGGCGACCTGCTCGCAGTGGATCGACCGTTCGATCGCCGCCATCGAGCGCGACTTCTACAAGCCCGACGTCGGCGCCCTCATGGAAATCACCGGCGCAGGTGGCGCGATCCTCGACCACTTTGACGGTCGCACGCTCAATCCCGGCCATGCCATCGAGTGCGCGTGGTTCATCCTCCACGAGGCCAAGGTGCGGAACCGCGACCCGCGGATGCTCAAGCTCGGGCTCGGCATCCTCGACTGCATGTGGGGGCGGGGCTGGGATCCGGAGCATGGCGGCCTGCTCTACTTCGTGGACCTGCACGGCAAGCCGATCCAGGAATACTGGGCCGAGATGAAATTCTGGTGGCCGCAGAACGAGGCCGAGATCGCGACCCTGCTGGCCTTCCAGCTCACCGGCGACCCGAAGTACGCCGCGTGGCACGGCATGGTGCACGAGTGGTCGCACCGCGTCTTTGCCGACCCTGTACACGGCGAGTGGTTCGGCTACGCCCACCGCGACGGCCGCATTTCCACCCGTCTGAAGGGCAACACCTGGAAAGGTCCCTTCCACCTCCCGCGCATGCAATGGTACTGCGGAAGGTTGGTGGACGAGTTGCTGGCGGAGAAAGCCTAATCCTGAATTTAAACCACGGATTGCACCGATAACACGGATCTAGAAATGGCCACAAGAGGCACAAAAAGCACAGGAACCAATCTTGGAATAATGCGAGTCAGGTTATGGGTAGGGCCCGGCCTCCGGACGGGCGCTACCCAATTTCACGTATTCTGAGCCTTATGTGCCTCTTGTGGCCATCCACTTATCCGTGGCATCCGTGAAATCCGTGGTTAAAAAAACAACTCTCCCATGAGTCTCGCCGTTACTCCCAAACTTCGTCCGGTGCTTGATCCGGAGTTTTTGCCCGCGGTTCTTTGGAACCGGGCCTACCGCGAGCTCGTCGCCCGCGATCCGGGGGCGCGGCCATTCGCGCTCGCGCTGATCCGCGCCGACGGCAAGGCCTCCGTGCACCGCGACCGCGTGCTCGCGGCCGGCCATCCGGCCTCGGCGCATACGCTCCGCTACGTCGAGCGCCTGCTGAAGTTTCTGCTCTGGCAGAAGGGCGGTTGCCGCGTCCTGGTGGCCGGGGCCGACGAGATCGCGACGGCGCTCGCGAAGATCTACAGCCCGGCCGGCGAGCGCGCCTTCGATCACCTGTTCATGGGCGAGAAGGTGCAGGGCCCGGTCTTCTCCCTCGCGGCGACGAGATTGGATTCACTCCCGTCGGACGACGATTCCTCGCTCACCATGGGCCGGCACCTGGCCGGCTGCCGCATCGGGTTCGACCTGGGCGGCAGCGATCGCAAGGCCGCGGCGGTCATTGACGGCAAGGTGGTCTATTCCGAGGAAATCCGCTGGGACCCGTATTTTCAGAAGGACCCGGCCTACCACATCGAGGGCGTGCACGACACGCTCACCCGCGCTGCGGCGCACCTGCCGCGGGTGGACGCCATCGGCGGCAGCGCGGCGGGCGTGTATGTGAACAACGAGGTGCGCGTGGCCTCGCTCTTCCGCGGCGTGCCCGCGGACCAGTTTGAAAAGCACATCCGCCGCATGTTCTTCACGCTGCAGGCGCGCTGGGGCGGGGTGCCCTTCGAGGTCGCCAACGACGGCGAGGTCACCGCGCTCGCCGGTTCGATGTCCATGAACGCGAACGCCATCCTCGGCATCTCGCTCGGTACCAGCACGGCCGGCGGCTACGTCACGCCGGCGGGCAACATCACGCCCTGGCTCAACGAACTCGCCTTCGCCCCGGTGGACTACCGCGCCGGCGCCCCGCGCGACGAATGGTCCGGCGACCACGGTTGCGGCGTGCAGTATTTTTCCCAGCAGGCGGTTGGCCGGCTCGCGGGGCCTGCGGGCTTTTCCTTCCCCGCCACCCAGCCGCTCCCGGAGCAGCTTGTGGCGGTGCAGGAGGCGATGCAGGCCGGCGACAAACGCGCCCGTGCCATCTTTGAGACCATCGGGGTGTGCTTTGGCTATGCCATCGCGCACTACGCGGATTTCTACGAACTGCGGAATCTGCTCATCCTCGGCCGCGTGACCTCGGGCGAGGGTGGGGAGGTCATCCTCGCGCAGGCGGCCGCCGTGCTGCAGGCCGAGTTCCCCGCGTTGGCGGACAAGGTCCGCCTGCGCACGCCGGACGAGCAGGACAAGCGCCACGGCCAGGCCGTGGCCGCGGCGAGCCTGCCAGCATTGCGCAAAATCTGAGCAGCGTGCGGGATTGCCAAGGCCGCCGACCGCCGGCCAAATCAGCGGGTCGCCCGGATTCCCGGCCGGCGCCCCGATGCTCCCCCGTATTCGCGCGATTTTGCTCAGCCTCGCCGTCCTGGCCCTGGCGCTGGCCGGTTTCTGGTGGTCCGGCCGCAGCCACGAGCCCCCGCCCGCCCCCGGCCGCAAGCTGCTGACCTGGGTGCATTTTGTTTCGCCGCTGAAGTCTTTCTACGAGCAGCAGGTGGCGGAGTTCCAGCGGCTGCACCCCGACATCGAGGTGCGCATGATTTTGGTGCCGATGAGCGAGTACCACATGAAGTTCAAGACGCTCGCCGCCGCCGGCCAGGCGCCGGACCTGTTCTACTCGGGCGACGTGTGGCTGAGTTATCTCCTGCCCTTCATGCGCGACCTCACGCCGCTGGTGGAGCGGGATGCCGCTGAAATCGGGCTGGATGACTTCTTCCCGGAGATCCGCGCGGCGCTGCAGCACGAGGGCCGCTATTACGTCATGCCGGAGCATGCGAATGTCGCCCTGCTTTACTACAACCGCAGGCTGTTCCGCGAGGCGGGCCTGCCCGAACCGACCGAGGACTGGACCTGGGATGATCTGGTGCGCAATGCCGTGGCGCTCACCCGGCCGGCCACGGCCGATGATCCCGGCGTGTGGGGTTGCGGCAGGCAGGAAGGCTGGTGGGGCGAGTGGCTCACCTATGTGCGCCAGGCGGGCGGCACGGTGTTCACGGCCGACGGCCGACGCTGCGCGCTGGATTCGCCCGCGGCCATCGCCGGGCTGCGCTTCTTTCAGGAAAAGGCCCTCAAGCATCATTACAGTGCGCCGGCGGGCTTCGAGCCGCTCAACGGTTTCGTCAATGAGCGCCTCGCCATGGTCATGGTCGGGCACGTGAACTTCTGGCCCAACTACAATCAGATCACCGGGCTGGACTGGGACATCCAACTCCTGCCGGCGGGACCGGCTTCGCGCAGCGGCGGCGAACTGGCGATCGCCGGGTATGGCATCTACAAGCACACGAAATATCCCGAGGAAACCTGGGCGCTGCTCAAGTTTCTCACCCGGAAGGAGGCGGCGATGGAAGTCATGCGCCACGGCAGCATCTCGCCCCGGCGTTCGGTGGCCGAGGTGCAGATCCACGGCCGCGGCCCCGGCGAGCGTCCACGCAACATCGCTGCCGCCTACAAGCAGATCAAATACGCGCAGCCCATCCCGCGCCATCCGCACTACATCGAGATCATGCTCCAGATCGTGCAGCCGGAAGTGGACCGCATGGTGCAGGGTGAACTCACCCCGGAGGAGGCCGCACACCGCGCCGCCGACGGCGTCAACGCCTACCTCGCCACGTTTGACCGGAAGGACCCATGACTCCGACTGAACATTGTCCGCTGCCCTCGGTGGCTACGAGCGTGAGCGAGTGGGGTTTCGTCCATTCGCTTACGCTTGTAGCCACGGGTCGGTTTCTCCCTTTCCCATGAACTCCCGCCGCGCCCAGCTTTACTGGTTCGTGCTTTTCGCCGGTCCCGCTCTGGCCGGCTTCGCGGTGTTTAACCTGTGGCCGATGGTGTACTCGCTGTGGCTAAGCTTCTGCCAGTACGACGTCGTGGCCGCGCCGCGCTTCATCGGGTTGCGAAACTACCTTTATCTGATCGGGGCGGACCCGGCCTTCTGGCCCTCGGTCAAGGTCACGCTCCTCTTCACTGCGGTGCAGGTGCCGCTCTCGGTGGCGTCGGCGCTCGGCGTCGCGCTGCTGCTCAACCAGCCGGTGCAGGCGCGCGGCTTCTGGCGGGCGGTGTATTTCCTGCCGTCGATCCTCCCGCAGGCCGCGAGCGTCGCGGTGTTCGTCTACATCTTCCAGGCCGACGGCGGCCTGCTCAACCGGCTGCTCGCGCTCATGGGCATCACGGGTCCGGCCTGGACCACCTCGCCGGCCTGGGCCCTGCCGGTGGTGGTGATCATCAGCCTTTGGGGTTTCGGCTATCCCATGGTGATTTTCCTCGGCGGCCTGCAGACGGTGCCGCGCGAGCTGTACGAGGCGGCGCACATCGACGGCGCCGGGACGTGGGCGCGGTTCCGGCATGTCACTCTTCC
Organism: uncultured Opitutaceae bacterium; assembly: GCA_964518665.1. GTDB lineage: Bacteria > Verrucomicrobiota > Verrucomicrobiia > Opitutales > Opitutaceae > UBA2377. Next base: position 7,566 of record CAZFHG010000104.1, on the reverse strand, counting down.
GCTGATTTCGCCCGTACTGTTCTTCAACGTCGTCATGGGTGTGATCGGGGCGCTCAAGGTCTTCGACCTCGCCTACGCGTTCGGCGCGGCGCAGGGGCTCATTCCCGGCGGACCGGCGCGCGCGACGCTGTTCTACGGGCTCAACCTCTACCAGCAGGCCTTCACGTATTTCCACATGGGTCTGGCCAGTGCGATGGCCTGGCTGCTGTTCGCCGTCATCGTGGTCATCACGTGGCTCAACTTCCGCCTCAGCCGCCGCTGGGTGCACTACGGGGACTGACATGGAACACCACCGCTCGCGCCGGCTCACCTTCCTGCTGACCGCCCTGCTCGCGCTCGGGGCGCTCATCATGGTGCTGCCGCTGGGCTGGATGCTGCTCACCAGCCTGAAGACCTTTCCGGAGATCCTGCGCAATCCCACGCCGCTGATTCCCGCCCTGCCGCAGTGGGTGAATTACCAGACGGTCTGGGACGGATTCGCCTACCACCGGTTCTTTCTCAACTCCGTCTTTGTCGCCGCCATGGTGGTGACCGGCACCGTGCTCACCTGTTGTCCGGCCGCCTACGCCTTCGCCTACTACGAGGTGCGGCACCGCGACCTGCTCTTCGGCCTCCTGCTCTCGACCCTCATGCTGCCCGCGCAGGTGACGATCATCCCGCTCTTCAAGGCCTACGCCGCGCTCGGCTGGGTCAACACCTACCTCCCACTCGTGCTCCCGGCCTGGCTCGGCGGCAACGTCTTCGGCATTTTCCTGCTGCGGCAGTTTTTCCGTACCGTGCCGAAGAGCCTTATCGAGGCCGCGCGGCTCGACGGGGCATCGGAGTGGACCATCCTCTGGCGGCTCGTCGTACCCATGAGCCTGCCCGCCGTGCTCACCGTGGTCCTGTTCACCTTCCTCTGGAGCTGGAACGACCTGTTCAACCCGCTCGTGTACCTGCACAGCGAAACCGCCTACACGCTGCCCGTCGGCTTGCTCTATTTCATCGCTCGCGCCGAGCAGCTTACCGGCGGCAGCGCCGGCCAGGTGCCGTGGCATCTCGTCATGGCGCTGGCGACCGTGATGGTCCTGCCGGTCATCATCCTGTTCATGGCCGCCCAACGCCGCTTCGTGGAGGGCGTGGCCGCGACCGGCGTGAAGGGCTGACCAACTACTCTTTCTCTTTCCTCTTTATCTTTCTCTTTCTCCCGCCGGAGGCGCTCTCAGGAAACCATCCTCGTTGTCGTAATCGTTCTCGTTCTCGAACTGATGGATCCGAGAACGATTACGACAACGAGAATGATCGATGGACCCGATCCCCCTGACGAAAGAGAAAGATAAAGAGGAAAGAGAAAGAATCGTTTCTTCTCCGCACCGGCCTGCTATCACCCTTCATATGGATCCGCTGCCCCTTTGCCCTTATCCGCAAACACTGGTGCATGCCGGCCGCAGCGTGCCGTTTCCCACGGCGATCGCTGTACTTGGACTCGATGCCGCGAATCCCGCCGAGGTGGCCGCGCGCAGGACCATGGAGCAGCTCGGAGCCCTATTGCCGGGCGTGCGGTGTGCCTTCGACGGTGACGCCGCCTATAGCATCCGCTTCCTCGACGATGCCTCCGTGATCCATCCCGAGGGCTATGTGCTGAACACGGATGAAGCGGGCATCACGGTCGCCGCCGGCACTCCCGCCGGTCGCTTCTACGGGGCACAGACCGTCTATCAATTACTCACGGGTATTTTCCACGCGGGACGATTCCTGCGCTTCGATGCAGCGGTGGACGCGCGCACCGCCGCGGCGCGACGCGCGGTGCCGGTGCTGCGGATCGAGGACGAGCCACGCTATGCCGTGCGCTCCTTCATGGCCGACGTCGGCCGGGCGCCGTTTTCGCTGCCACTCCTCAAGCGCCTGGTCCGTATCCTCGCGCACTTGAAGCTCAACACCCTCCATCTCCACCTGAACGATGACGAGTTGTGCGGCTTCCGCTTCGCCCGGCTGCCCATCGGCCGCGAGAACCCCTTTGCCCTTGATGCCGCGGCGCTCACCGAACTGGTGGCCTATGCGCGGAGTTACCATGTCGCGATATTGCCCGAGATCGAATCGTGGGGCCATGTGCACAGTTTCACCTACCATTATCCGCACCTGCGCGGGGCGGCGGGGCAGTATGGCGGCTCCTCCTTCGGCATCGGCGAGGCGAGCTATGCCCTGCTGGAAAAAATCTACGACGAGATCGTGCCCTGCCTCGAACCCGTGGCGGCCGTGCATCTCGGTCTGGACGAGGCGCTCTGGGCCGTGCTGCCGGGCGAGGAAGACTGCGGCCACACCCCGGAGAACATGGTCGGCCGGCTGCACGACATCCTCATGCGCGTTGGGGCGCGCCATGGAAAAAAACTGACGATGCACATCTGGGCCGATCATGGCGGTCGGCCTGTTCCCGCCGCGCTGCGCGACCGGATTGTCGTCCAGCCCTGGGGATATGCCGAGCAGAGCATCCCCGAGATCATTGAAAAAGTGAAACGCTACGGCGGCGCCGGCAAACCGCCGGTCATGCTCGGCGCCGGCGCCAGCTGGATCCGCGTGCACGGTGACTACGAGGCCACGCGCGCGTGGTGCGTGGAAGGCGCGGTGCATCCGAACGTGCTCGGCGTGACCCTCTGCCTGTGGGGCACCAATGACGTGGCCGGCCGGTTGATCACCGCGTACGTCGGAGCCGACTGCGCGTGGTCTCCCGCCACCCCGGCGCATGTCCCCGGTCCGGCCCCCGTCGAAAGCCTGCGCAACGCCCTCGACCAGCAGATGCGCCAGTGGCAGATCCTGTTTCCCGAGGCTGACCCCGCGGCGATCAATGCCGACCGCGGCCCGGAGGTGGAACTCGGCCGCTATATGTGGCCGCCCCGCGCCGGCGAAGCCGTGGCACCGACGGCGGATTATTTTCCGGATACAAAATGAATTTGCCCTGCGGTAGCTACGAGCGTGAGCGAGTGGAACGTCGTTCGCGTCAAGTCTGCCCCCCGGGAGCGCGGGCGGCCCGCCCGCTCCTCTGCGAATGCGGGCCAGCGGCCCGCGCTCCCAGGAAACCTGACTCA
>CAZFHG010000104.1:0-4404 GCA_964518665.1 uncultured Opitutaceae bacterium | reverse complement strand
CCCGCTCCTCTGCGAATGCGGGCCAGCGGCCCGCGCTCCCAGGAAACCTGACTCACATTTCACATGAACCCTGAAACCCCGTCCACCTCCCTCACCATTGTCCTGCCCTATACGGGCGCGGATCTCCAGACCACCTACTGGGCCGGAGGCGAGTCAAAGGTGAATTGGAAACAGGGCGGCTCCGATGCCGACCGCTGCACGGTCGCCTTTGCCGCCGTCGAGCTTCGCGACCATCTCGCGCGGACCGCACCCGCGTGGAAAATCCGCTTCAGCGCCACCCTGCCGGCCGCAGGTCCGGTCATCGTGCTCGGTCCGGCCTCGACCCTCCAAACGGAACTGGGCCTCGCTGTCGCCGGCGTGCCCGCCGATCCGCAGGGTTACGTGATCCGTTCATTGCCGCATGCCGGCCAATCGCGGCTCGTGCTCGCTGGTGGCGGTCGCGAGGGCGTGCTCTACGCCGCTTATGCCTGGCTCGGTGAACTTGGCTGGCGCTGGCAGACTCCCGGACCCGGCGGCGAGATCGCACCACCGGAGCGGACCGACTTGCCGCTGGCAGGTTGGGACCTGGCCACCGCGCCGGACTTTCCGCTCTTCCGCGGCTTTCATGTCGAATACATGGGCATGGAGTCGCCCGACATGATCCGGTGGATGGCGCGCAACCGGCTCAACTCGTGCTGCTATCATCCGCGCTCCGCGGCGTTGATGCGCAAGCTCGGCTTCCGGTACGTCTCCGGCGGCCATGTGCTCGAAGGCATCCTCGATCCCGACCGGCCGCAGCCCGACGGCCGCACGCTGTTCGAGGCGCACCCGGACTGGTTCGCCGAGGTGGACGGCCGGCGCGAACGCGCGCAGGCGTACCGCTACCAGTTTTGCGTGACGAATGAAGCGGCCGTAAACCATGTCGCGCAAGCGGTCATCGAACTCTGCCGTACGGATTGGGCGGAGACCGACTGGCAGAACCTGTGGCTCTTCGACACCTGGGCGGGCTGGTGCCAGTGCGGGCATTGCCGCGCGCTGGGCAACGACGCCGACCGCTACCTGCATTTTCTCGGTCGCGTGCGCACCGCGGCGGATGCGGCGGTCAAGGCCGGCACCCTGGACCACGCCCCCGGCTTCGTTCTCGTGGCCTACGAGGGCACGCCCTCGCTCGAAGGCCCGACGCGCGGCATTCCCGACGTGCTCGCCAGCGGTCGCGATCTCGTGCTCTACGCACCCATCAACCGCTGCTATGCCCACACCCTCGAGGATCCGGCCTGCGACGAACTCAACACCCACTACGCCCGCACGCTCGGCGAATGGGGCCGGGAAGCGCACCGCATGCCGCTTGCCGTGGTCGAGTATTACAACGTCTCCAAGTTCGAAGACCTCCCGCTGCTCTTCACGCGCACCATGGGCGCTGACTTCGATTTCTACCACCGCACCGGCGTGCGCGGCATGAGCTACATGCACGTCCCGGTGGCGCTGTGGGGTCCGCGGGCCCTCACGCAGTTGCTTTATGCCCGCCTGTGCTGGGATGCCGCCGCCCCCGTCGCGGCCATTGTCGCCGATTACCTCGAAAAGCGCTACGGCGTGGCAACGGCGGCAATGCGGGAATTCTACGACGAACTTGAATCCGCCTACGCCAACGTCACCGCCTGGCGAAACTGGCACAAGGACAGCGTGAACCGCCAGTTGCTCGCGTGGGACGGCCGCACACGGCCCGAGAAATCAGTCTTTGTCCTCCAGCACCTGCAAGCGGAGGGCGGCCAGGCCATTGGACCCGAGGCCTCGCTGGCGCACCTCGACCGGGCCGCGGCGGCGTTGCAACGCGCGCAGCAGACAAAAATGCCGGCGCCGGTCCGCCGCCGGATCGAGGAGGATGCGCGGTCCTTTCGCTACGGCGACGAGTCGTTCCGTTTCTATTGGGCGATGGCGCAGTTGCATGAAGCCGAGCGCACCGGCGACACCGGGACGGCCCGGGCCGCGTGGACCGAGGTCGACCGCCTAGCGACCTCGCTCGATTCGTACTATGTGCCATTCAATTTCGAAAGCCCCGGCCCCGGCGTGCGGACCAGAACCGGCCTGGCCCGCACCCAATTGCAGCCACTGGTGGACACGCTACGTGACCGGTATGCGGCGGTTTAGGAGGAATACCTTTTTAGCCACGGATCACACGGATGCTACGGATTGGGGACACAAGCCATTTACAGGAGCTCGCTGAGGAAGCAGTGAAGGGCCGTGAGAGTCTGCTGTGGCTATCCCGTCTCCTTGTCATTCTTCGCTGCGCTCAGAATGACAGAGTTATGGGATGACAACTTCGCTTTTAAAACACCCGAAAAACCCGCTTTTTACTCATGCAATTTGGTTTGGATCCTTCTGTGCCTTCTGAGCCTCTTGCGGCCATGGCCTTGAATCCATCCGTGGTATCCGTGTGATCCGTGGTTAAATTTCTTCAGAGATCAGTCGGCTTGCTCAGGAAGATCGCCTTCAGCGCCTCGGCTGCGGGCTTGGGACGACCGAGGTAATCGAGCACCGCGGTATTCGCGGGACAGGGGAACGGGTCGTGGCCCATCCAGACGATGAATCCTCCACAGGCTGGGAAACGGCGTTTCGTGGCGCGCGCCGCGCGGTCCAGCGCCTCGCGCTGCCTCCGCTGGCTCCACGCGACGTATTCCGTCAGGTCCTTTGCCTGCCGCCCATGGTCATGCTGGAATTCCTTCGCCTGAATCCAGAAACCGAATCGCCGCCACAGCGGATTGCTCTCGTCGAGCGGCAGCAGCGCCCCGGGGGCATTGTATTTTTCCAATATATCCACCGGACTCGCCCCGGCGGCGCCGACTTCGGAGCGGAACAGGGAGTCGTCGCGGTTCCAATACTCCGCGGTGGCCGGCCACCACGGACCGTGGATGTCCCAATGCAGGCCCTTGCCGAAATCCTTTTCGTCCGCCGTGAAACGCGGACCCGAGGCGGACGTGACGAGGAAGCGCCGGCCTGGGTCCATGGCCGCGGCCTCTTTGGCCATCATGGCGAGCAGCGGATGGGCGATCGTTGCGGGTATGCCCGTGCCGAGCTTCCCGCCGTCGAGTCCGCCCTGCAGTTCGTTGCCGCCGCACCAGCACAGCAGCGAGGCGTGATGCTGCCGCCGCGCGATGTAGGAGCGCACCAGGGGTTGCGCGCCGGCGATCACCATCGGGTCCTCCGGAGGCCAATTGTCGATGCCTGACGAGGAGAACGGGAATTCCTGCCAGACCAGCAGTCCGTAACGGTCGCACAGGTCGTAGAAAATCTCCTTCTCGAGAAAGGCCCCGCCCCAGACGCGCAGCACATTGCAACCCATATCCGCGTAGGTGCGGATGCGGGCCTCGTAATCGGCCGGCGTGAGATCGGCATAGTTCGGCCGGATCGGCGTCCAATTGACGCCCTGCAGGAAAACCGGCCGCCCGTTCACCACGCAGAGCCACGGATCGGCCCCGGCCGGAGCGCCCTTGCAGGCCTGCCATGTCACGTCCTTGAAACCGATCGTGCGGGTCCATTCATCGCCCGATCCGGTGAGCCGGACCGCGAGGCGGTAGGTTTTCTGTGAACCTTCGCGGTTGGGCCACCAGGTCTCGACCGGCAGGCGATCGAACGTTGCACCCGCGGTGAGCTGGGTGGGCGATACCTTGGATGCGAGGACGCAGCGGTCGCCGTCGAGCAATTGTACTTCGACCTCGCCTGGGGCCGAACCGAAGAGCGTGAAGCCCGCCGGTGCGAGCGCGCAGCGCATGTCCGCGAGTTCCCGGCCGTCGCCGACCTCCAGCGTGATGCGATCCCAGATGCCGATCTGCACCACGCGCGGCTGCCAGTCCCACGTGTAGTTGAAGCGGGCCTTCCAATCTTTGATTTGCGAAGTGAGATTGAATTGCCCCAGCCAGCGCGGCGGCAGGTCGAAGATGATCTGTAGGGCGTAGTCCGCGGCGGGTGGAATCGCCGACAGGTCGAAAACGTGCTCCGTGAAACCGTTGTCGAAGCGGCCGATGAGCCGGTTGTTGCAGCACACCCAGCCCGCGGCATCGAGGCCAGCGCAGCGCAGCCGACGCACGGTGCCGCTGGCGAGCCATGCCTGGGGCAGGGTGGTGGAGAAGACCCAGTTGCGGTGCTCGATCCACTCGGCCGCGCGGCTGTCCAGGTTGTGGTTCCAGTCGGGGATCACCCCGTGTTCCAGCAGGATCTGCTGTACCGAGGCCGGCACGCGGGCCGGCATGGGCGCCACTTCCGGCACGCTCGGGGCGCCGAGGTCGGTTCCCGCGAGGCCGCGCCATGTTTCGGGCGCATAACCGGTGAGGATCCAGTTGCAGTCGGAGAGGTCGTGAACGGTTTTCATTGGGAGGTATTACCGAGCCGCGGAAGAAAATTCCGGGGCCGGTGCCGGGGAGCAATGGCGAA
>CAZFHG010000103.1:0-12525 GCA_964518665.1 uncultured Opitutaceae bacterium | reverse complement strand
GGCCAGGCCCTCGGCGCCCTGTGGCATCTCACGGATGTGGAAATGCCATGAATGCTTCTCTTTCCAGCCCTCGGGTAGGGCCCGACCTCCCGGGCGGGCCGTTCGGCGTGCGCATGCCATTCGCGGCCCGCCCGGGAGGTCGGGCCCTACCCAAAGGCAATCATTCCCCTTTAACCCCACCACCCCATGTGCCTCGCTGTTCCCGGTAAAGTAATCGAAATCCAGGGCGATGATCCGCTCCTGCGCACCGCCCGCGTCAGCTTTGCCGGCGTGATCAAAAACGTCAGCCTCACCTGCGCCCCGGAGGCGAAGCTGGGCGACTACGTGCTCGTGCACGTGGGCGTCGCCATCAGCGTCGTCGACCAGAAGGAGGCGGAGGAAACCTATTCCTACCTGAAACAGATGGGCGAACTCGAAGGACTCGAGCCGGCGCCCGGTGGCGGAGGCACGCCATGAAATACGTCGACGAGTATCGCGATGCCGCGCTCGTCCGGCGACTGGCGGACGCCGTGGCCCGCGCCACCACCAAGCCCTGGACCATCATGGAAATCTGCGGCGGCCAGACGCACGCGATCGTGAAGTTCGGCCTCGATGACCTGCTGCCGAAAAACATCACCCTCGTGCACGGACCCGGCTGTCCCGTGTGTGTGACCAGCGCGGAACTGATCGACCAGGCCGTGGAACTGGCCCTGCGGCACGGCGCGATTCTCTGCTCCTTCGGCGATATGCTGCGCGTGCCGGGCAACACCATTGACCTCCTGACCGCCAAGGCCCGCGGCGGCGATGTGCGGATCGTGTATTCGCCCCTCGATGCCGTGACCATCGCGCAGGAAAACCCCACCAAGCAGGTCGTGTTCTTCGCCGTCGGCTTCGAGACCACCGCACCGGCCAACGCGATGTCGGTCCTGCGTGCGGAGCGGGAGAAAGTGGGCAATTTCTCGATCCTCACCTCGCATGTCCTCGTGCCACCGGCGATGCGCGCCATCCTGGGTTCGGCCGACAACCGCGTGCAGGGCTTCCTCGCGGCCGGGCATGTCTGCACCATCATGGGCATCGGGGAATACGGCCCGATCGCCCGGGAGTTCGGCGCCCCGATCATCATCACCGGTTTCGAACCCGTGGATATTCTCGAGGGCATTCTGCTCTGCGTGAAGCAACTCGAGTCCGGCCGCGCCGAAGTGGAGAACGCCTACTCCCGCGCCGTGAAGACCGAGGGCAACGTGCATGCACGCAAGATTGTCGAACAGGTCTTCGAAATCGCGGACCGCGACTGGCGCGGCATCGGCGTGATCCCACGGAGCGGACTCGCCGTGCAGGCCGCCTACGCGAATTTCGATGCCAGCCGGCGCTTCACCCTCACCAAAGCCACCGGCGATGCCGTCGGCGAGTGCATCAGCGGCGAAATCATGCGGGGCGTGAAAAAGCCGCTCCATTGCCCGGCCTTCGGCACCCGCTGCACCCCCGAGCACCCCCTCGGCGCCCCGATGGTGTCGAGCGAGGGAGCGTGCGCAGCGTATTACCGCTACCGCGCGCGGTAGCGGTCGGAGATCTACCGCTGCGCGGTCGGAGTTGGGAGATCGGAGATTGGAGATCGAAATCAGCGGATCGCAGATTGGAGTTGGCAGATCGGATGCCTGCGACGGTTTGGAAAATGTAGGGCCGGACCATGGCCCGTGCCTGGATGGTCTTCCGGCATTCGAATCGTTATCAGGCGTCACCAAGGTGACGTCCTGTATGGTATTCGAACTCCGATCTCCAATCTCCGGACTCCGACCGCGCAGCGGTATTCGATCTCCGATCTCCAAACTCCGATCTCCGACTGCCGCGGATCAACAGATCCGCGGCAGTTGCTCTCCACTCAACCGGTCCACGATTCGTTCGGTGCCGACGATGCTGCGCTGGGTGACCTGGCCGGCGGGACTGGCTTTCACCGTGCCGATGACGACCGGCGGGCCGCCGGGGGCGGTCGCGGCCAGGATCTGCAAGGCCGACGCGGCCTGAGCCTCCGGCAGGACACACACGAAGCGGCCCTCGTTCGCGACATAGAGCGGGTCAAGCCCGAGGATTTCGCAGGCGCCGCCAACCAGTTCGGTGACAGGAATTTTAGCGGCATCGATCGCGATGGCGACGCGCGCGGATTCCGCGAGTTCGACCAGCGCCGTGGCGAGGCCGCCGCGGGTCAGGTCCCGCAGGCAGTGCACCTCGAGGCCGGCTTGCAGCAGCGCCTGCACCGGGGCGACGAGCGGGGCGCAGTCGCTTTCAATGGCGCTTTCAAAGGCCAACCCCGCCCGCGTGGCCATGATGGCCATGCCGTGCCGGCCGAGATCGCCGCTGAGGATGATCGCATCGCCGGGCCGGATGCTTCCGGGTGCGACTGTCAGCTTCGTCTCCATCACGCCGACGCCGGCGGTCGTGATGTAGACCCCGTCGCCTTTGCCGCGTTCAACCACCTTCGTGTCACCCGTGACAATGGCCACACCCGCTTCGGCCGCGGCGGCCTTCATGGAGGCAACGACCTTCTCCAGGGTGGCGACGGGAAATCCTTCCTCGAGGATGAAACCGGCGCTGAGCCAGAGCGGCCGGGCCCCGCACATGCACAGGTCGTTGACGGTGCCGTTGACGGCGATTTTGCCGATGTCGCCGCCGGGAAAAAAAAGCGGGCTGACGACATGCGAATCCGTCGTGAACGCGAGCCGCGCGCCACCGGGGGTGGTCAGCAAGGCCCCGTCGTGCTGCACGTCGAGGGCCGCGTTGCCAAAGGCCGACCGGAACACGCGGTCGATCAGGTCCTGGGTCAGCCGCCCGCCCCCGCCGTGGCCGATGGTGATTTCGGTACGCTGGGGATGAGGCACGGGGCAGGAGGAAAAGGCACTGGCCGGGGTATCAGCGGGCACGGTGGGGAGATAGCCGAGGGACCGATGACCGCCGAGGAAAAACGTCTTCGCCAACAATTCTCTGATTTAGCCCCAAGGTCGGGTCGACGTGGGTAACTGATCGATCCACAATCTTTTTGGCCGCAAAAAGGCCCAAAAATCAAAGGCAAGGGAAACCGTGCATGCGCCTATAGGCGCGCGGGAGAGTCACAACGACAGATTGGATTTTTGCGCTTTTTTGCGGCCAATCCTTCAGGGCCTAGTCTGCTTTCGTGCATACGCGGGATAGAAATCCGTTGTGCTGGCGTTTGTTTTGTCGCTTACCCTGTCTGTCCAGTTCAAAAATGACTTGAGGATGCAAACACCGTCTCTCCTCTGACTCCCTCGCATGGTCTCCAACGCCCCCCAGAGAATTCTCCTGATCAACGATGAGTCGCAATTGCAGGGCCGTCTCGAGGAATATTGCGCCCAGTTCCGGGGCGGGCCGTGGATCCTGACCTGCACGGCCGACGCCGCCAAGGGGCTGAGCCTGCTGCAATCCGGGCGCTTTGTGGTGTGCCTGCTGGATTTCCAACTGGATGGCGGCAAGGGTGAGGAACTCCTGCGGACGGCTGGCGGGAATGACTGCCCCACCCCCGTCATCTTCCTGCTGAATGATGCCCGTGAGGAAGCCGTCGAGGCGGCCATGGAGGCCGGGGCGATGGACTATCTCGTCAAGGAGGACATCACGGTGCGCATGGTCGAGCACGCGATCCGTTATGCGCGCAAGCTCGGCGATACGATGGGCCGGCTGCGCCTGCTGGCCACCCATGACGCCCTGACCGGCCTCTACAACCGGCGCGAATTCGAGCGGATCATCACGGAGGAATGCCTCCGCAGCATGCGCTTCGGCCACACCTTCTCCCTCGTCCTGGCTGACATCGACCATTTCAAGAAGGTCAACGACACCCATGGCCACCAGGTCGGCGATCTGGTGCTGAAGCACGTGGCCAGCCTGTTGGGCGGTCAAACCCGCCAGGTGGATCGCGTCTGCCGTTTCGGCGGCGAGGAGATCGCCATCATCATGGTCGAGACTCCGCGCAAGGATGCGGTTGACGTCACGGAACGACTCTTCGCCCTGCTGGCGGAGACGCCCTGCCTGGTGCCCGACAAGGATCTGACCCTGCCCGTGACGCTCAGCGCCGGCGTGGTCGCGCTTCCGGACGACGCCCATTCCGTGGAGGGCTTGGTCGCGGCAGCCGACGAGGCGCTGTACAAGGCCAAGCATGCCGGCCGCAACCGCGTCGTGACCGGCAGCGGCCAAGGCAAGCACAAGTTCGTCCGCTGACCGGCACGAACCCGGAGAGGAAGAAATTTGCCGAGGTTAAAGAGTCAGATTCGCGCCGCGAGGCATCGTAGAAACCCCGTTTCGTAGGTCAGCCCGCTTGCGGGCGCGGCTTGGGCCCAGACGATCCAAGCCATGTTAACCGCTAATCTGCGCTTATCTTCGCTTATCTGGCACAAGCCATCCAATCCCCTCATTCAAAGATTAGCGTGGATTAGCGAAGATTAGCGTTCCCTTCGGTTGGCTATGAATGCAGCACCCCGGCAATTCTTGTTGAACGCACCACCCGCGTCCCGATGTTCCTGAACCTTCGGGCCAACCCATGATTCAAATTGCAGCTCCCTCTTTCACCTTCCCTCGCAAATCTCTCACGGCCATCCTGGCCCTGCTCCCTCTGGCCATGACGACAAGCTTAGCCGCGGGCTCCGGCCCCAAAACCCAATCGGTTTTCTTTCCCGTCCCGGTCGTGCAGACCCTGCGGGCCAATGTGGCCAAGGATCCCGCGGCCCGCGAACAGGCGCAACGCTTCCTCGATCTCGCCCGGCCCTGGCGGGAAAAGTCCGATGACGAGCTCTGGTCCGCGATGTTCGGCGCCACCCTCGAACGCTCGTGGATGGTCTGGTCCAACGGGTTCTGCCCGGCCTGCAAGCAGGACGTGCCGATGTACGCCTGGAAGATCGATGCCCTGCGCGAGCCCTGGAAGGCCACCTGCCCGCATTGCGCGCAGAAGTTTCCGAAGAATGATTTCGCGCAGTATCATCGCTCGGGCCTCGATGCGCACGGCGTGTTCTCCCATGCGTTGGCCGACCGCTCGCTGCTGTTCAACACTGAGCATCCGGCCGCCGATGATCCGTTGCACCGCTTCGGGGTGGATGACGGCACGGGTTACTTTGACGGCGCCAACCGCTGGCGCTTTGTCGGCGCCTACCTGATCTACGGCCAGTGGAAGCAAAATGTGCTGCAAGGCATCCGGACCCTGGCCACGGCCTACCTGCTGACGGGAGACCCGGTCTACGCGCGGAAGGCCGCCATCCTGCTCGACCGCGTCGCCGACCTCTACCCGACCTTCGATTTCGCCACCCAGGGCCTCTCCTACGAACAGTCCAATCCCACGACGGGCACGGGGTTCGTCAGCGTCTGGCATGACGCCTGCAACGAAACCCGCGGACTCGCCCTCGCCTACGACATGATCTTCCCGGCGCTGGCCGGGGACCAGGAACTGGCCGGCTTCCTGGCGGCCAAGGCCCGGCAGTACCAACTGGCCAATCCCAAGCGGACCATCGCCGACATCCAAGGCAACATCGAGGAGCGCATCCTGCGCGAGGTGCTGCGCAGTCCCGCCAAGATCGTCAGCAATTTCCCCAACACGGACGTCACCCTGATCATCCATCAGGCCATTTTGGGCTGGCCCACGAACCGCGACGCGGTGCTGGCCTCCCTGCAGGCCATGCTCGAAAAGGCCACGGCCATTGACGGCCTGAGCGGTGAAAAGGGCCTCGGCGGCTACAGCGCCATCGGACCCCGCGTCGTGGCCGAGATGCTCGCCCTCTTCGACCGCCTGGACCCGGACCTCCTGTCAACGCTCGTCCACCGCGTGCCCAACCTGAAGCAGATGTACCGGTTTCACGCGGACGCCTGGTTCCTGGAAAGCTATTACCCGAAGATCGGCGACACCGGCCCGGGCTTTGGCCAGAAGGATCCGACCTACGCCGGCGTGCAGTTCAACCGGAACCAATTGGCTCCGGCGCAGACCGGCCTGCCCTTCGTCTCGACCTTCACGCTCTTTGGCAAGCTGCACGAGATCACCGGCGATCCGCTCTATGTGAAGCTGCTCTACCGGGCGAATGGCGGCACCGTGGAGGGTCTGCCCCATGACCTGCTCGCGCCGGATCCCGGGAAGTTCCAACAGTCCGTGGCCGCGGCGATCAGACAGCACGGCACAGCGTTGGACGCAGGCTCGGTGAACAAGGAGAAATGGGGCTTGGGCATGCTGCGCTCCGGCCAGGGCGCCCACGCCCGCGGCGTTTGGCTCGATTACGACATCGGCGGCAACCACGGCCGCGCCGACGCCATGAACTTCGGTCTCTATGCGAAGGGCCTGGAATTGCTGTCCGGCCTGGGTTACCCGCCCGTGCAATTCGGCGGCTGGTATTCACCCCGCGCGCTCTGGTACCGGATGACCGCGGCGCACAACACGGTGGTGGTGGACGGCAAGAACCAGATGCGGCACAACGGCGGACCGGAAACCGAACCGCTGGAGGTGCAGGTGAATCCGTTGAAACGACTGGTGTGCGGCCAGACCACCGCCTGGGCGGTGGGTGAACAGGTGAAGCTGATCCGCGCCTCCGGTCCGGACCTGGTGCAGACCACCGCCATGCAGCAATACGAGCGCTCGCTGCTGCTGGTGGATGTGTCGGACGAGGACTGCTATGTGTTGGATATTTTCCGGGTCGCTGGCGGACGCGATCACGCCAAGTTCCTCCACGGTTACTTTGGCCAGGCCACCGCCACCGGGCTCGACCTGCAGCCCCTGCCCGATTTCGGACCTGACATCCAAATGCGCAATTTCCGCGGCGGCACGCCCGAGCCGGGCTGGCAGCTCGACTGGAAGATCGACGACCGCTACCACTATCTGCCCGAGGGCACGACGGTGCATCTGCGCCACACCGATCTGACCCGGCACGCTCAGGCCGCGCTGGCGGAAACCTGGCTGGTTTATCCGGACGCCGGTCAGGGCCGCGAAGTGTGGGTGCCCAGCCTGATGGTGCGACGGCAGGCCGAAGCAGCGTCGTTGACCTCAACCTTCGTCTCCGTCCTCGAGCCTTATGCCGGCCGCTCCAATCTCAAGCACATCACCCGGCTCCCGCTGCAAACCGAGTCCGGAGCCGAGACCGACGACACCCAGGTCGCGGTGGCCGTGGAACATGCCAGTGGGAAAACCGACCTTTTGGTGGCGACCGCACCGGGCAACTCCGCGACACCCGCCGGACGGAGGCTCAAGCAGGCGGATTGGGACTTGGCCACGGACGCCGGCTTCTGCCTGATCCGCCGCGGCCAAACCGGGCAGATCGAGCACATTTTCCTGTCGCAGGGAAAATACCTGCAATGCGGCGGAATGCAGTTGGAACTCGCCAAGGAAACGGAGCTCTTCGAGGCCAAGGTCCAGAACGGGAAGCTCGTGATTTTGCACGGCGAGGCCCGGGATGTGAAGGTGCGTCTTGGGATCAAGCCTTGAGTTGTTGAACGCTAATGGGGATGCAGCAATGGCTGCATCCTTCAAGATGTGCGCCGACTGATCGTCGTCGCCGTGTGGTGCTGAGTGCCGGCTAATCGCCGGTTTTCGTTTCGTCTGCGATCAGCAGACGCCTAAACCCAAACCGGAGACGATTAGTCGGAGGGGTGATCCAAAGTTTCGCCCCATTGGCGAAACCCATCAGCGGTTCAACCAAGGTTTGGTTTGGACACACTCACGCTGACCGGCTTCATGGCCCGAACCGCCTGAGCGAGTTCATCGGCCTCACCCTGGGTCAGCTTGTCATCAACCATGATCGCCGTGGCCCGCGGATCAAGCTGCCGCGCCAGCGCCAGCACCTCCGCTTTCGGCGTGACCACCAGCACGGGTTTCCCGGCCTCCTGCAGTCCGCGCAGCATGTCGAGTTTCGCCAGCGCCGACGGCGTGCCGGCACCGGGCGTGTATTGCACAGCCGCAATGCACGTTGCCGCACCGAGGGTCGGCGCGTGTCTCGCCGCCTGTGGCCCATCGAGATGAAAGAGCAACCGACCCGCGATGTCCGCCTGCTTCACCAATGACGGCAGACAAACCTCGGCAAAGTCCCTCTGCCCCAGCAGCGCGTTGAAATCGCAGGTGGGGATGGTGAACGGCTGGTTGGACCAGCAATCGAGCCATTGGGTGATGCCCGCGCCCCGCTCGAGCACGGTGTCCATCACGGTTTCATAGATCGGCTCCCACGCCGCCATGATCTTCATGGCCGCCGCCAACACGGCTTCCCGGTGGTCAAACAGATCCAGGCACATGTGATCCGGGCCGCGCAGGTTGACGAGCGTGTCGATCGCTCCGGTGAGGTCGGGCGTGCAAACGAGGTAACGGCCCCGCGCATCGTCGGCGATCATGGCCAGCAGTTCCAAGGCCCGCTTGAACCAGGGGTTGTCCGGATCGAACCGCAATGAGGGCGCATGCTCCCAATCGTTGATCACCGTTTGCTGCCAGGACGTCTGTTCCGCCTCGGAGAGCGACAAGGGTGCGCCGAGGAATGCGGCGATCGCCACCGGCCCGATGTCGGCGCGGATGCGCGGCAGGGCGTCGGCCACATAATGGGTGTTCGTGAGTTGCAGGCGCTGCGCGGCCAGCCACTGCCCGGGTCGGTCGATGAGGTGAAAGGCCTTGCCGCGGTAGATGCCCGGCCCCGTGGAAGCTGAGGCATGCAGCAGCGGACGCTCGGCGGCGAACTGCCACCAGCGCTCCCAGCGTGCCGCGATGTCGGGAAACTCCGGACAAAACTCCAGCGGCCGCGCACTCACCGCCCCCAGTTTTCGGGCCCATTCGTCGTGACGCCTGTGGTTCACAGGATGGATGCAGACTGCTGCCACCGTGGCCCGCCATCAGATTGTGTGGTCGCGGAGAATGTATCAGCGGAAGACCCATCCGCCATTGGGCGGGCGAATAGTGTCCTATGGTGGTAGTTTTTTGACCGCTAATGGGGATGCAGCAATGGCTGCATCCTTAAAAGTGTGCGCCGACTGATCGTCGTCGCCGCGTGGTACTGAGTACCGGCTAATCGCCGGTTTTTACTCTGGTCTGCGATCAGCAGACCCTGAAAACTAGACCGGAGACGATCAGTCGGAGGGGCGATTCAAGTTTCGCCCCATTGGCGAAACCCATTAGCGGTTATCCCATGGATTGAAATAAATCTGGCCGCCGCCCGGCTTGTGTTCGTGAATGCGGGCATGATTCCGCCGCACGGTGTTTCCCGACTCGAAGCGGTAGCGCGGACCGGCGCGGACAAGCTCCTCCCGCCCGCCACCCCGAACGCACCGCTGGGCTTGGCGCCGGATCAACCGGTGCTCGTGCTCCTCGCCGCTGGCAAAGGCACCCGGTTCGGCCAGGCCCCCAAGTGCATCCAGCCCGTGCACGGCACACCCCTCGCCCGGCACTCGATCGACGCTTTCCGACAGCTGGCCTCGGGGCCGGCGATCTGCCTCGTCGGTTACCGGCACGACGACGTGGCGAACGCGCTGGGGACCGACAATATCTACGTCCGCTCGGAAAACCCCGCCGGTGGCACGGCCTTCGCCGCCTTTGAGGCCTTCAGCGTGCCCAACCTGCTCGAGTCGAATCCCCTGCTGGTGATCACCATGGGCGACCGCATCGTCACGCCGTCGGTTTTTCGGCGGCTGTGTGAAACCCACCGCGCGGGCCGGCATGAGGCAGACTTGACGATGCTCACGGCGGAATACGAACCGCCGAAGCACCGGGGCAAGGGCCGGATCGTCCGCAACCAGCAGGGTCGCGTCACCTCGATCGTCGAACAACGCGACATCGAAGCCGTGACCAATGCCGCCGCCCGCCGCCAGTTGGAGGACCTGACCGAAGGCAACTGTCCGCTCTACGTGATCCGCGCCGCCGCGCTTCACCGGCGCCTGCGCGACCTGACCAACGCCAATGCGCAGCAGCAGTTCTACCTCACCGACATCATCGAGGTGATCCATCGCGAGGGCGGTGACATCCGCACCGTGACGGTCACGATCGCCGATCCCGAGTACGATCTGCTCTGCTCGGATGTGACCCGGCCAACGGACCTCGCGCTGCTGGAAAGCGTGCTGGCTTCCTCCGGCGGACTGCTCGCGGCCGGCTCCGACATCGAGACCGCCGCGCGCACGATCATCACCGACCGGCCACCGGCGCAGGTGGCGGCCATCGCCCGGCAGCTCGCCGAGCTCAGCGGCACCGCGGGGCGCGAAAAGCTCGGTTTCCGGCCCGACCAGCCCGTGGCCATCGGCATTTCCGGCGGCCGGCTGCGCATCGCCTTCATGCACCCGGACATGGGCCGGTTTTTCGGGCCCGCCTGGCAGATGCCGATCGGCGCGGGTTCGGCGGAGGGCGACGAACAGATCGTCATGCTGACGCAGAGTGCGGGCAGCCCGCAGATCCACCTGTTTCCGACCAACCCCCAGTTCCGGGAAAATGTGAACACGCTCTCCAGCGACACCGCGCTGATGTACCCCGGCGAGGAAATCTCCGACTGGAACACGTACGAGGAGTTCGGCACGCGCATGAGCGAAAGCCTGCTGCTTTCGCTCGGGTATTTCCACGATGAGGAACTGCAGCATCGCCGCGAGAAGGGCCGGCCGCTGCCGCCGGCTTCGCTGTGGATCGCCAGCAACATGCGCCGGCCTTTCTCCCTCGTCGGCAACGCCATCGCCTCGCTGCGCACCTTGCGCAAGGGCCGCCTCGGCGCGCAGGTCCAGTTGCATCTCGGCCGCGACGGGTTCCAGGGCCTGCGGATTGTCACGACGGGCAATGTGCCCAAGGGCGGATTTTCCAGTTCCTCGGCGGTCACGGTGGCGACCAAGAATGCCATCAACGCCCTCTTCGGCCTCGGCATTCCGCCCGATCTTCTGGTGCACCTCGCCTGCCAGGCCGAATACGGCACCGGCGTTCGGGCGGGTTCGCTCGATCAGGCGACGGAGCAGAAGGGTCGCGCCGGTTGCGGCACCTTGATCTCATCCAATCCGCGGGAGAATTTCCGCATCATCGGAACCTACCCACTGCCGGCCGAACGCTTTCATGTGATCTTCCCCTACACGGTGGATCGTGACCGCGAGGCGTGGAAATGGTCGTGGGGGGCCTATGCGGAAACGACTGCGCACGACCGGTTGACCACGGGAGAAATGCGAAAACTGACCGGCAAGGCCGCAGAAATCGCCGCCTTGCTCATCCAGCTTCCCCTCGAGATGGACCTCTTCAAGGTCATCGAGGAAGACCTGGTGCAGGATGGAGCCTTGAACCCGGAGAGCCGAAGCTGGATCGCCGGCCTGCTGCGCCAGTTGCCCCTGCTCGTATCACGGGAGGAACTCCGCGAACAACTCGCCCAAAAGCGCGCCTGGTATCTGGCGCAACTCATCGAGACCGGCGGATTGGACGCGCAGACCGCGACCCAGAAAGCCGACGCCACCCTCGCCGGCCTGCTGGCCGGCTGGCGCAATCCCTTGCTGCGACGCACGACCTCCGACGGCACGGTCGTGGAGGAATCAGGCGTGCCGCTCCGCGCCATCGTGGCCTACCTGTTCGCGGAGGTGGCGCGGAATTTTCACCTGATTCATCATCCGGAGGAGTGGATTGAATCGGTCACCTGGTCCCAACGTGGCGATCGCTCGGTGGACATCGACCCGGACAAGCTTCCGCCCCGCGAGCAATTGGAAGGGACGCTCGACTGGGAACGGGGACTCGCCGGTCCGGATCTCCTGAACACCTGGCTCGAACGCTGCGGAGCCACGCCCTTCGACTACCAGCGCGGATTGGACGATGCCGCGCTCTCGACCGCCACCCCGCCGGATTTTCGCCGCCTGGCCGGCGCGAGTTTCTTCCGCGGACTCGCCCTGATCGACCTGACCGAGGCCATGCTGCAGCGGGCGTTTGGCCGCGACGCCGTCGCCGTGCGCGTCAACGCCGCCGGGCAGGGCGATTTCTTCCAGGTGCACATCGACGTCCGCAAAGTGGATGCCGACGCCGTGAAGAGCTTCCTACGCGGAGCGCTTTACCGCCGCTTTGGCCTGGCGCCGGAAATCGACTTCGTGGAAGTCCATCCCGGCGGCGGAGCAGTGGGCGTGCGCCTCAACCGCTACGACCAGCTCGACCAGCTGGTCACCTTGCTGCGCCGCAGTTAGGGCGAACCGTCCCCGGCTAACCAAGCTGTAGGAGCGGCTTTATGCCGCGATCAGCCGCTTCAAATCCCGGATTTTTGACCGCTAATGGGGATGCAGCAATGGCTGCATCCTTAAAAGTGTGCGCCGCCTGATCGTCGTCGCCGCGTGGTACTGAGTACCGGCTAATCGCCGGTTATCGCCCCGTCTGCGATCAGCAGACGCCTAAAACCCAAACCGGAGACGATCAGTCGGAGGGGTGATCCAAAGTTTCGCCCCATTGGCGAAACCAATTAGCGGTTCAATTATGCATCGTCTCCGCCCAAGCCGCCACCCGGGGTTAAAGCTGCCTGGAGGTAAGGTATTTTACCTGTGGCTTACGGTCATTCCCTGGGAAGATTCAAGCTGACAGACATTTTCCGTTCAGGCATTGAGCAGGCAGGGTGA
>CAZFHG010000102.1:3889-12921 GCA_964518665.1 uncultured Opitutaceae bacterium | reverse complement strand
TTGCCACAAAGAGGCGCAAATTATTGTCCTGAAATGGGACTCACCCGCGCGCCTGTAGGCGCCTCCTTGGCTTGTTATGCATTTTGATTTTTGTGCCTTTTTTGCGGCCAAAAATCGGCGGTTCGAACCAAGACACTCCCTGCATTCTTTGCGGCAATATGCCTTGGCTTGGGTCCCTCATCCGTGTGATCCGTGAAATCCGTGGTTAAAAATTCAGCGCCTCCTTCTCCGCGCTTCGGTGTTGCGCGACCGCGGCCGCTGGCGCGAAGTTATCCCCATGCAAATCGACTCCGCCGACCTCCTCGAGCGTTTCCTGCGCTACGTGCAGATTGACACGCGCAGCAACGACGCCACCGGCACCACCCCCAGCACGCCCGGCCAGTGGGACCTCCTCCGGCTCCTCGAGCGCGAACTTCGCGGCATCGGCGCTCAGGAAGTGACGATCGACCAGCATGGCTACGTGCTCGGCACGATTCCCGCGACGATCAATGAATCCGTCCCGGTCATCGCGTGGTTCGGCCACGCCGACACCGCGACCAATCTCCCCAGCGCCGCCAAGCCGATCGTTCACCGCAAATACGACGGCCAACCCATCGTGCTCCCCGACGATCCCTCGCAGGTACTCACCGTTGAAGCCACCCCGTTCCTGCGCGAGGCGATCGGTCAGGATGTCATCACCGCCAGCGGCACGACCCTGCTCGGCGCCGACGACAAGGCCGGCGTCGCCATTGTCATGGCCGCCGCCCGCCATCTGCTGCGGCACCCGGAAATCCCCCACGGCAAAATCCGCGTCTGCTTCAATCCCGACGAGGAAATCGGCCACGGCGTGGACAAGCTCGATCTCGCGACTGTCGGCGCAGTCACCGCCTATACCCTCGACGGCGCCGAGCGCGGCGAGATTTGTTTCGAGACCTTCAGCGCAGATGGCGCGGTGCTTGAGGTCCACGGCATCGCCTCGCATCCCGGCTGGGCGAAGGACGTCATGGTCAATGCCCTCCGCCTCGCCGGCCGCTATGTCGCCGCCCTGCCCATGGCGCAGACTCCCGAGCGCACCGCTGATCGTGATGGTTTCATCCATCCACTGGAAATCGCCGGCACTGCCGAGCATGCGACCGTGCGATTCATCATTCGCGACTTCGAACTCGACGGCCTCGCCGCCAAGCACGCACTCATGGAAAGACTCGCCGCCGACCTCCGGGCGGCCGAGCCCAAGGCCCGCGTCACGCTCACCTTCAAGGAACAGTACCGCAACATGCGCTACTGGCTCGAAAAGGACATGCGCCCCGTGGAATTCGCCCGCGAGGCCGCCCGCCGCGCCGGCGTGAAGCCTTTCGACCAGCCCATCCGCGGTGGCACCGACGGTTCCCGCCTCACCGCCCGCGGTCTGCCCACGCCCAACATCTTCACCGGCATGCATGAGGTCCACAGTCAGCGCGAGTGGGTCAGCCTGCAGGACATGGAGAAGGCCGTGGCAACCCTGCTGCACCTCGCTCAAGTCTGGGCCGGAAAGTAAGGGCATCCCGGGGTGGAAAATCCGGCCGGCTTGATTGGTTTTCCCAGCACCCCGCCTCCGCGGAAAAAACACCCGGCATCAGGCTAGCGTGGCGGTCCATCGATGGACCAGCTCTGTGCGCCCCTCCAGCGCTTCGCGGGTGTATCGCACCTGCCACCAGCCGCCGCCGTCACGCGGCTCCCAATGCGGCGCGCCGTGGCCAGCCCAGCGGAGGGTGATGGCGGCGTCGGGCCAGCGCAGATGCAGGCGGGCCCCCTCGGCTTTGACCGTGGCCCCGCTGCCCAGCAGGCAGAAGGCATCCTTCACCTCATCCCAGTCCGCTCCGGGTGGGACGGGAAGCCTGCGTTCAATTTCAAGACAACCCTGTGGGGTCAGGGTGGAAGTCATTCGCGGCACCGGCGGAGGATCCACCCGCGCGGAAAGGGCGTTGCCGAGATAGGCGCCGTGGCGGTCGAGTGCAGGATGGCCGCGCACACGGTCGCCCTCGCGGGTGATCCAGCGCCAGAACCCCCAGTCGCCGGCCGGCCGCCAGAAAGCTGCGGGAAAACTTTGCCAGGACAGACCCCAGGTCTGGTGATCCACGCCAGCCATGACCGGATAATGCGACATCGCCCCGAGCCGGAATCCGGGCCGAACCACGGCCCGGGCCATGGCGCCGTCATGGCAGGGAATTTCCACCC
Organism: uncultured Opitutaceae bacterium; assembly: GCA_964518665.1. Classification (GTDB taxonomy): domain Bacteria; phylum Verrucomicrobiota; class Verrucomicrobiia; order Opitutales; family Opitutaceae; genus UBA2377. Next base: position 10,728 of record CAZFHG010000102.1, on the reverse strand, counting down.
AGGGCGGCACGAGCGCCACGGCCGGAGCCAGTGCCTCCCATCCCACGCGGTGAAACCAGGGTCCGAACACCTCCGCGAGCAGCCGCACCTTCACCCCCGGTCCGGCGGCACCGGCTTCCGCGGCGGGGAGATTATCGACGATGAACCGGCGAAAACCGATCGGGGCTGCAGTGTCGGTAAAGGCATAGCTGCGGATCTGCGGTACCCGCGGTCCGCCGCCGAACGCGTCCTCGATCGCAAGCAATTCCTCCAGCAGCCCCGACAGCATGGCGCGGAGATCACCGGGCAATTGCCGGCCGAACAGCAGGAGCGCGGTGATTTCCGTCAACAGCACCATCGTGTAGATGTCACTCATGTGCTCGCCCCAACCCCAGCGTTCGCGCCTCCAGTATTCGCCCCAGGCCTGGGTCGTGCGCAGGAGTTTGGCGGAGGGCGGCCGGCCGAGCACCTCCGCCCCGAGCCATCCGCACACCAGGTCGCCCATGCACTTGTTCGCATAACGGGGCTGCGCGGCGTCAAGTTCCCGTTCGAACCAGACCGCCAGATCGGCGGTGATCCCGCGGATCGCCTCCCGGGTGCCGGCCGACAGGCGCGCGCCCTCGGCCAGATAAAGCAACTGCAATGACAGGCCGATGAAAAATGCGGCGTTGGTGTCCACCGGTGCGGATTCCTCCCAATACCAGCGCAGGCAGCCATACCGTTCGCCGGGAGCGAACTCCTGCATGGCGCGGATGGACCGCAGCGCCGCCTGCGCCGAGGCCTCGTCCAGCCGCCCCTGCTGGGCCAGCACGCAGAGGTGCGAAGCCGTCAGCACTCCGTTGTGCACAAAGGCCCGCTGCGCCACCGGCGCCGTATGCCCCGGTCCCTCCTGCCGGCAAAGGCCAAGCCGGGCGTTCCAAGTCGCGGGGGGTTCGCTCATGTCCGCGCGTTGTCCCCAATGCCACGCATGGCGGCGAGTCTTTTCTCGGATTAATGAAAAATTGCGGGTCCGGCGGAAACGCCGCCAAAGCCTGCGCGAAGCGACCAGCGCGCCCACCCCGTCTGTCCGCAAGATCGGATGCACCGTGCATTCATCCGGCCCGCCCGGGGTGGAACGTTCGCCTGACGGCTTGGCCACCGGGGAAAACCAGTCCAGGCTGACCACATGTCGTACCCCATCCGGCGGCTGATTGGATGTTTCCTGGCGACCGCCTTTCCCTTGACCGCCGCCACCCCTGATCAAGTCGCAGGGCTTTGGACCGGGGTGGTGAATGGACCGCAGGGCGGGACCGAACTGACGCTTAAGTTAGCGCACGCCGACGCCGGACGGTTCGACGTCACCGTGCACATGCCACGCATGCACACCTATGGTTTCACGTTTCGCGCTGCGGGGGAATTCGCCGAAGGCCGGTACACCTTTGCCCCGCTCGCCGTGCAACTGACCCTCACCGGTGAGACGCTGGCCGGCAGCTTCGGCCCGGGCCGCTTGCCGGTGAAAATGCACCGCGGCGGTGAACTTACCCCTGAGCCGCCGGAACCGGTTTACCCCGACGCTCCCACCCCGCGCTGGACTTACTCCCTGGGTGCACCCACCTGGGCCGCACCGGTGGCGGAGGACGGTGTGGTCTATGTGGGCACAAATGACGGACGGTTTCACGCCGTGAACATTGCCGACGGCGCGCCACGCTGGGTTTGGTCCGGCGCGCACCGCATCGACGGTCGGGCGGTGATCGCCGGCGATGCCGTGCTCTTCGTCGACGGATCGGCCGGTCTCGTGTGCCTGGCGCAGGCGGATGGCGCGCTGCGCTGGCGGGTGTCACTGCACGACGCGGTCATTGCCGGCGGACCTCCACCGGAAAATCCCACCTTCAACCGTCGCACCGCGACCCCGCTGGTCGTGAAGGGAACGGTTTACTGTGGCTCGGGCGATGGCGGACTGTATGCCGTGGACCTCGACTCGGGGCGCAAACTTTGGCGGCACGAGGCCGGGGCGCCGGTCTTCTCAGGCGTCGCGGAAATCGAACCCGGCGTCCTCGCCTTCGGTTGCATGAACGGTGCGGTCGTTCTGCTCGATCGCCATACGCAGACGGAAGTGACCCGCCATCAAACCGGCGGCGGGGTCGTCACCACCCCGGTGCTGGCCGATGGCAATCTCATCGTCGGCAGCCGCGACTATCTGCTCCATGCGTTCAGTCGCGCCGACGGTCACGTGGCGTGGCAGTTTTCGTATTGGTTTTCCTGGGTGGAGTCCACGCCGCGGCTGGACGGCGGCGTAATGTACATCGGGGCCTCGGATTACCGACGCGTCTCGGCCTTCGATCCCGCCACCGGTCGTGAACTGTGGGCCACCGATGTCCGCGGCCTGTGCTGGGGCACTCCCGTCGTGACCACCGACACGGTGTACATCGGCACCGTCGCCCAGAATTTTCCCGGCACGGTCATCCGGCACACCGGGGGCGTCATGGCGCTCGACCGCCACACGGGCCGGGTGAAATGGCAATATCGCGCACCGCTGCCGGCGGCGAACGGCTTTGGCGGCTGCGCGGGTTCGCTGGCGCTGGCGGATGGGTGCGTCATCGGTGCGGGTTTTGACGGGCAATTGGTCGCGTGGCCGGTGCCGTAAGTCCCTGCCTGGACAGGCGCATGCACCGTTGCTACCCGGCCCGACCGCCGGACCGTGCCGCTGCATGATTGCCTGCAACCCTCCATCGGGTCCGGGGTCAGTGAAGGTCATCCTGCCAACTGTGCGCATCCGTACGGTGGATAGTCCCAGCCCCCGCCACCATGACCTCAGATCGAACCCTGCCCTCCGTCTCCATGCGCCGCCTGTTGCGCTACTTCTGGCACGGCATCTTCATCATCGCCCCGATCCTCCTCACAATCGTGACGCTGTACTGGTTGTTTGAAAAGGTGGACGGCATCCTGCGTCCCTACGTGAAATTCCCCGGGGTCGGCTTCATTCTGGTCCTGACCACGGTGGTGCTGGTCGGCTGGGTGTCGTCCTTTTTTCTCATGCGCCGGGTCATGAACGTGTTTGATAGCTGGCTCGACCAGACCCCGGGCGTGAGCTTCATCTATTCTTCGCTGCGTGATTTCTTCGAGGCGTTCATCGGCAACAAACGGCGGTTCAACCATGCCGTGCTGGTCAGCGTGACGGCCGATGACGTCTGGCTGCTCGGGTTTCTCACGCGGGAGGATCTCAGCAACTTCAACCTCGGGGCCGATTTTGTCGCCGTTTACGTGCCGCAGGCCTACAACGTTGCCGGTCAGCTTTTCCTGGTGAAACGCGGACGCGTGCGGCCCATCGAGCACCTGGCCTCCAGCGACGTGATGAAATATGCCCTGACCGGGGGCGCGGTGGAAATCGCCGAGGCCAAAACCCGCTGACCGCGGGTCGGCGCCGTGCCGCGAAGTCAGGGCTTTATGCGCCGCAGACCATAGCCCGTCGCTGTCGGCCGCACGTCTCTATCCATGTGCGCGCCTGCCGGCGTGATTTTCTTCGCACCGACACCGGACTCCGTGCACTTCTAGGGTTTTATCCATCATGAGCACCTCTGTCGCCCCCGCCTCCCCAACCCGCGGCCTGCTGTTTGACGCGGATGAACTGCCGCGCATCCGCGCCACCCTCCAGCGTCCGGAGTTTGCGGCCTTTTGGAAATACGCGCTGGGCGCCGACCTCGCCGCCGATGAGCGCTTCCTGCGCACGGAATTAAACCTGAAGAGCGTGAACAGTGACCTCGCCCGTGCCGCCAACATTCTGCAGCGCTGCGCCTTCATTCATGTGATCGCACCGGACCCCCGCCAGGTGGCACTCGCGCGCCTCGCCCTGGGTCGCATCCTCGAATATCCGCGCTGGGACTGGTTCCTCGAGGCCGGAAAACACACCGTCGGCATCATGCGCAACGGCACCACCAGCATCTCCGTGGTGCTGGCCGCCGACTGGCTCGCCGAAGAATTTACCGCCGCCGAGCATGCTGCCATCGAAAAGCACATCTCGACCGAGGCCGGCCCCGCCGCGGAGTGCGCGATCTTCGGGATGAACCACCACGACAAGGTCGTCGGCTGGAGCATGAATGACGACTGTATCGGCATAACCAAGGTCGATGTCAGCCGCTGGCCCGCCATCCTCGACGTCAACAACCTCCGCATCATCGCCACCTCCGGCCTCGCCGCCGCCGCCGCGCTGCTGGCGGGCCGCGACCCGCGCGCCGCGCACTGGGCGGCGATGGCGCGCGACAGCCTGAAACTTTTTGTCTCGCGCCTGCCGGCCGACGGCGCCTTCCCCGAGGGCCCCGACTACTGGCATTTCACGTTCAACTATTTCGCGGTCTCCGCCGATCTCCTGCGGCGGCGCTGCGACATCGACGTGCGCGATGCCGCCGACTTCCCAGCCATGGCGCGCTACGTCCTCATGGTCACGCAGCCCACCCGGGACATTCCCGCCGGCTGCCTGAATCTCGGCGACGCCTACATGACCAGCGGCGCCGAGCCACTCGCCTGGATCGGACGCCATTTCCGCGACAGCACGGCCAACCATCTGGTGCTGCAACCCGGCACGATCCGTGAACTGCCCAACTCCGCCTGGGCCGCCATCTGGTTTGATCCGAGCATCCCCGCACGCCGGAGCCCCGACATGCCGTTGGACCGGGTCATTTACCCCGGCATCGTCATTTCACGCACTGGTTGGACCGCCAATGATTCCGTCCTCTCCCTGCGCAGCGGTGAACCCGAGAACCACGAGCACGCCGATCGCAACAGCCTTATCTTTGCCGCCCATGGTGACCGTCTGCTGCACGATCCGCTCAAGGCCAATTACTCACCCCGCGATCCCAAGTGGTTCCTTCGCCTCACGGCCGCGCACACTGCGGTCCTGATCGACGGCCGCGGCCACCAGTACCACAACGGCGAGGAGGGCACCAATGCCTCCAAGGCCTGCGCGCATCTCACGGACCACCGGGTGGGTCCCGATTGGATGTCCGCCGTGAGTGACGCCACCGCCGCGTACGCGCTGACCGGCCTGCCCGTGCGCCACGTGCAACGCACCGTGATTTTCCTCAAGCCCGACGTGCTCATTGTCTGCGACGAGGTCCGGCTCGACACGGCGCTGGGTGTCCAAACCCGCTGGCAGGTTGTCAACGAGGACGGCCGCGGGGCCGTGACCACCGAAGGCAACACCTTCACGATCACCCGGCCACAGGCCACGCTCCGCGCCGTAACGGCCGCGAATGCGGGATTCACCATCAGGGCCGACCGGTTGCCGCTGCCGGATTCAGGCGGCAGTTATCCCTTCGCCGCCGTCACCTCCGCCGCGGCCACCGAGCATTGCCTCCTCACCGTCTGCACCGCAGCTCCCGCGGGCGAAGCCCATGGCACGATCGCCTTGGAATCCTCCGGCGAAACCTGGCAAATCACCGGCACACACCGCGGCCGGGCTGTCTGCGTCATGATCAAGCCCGTCGCCAACGGTGCACCGGTTGTAACACTGTGAATAGCAGGTAGAAAAGATCTGTGACCTGCCCTTCGCACGCCTCACCGCGTATGGAGTGTCAAATGGCGGGTTAGAGACCCGCCCTACTTGAGACTCAACTCTGACCGTCATGGCCAAACCGGGGTTGCGAATTTCAGGAGGCTTACCAACCTAGGGGTTCTTACCCATCTTCCCCCCATGAAACGTCTATCCCTCATCGGTGCGTTCGCCCTCGCGACGCTCGTCCTTCAAGTCCAGCCCCTGCTGGCCCAAACCCGTGCCAAAGCTGCTGCGCCCGAGCGCATCGCCTTCGGGCAGGAAGTGAATCTCGCTGATTACCTCGTGCCCGGGAAGACCGTCGTTTTTGATTTCACCAGCGAGTTTTGCCCGCCCTGCCGCGCCATTTCCCCCTACCTCGACAAGCTCCACGCCAAGCGGGACGACGTCGTGGTCGTGAAGGTGGACATCAATCGCCCCGATGTGCGCGGCATCGACTGGGGCTCACCCGTTGCCAAGCAATACGGCATGCAAAGCATCCCGCACTTCAAGGTCTTCGGCCCGGACGGCAAACTCCAGGCCGAGGGCAAGCCGGCCCGCGAACTCGTGACCGGCTGGTTCGAGGAATAACTTCCCCGCCCCGCGGCATGAAAACGCCACCGGTTGCCCGGTGGCGTTCTTATTACCCAAGACACCCGTTGGGGCGCCTGCCTCAATCTCTGATCGCTGCGCCGGTCACTTCGACCCTCACCGCCACGAGGCTGCCGGCCGCGCCCTTCGAGGCGGTCACACGGACCGCGTCGCCCGGCTTGACGTCGGCTATGGTCGCAGGTGCACCGTCCTTGGTGAAGGCGGTCATTTCCGTGACGAGGACCGTCTGACCGTCGACGCTGATGCTCTTGTCGCTCTTTGCGTCCACGCGGCCGGTGACCACGGTTTCGGAATCATCCGCAGCCAAGGCCGTCGCACCCGCGAGAGGTGACGCCGCCAGTGCGGCCGGCAGAACCAGCGCACTGATGACAACGAAGCCGGAGAGGAGGAGGAGGTTGGGTTTATTTTTTGTTTTCATAACGGATTATACTTTGCAAAGCGCGTGCCATCGGCCGCCCATTCGCCAAGTCCTTGATGATCAGGGACCCCATTTTCCTGCCGGATATTTCATCCCGCATCCCGCCCGGTTTGGTCGGGGATGAACATGCATCCCACCCGATTTTCTTCCAAACCCGCACCCTGTTCCGACCTCGCCATAGACGCGAAAAATCTCCCCCGGGTTTACCCCACACCATGCAAGCCCACGCCCAACGACCCCGCTTCAAGATCTGCTGCATCAAAAGCGTCGCCGAAGCGCGCACCACCTTCGCCCGTGGTGCGGCCGCGCTGGGCCTGGCCTCACACA
>CAZFHG010000102.1:0-3789 GCA_964518665.1 uncultured Opitutaceae bacterium | reverse complement strand
ACCGCTTCCTTCGCTTTTGATTTTTGCGCCTATTTGCGGCCAATCTTTCCGGGATCGAACTACCTTCGCGATTATGCGGTGAGTGCAAAGCAGGGGTTGCCAAACTCCACTCGCTCACGCTCGTAGCTACGCACGGCCGCATCTCGCTTCACCGCTCGACTGCACCGCGGGACTCATCAATCTCGCGCCCGATGCTCCGGCACTACCTGCTGCTTCTCCTTGGCGTGTTCACGTGCTCCACGGCCGTGATCCAGATCAAGGCCAGCCACACGCATCCGTTCGTGCTGGCCGCACTGCGCCTGTCCATCGCCTCCCTGCTGCTGGCACCGTTGGCCTGGCGAGAGTATCGACAGCACCGCGGAGTCTATGACCGCTATCACCTGCGGCGCACGTTTCTCCCCGCCGTCGTGCTCGCGCTGCATTTTCTTTCGTGGTCCTACGGTGCCCGGCTGACGCTCGCCGCGCAGGCCAGCCTCGTGGTCAACCTCGCCCCGGCCGCCATTCCGTTCTTCCTCCACTGGATCGTCGGCGAACGCATCAACCGTGTCGAAGTCCTCGGCACGTTGCTCGCCCTCGCCGGTGTGGTGGTGCTGAGCGTGCGTGACGCCCTGAACGGCGGCGGCGATGTCTGGGGCAACGTCGTCTGCTTCGGTTCCATGCTCCTGTTCGCGTGGTATCTCGCGCTCGGACGCAAGAACCGCGACTTCCCCTCGCTCTGGCTCTATGTCGTGCCGGTTTACGCGCAGGCGGCCGTGCTTTGCTTCATCGCCGCCCTGCCCTGGGTCGGCACATTTGAAACCGACAACTCGCGCGAATGGCTGCTCATGCTCGGCCTCGCCGTCCTCCCAACCATCTTCGGTCATTCGTTGCTCAATGCCAGCATGCGCCATCTCCGCGGTCAGGTGGTGAGCCTCTGGAATGTCGGCCAGTTCATCTTCGCCGGTTTCATGGCGTATTTCCTCTTTGGCGAATCCCCCGCCGCGACCTTCTACTTCGCCAGCCTCCTCGTGGTCGCCGGTGTGACCACCGTAGTCTTCGCCGCCCCAACCCCGCCGCCGCGGCTAAGGTAAGCGCCTGAGTTTTTAACCACGGATCACCCTCCTTCGCCGGGCCTACGGAGGGCAGGCACGGATGGCACGGATGCCGAGCCAATCGATGGCCACAGAAGGCTCAGAAGACACATAAGAACCGAACCGGTTGAACAGGAGGGAGCAGAGAGAACGGAGCCATTGTAATCTGATCTCTGCTCACTCTGTTACCTCCTGTAAAATTGGATCGGTTCCTTATGCGCTTCCTGAGCCTCTTGTGGCCATTGCCTTGGATCTATCCGTGCGATCCGTGTGATCCGTGGTTAAAATAATCCCGGTTCGTTTTTTCTTCGCCTCCCCAGCTCCACCCGTTTTCGCTCCGCTTGCTCCCCATGCACGTCTTCCACCTCTCCCCCAAGGGCAATGACAACTGGTCGGGCCGCCTCGCGCGCCCGGCCTCGAACCGCCGCGACGGTCCGTGGGCCACGCTCGCTGGGGCCCGCGACAATCTGCGCGCCCTGCGGTCTGCGGGAAAACTCACCGGGCCCGCCACCGTCCAGATTCAGGGCGGACTCTACGAGCAGAAGGAAACCGTGCAGTTCACCCCCGCCGACTCGCACACCCGCTATGCCGCAGCCCCTGGCGCCACGCCCGTCTTCGACGGCGGCGAGCGCCTCACCGGCTGGAAGGTCGGCGAGCGCAACGGCCGCACCGAGTGGACCCTCGACCTGCCCGAGGTCCCCGCCGGCAAGCGTCATTTCCGCTCCCTGTTCGTCAACGGCCGCCGCGCTCCGCGCGCCCGTTTCCCGAAGTTCACGCCCGACGCGAAGGGCGGCAAAAACGTCCTGCGCGTCGGCGAGATGCTCGAGCCGGAGCGCACCGAGTTCTTCGCTGGCCGCGACACCTTCAAACCCCACCCCGGCGATGTTTCACCCGACTGGGCCTCGCTGCCGGACGCCGAGTTCGTCGTGCTGCACTACTGGATCGAGGAGCGCCTGCCGAAACCCGCCCTCAATCCGCGCACCGGCTGGATCAGCTTCGGCCGCCGCACCGCGTTCTGCCTCTACGAAGCCTACGAAAACGCCCACGGCCAGCGCGACCACGCCCGCTACTACATTGATAATCTTTTTGAGGCCCTCACCGAACCCGGCGAATGGTACCTCAACCGTGAAACCGGCCGGCTCTACTACCTGCCCAGACCCGGCGAGACTCCTGCCAACACCGAGATCCGCGCCCCGCGCCTGCATACCTTCCTCCGGGCCAACGGCAGCATTTTCAGCGAATCGGGCGACCGGATCGAGGTCCATGGCACGAAGCACGTGCGCGGCCTAGAGTTCAACGGCCTCACCTTCCGCCACGCCGACTGGTTCTCTCCGCTCGCCGAGCGGCACCTCCCCACGCACGACACCCTCGAGCACAACGACCTCCCCATCGGCGGCAGCCCGCAGGCCGCCATCGCCGTGTCGGGTGCACTGCTTTTCCGCGCCGCGCAGGACTGCCGCGTCACCGATTGCACCATCGAGCGGGTCGGTCTCTACGGCCTGGAATTCGGCCAGGGCTGCCGCGACTGCGCGGCGGTCGGCAACCACCTGCACGACCTCGGCGCCGGCGGCATCCGCGCCGGTGGCGTGGACCTCGACGGCCTCGGCGCCCGCCGCACCGGCAGCCTGACGATCACCGACAACACGATCCACCACATCGGCCGGATCTTCCACCAGGGCATCGGCGTCCTCCTCACCAACGCCGCCGATTGTACCGTCGCACACAACCACATCCACCACGCCTGCTACACCGGCATCTCCGTCGGCTGGAATTGGGGTTACCGCGACACGCTCACCTCGCACAACCGGATCGAAAACAATCTCATCCACGACATCGGTGCCGGCATCCTCAGCGACATGGGCGGCATCTACACCCTCGGCATCCAGCCGGGCACCGTGCTGCGCGGCAATCACCTGCACCACATCTGGTCGCAAGCCTACGGCGGCTGGGGCATCTACCTCGACGAGGGCACGGCGCATCTGATCGTCGAGCACAACCTCGTGCACGACACCAAGGACGCACCGTTCAACATCCACTACGGCCGCGAAAATGTCGTCCGCCACAACATCTTTGCCCGCGGTGTCCATGCGCTCGCCTCCGTCTACCGCGTCGAGCCCGGGCACTTCAGCGCCAACCTCTTCAACAACATCTTCACCGGCCCGAGCGAGGTGCTATTCCGCGGCGGTTACCAGGGCGACATCCGGAAGGCCGTGACGTCCAACGCCAACTGCTTCTGGTCCCCCGGCGGCAAGCTGCCGCCCAGCATGAATCCCGAGACGCACAAGAAGGAGGGCAACCCGCTCAAGCTCAGCCTCAGGGAGTGGCAGGAGGCCGGTCACGACCGCTGCTCTGTCGTCGCCGACCCGAAACTCACCGAGGGCAAGAAGACCTGGCGCATCGCGAAGAATTCACCCGCCTTCAAACTAGGATTTAAATCGTGGGACTGGTCCAAATGCGGCCCGCGGCCGAAGGCAAAACGGAGCTGATTTTATTAACCACGGATTTCACGGATGGCACGGCTGCCGAGCCAATCGATGGCCGCAGAAGGCTCAAAAGACACATAAGAACCTAACCGGTTGAACAGTCGGGAGCAGAGAGAACGGAGGTATTGTAATCTGACCTCTGCTCACTCTGTTGCCTCCTGTAAAATTGGATCGGTTCCATATGCGCTGCCTGAGCCTCTTGTGGCCATTGCCTTGGATCTATCCGTGGCATCCGT
>CAZFHG010000101.1:0-12996 GCA_964518665.1 uncultured Opitutaceae bacterium | reverse complement strand
AGTACATCGTGAAAGTGCGCGACCTCTACAAGAGCCACGGGCTGGATCTCAGCGCATTCCGCACCGTGCATGGTATTGGCTACATCTTCGATCCGAAGGGCATCTCCAAAGAGGGCCGGGAATAGCCAGTTGATCACTTCGCTACGTTGGGCAGGGATCGGAATCTCCGGCTTACATTTTGCAGGCGGATCGTCTTCCCAACTGTGTTTACCGGGAACGATGCAGTTGGCGAGTAGGCCGGGAGCTTGCTCCCGCTCTGAGAGCGCCAGCAAGCTGGCGGCCTACCAGATATTATTTTCGGTTTCGCCGTCATAGCGGCGGTCCCGCGCCGATCGATCGTCCTGACTAAAACAATTCCGGCTGCGTGTAGCGTGTGCGGGCTTCGGCGAGGGTGCCCTTCATCTCGAACGATTCCAGCAGCCGCAGCAACTCCTCCACCGCCGGGGCCGTTTTCTCCGCGGGCACCGTGGGCCATGACAGGTTGAGCGTGGTGAGCTGACGGTTCATCCGCAACTTGCCCGCCTCGGCCGCCACCGCCGGGCGAAAACGCTCGGGATTAAGTTCCGCAGCATGCGCAATGACGCCTTCGAGGTTCCCCCACTCCGCCAGCCATTTCGCCGCCGTCTTTGGTCCCACACCTGCGATCCCGGGAATATTATCCGAGGTATCTCCGACCAGCGCGAGATAGTCGGCAATTTGCTCTGGCGGGACGCCGAATTTTTCGCGAACCCCGTTCGCATCCAGCGTCCGCCAGCCCAGCTTCGGGTTGGCGGAAGGAGGTGGGAGCAGGATTCTGATGCGGTCATCCACCAACTGCGCAAAGTCCTTGTCGCTGCTCACGATGATCACGTCATGACCGGCTTTGGCGAGGGCCGCGGCCTGGGCGGCCAGCAAGTCGTCGCTCTCCACGCCGTCCTGTTCGATGCCAACGAGCCCCATCGCGCGGGTCAGTTGCTTGAGTGGTTCAATCTGTTGTCTCAGCGCCTCCGGCATCTAGGCCCGGTGCGCCTTGTATTCGGGATGCAGGGCCAGACGGTCCTGGGCGCCACCGAGATCGAAGAACACCAGCGTGGCTTCGGGCTTCTCCAGGTCGGCGAGTTTCCAGAGCGATTTCACCCAGCCGTGCAGCGCCCCGGTGGGAAAGCCGTCACTGCGCGTCAGTTCGGGCAGGGCATGAAAGCAGCGGTAGGCAAGATTGAAACCGTCAACAAGGAGCCATTTGGCCATGGCGCAGGGAAACGCGGGGCACAAGGCCCGTAAATCATAAACGCACTGACGGGGGCTTACTCAAAGGAGTGACACCTGATACGGTACGCTGTCTCCGTGGGTAGGGCCCGGCCTCCGGACGGGCCGGGAATGGCGGGCGCATCCCGAACCGCCCGTCCGGAGGCCGGGCGCTACCCACAGCACCGTCATTTCTTAGGGTATTTCTTTATTGAAGGCGTCAGCGTGTCCGCGCTTCAGCTCCACTTGGAGTGATGACCGTTGGATTCTGATACAACGAACCCGGCGGCACGTTTTCCAGCACCTGTTTCTTCGGTGCGCCCCCTGGGCTCACCAGATTCGCCGTGACGAAGATGAGCAGGTTCCTTTTCTGCGCGCTCTCGGACTTGGATCGGAACATGCGGCCCAGCAGCGGTATATCACCCAGCACCGGCACCTTGTCGCTGACCTTCTTGACCTCCTCACGCGTGAGTCCGCCCATGATGAGCGTCGCCCCGTCCCAAATCGTCACCTTGGTCGAGATGTCGCGCACGGAGAATATGGGCTGATAAAACCCCGAGGGCACTGTAACCGTAGTGCTGCCCGAAATCGCCACACTCGGGCCGCCGTATTCCACGAATCCGTCGAACTCCGTGACCTTGGGATTGAGCTCGAGACTGATGCTGTAGTCATCCTCCTCCACGGTCGGCGTAACCTTGAGTTCAACCCCCACATTGCGCGTGGCAAACTCCTCCGGCGTGCCCGCGGTGATCGCCACGCCGGCCGACCCGCCACCGCTGGCATTGCCCGTGCCGACCTGGCTCTGCGTCTGGCCGAAACGCTGGGGATAACGCAGTTCCTGCGCGACCGTGATCGTGGCCGGATTGCCGGAGAGCACCGTGACCTTGGGGGCGCTGAGCAGATCGGTGCCCTGCTTTTGCGCCAGGGCCCGCACGATGGCATTGATGTCGAACTCGCCGATCACTCCAGTGAGATTGGCCAGGGCATTTGCGCCCGCACCCAAGTGGGCGGTCCCCGGGATCTGCGGCGCGTTGTTGATGATGGGAATATCCAGCTCCGGAGCGAACGTCACCCCACCCTCACTGTCCACGGACTGACCTTCGGGCCGCACGATGCGCCCCTGTTGATTGGCGCTGGTGCTGCTGAAGGCGGCGGCGAGACTCCGGTTGTCCGTGAGATAGCGCGCTTGGACCCGGGCGTTCTGCTGCGTGGCTCTGGTGGCCACATTCCAATTCACGCCCAGTTCCTCCAGCGCACCCTCCTGCACTTCCATGAACTTGGCCTCGATCTCCACCTGCCGGATGTCGTGGTAACGTTTCAGGATATTGCAGATGCGGTCCAGGTTGCGGGTCGACTGGGTGACGATGATGGCCGAACCATCGAAGGCCAGGCTGCTGCCCGCCACGCCTTCGAAATTCACTCCGGCTTGCTGCAGGAAACTCCGCACGGCCTGTGCCTCCCCGCCCGGGGTCATCGTATTCGCACCGAACTGAGACGGGACCGTATCCCCCGGACGCCCACTGCCCGGGACCGCACCTCCGCCCACGCCCGTCATGCGTAGCACGGTCGCCCGCGACACTGGGAAAAACGCGGTGTCGAGTGCCGCAGCCTCTCCGCCCGGCCGCACCACCACGGCATCGGCCTGGATCTCGTACTGGTAACCCACGGCTTCCGTGATGAAATCGAGCGCCCGCTTCAGGTTGGTGTCGCGCAGGGTCAGCGTCAGCTCGGGCGCTTTCCCACTGGGATCCAGCAACACGATATTGACGCCACGGCGCTCAGCGTCTCTCCGATCGTATTCCACCGAAGCGGCGCTGAGAGCTGTGACCACCCGGCCAATCTCGACTCTGGTGAAGCTGACACTTGGGAGGATAATTTCCTCAAGCTTTCGAGCCAATGGCGAGAGCTCCGATGTCCCGTCGGCCCCGCTCGCCTGATCCCTGAACACTCCCGGTCTGCGCCAACTCCGGTCAACCTCACCCAGCAGTTCCTCCCTTGTACGAACGCGCTGACGATTGCCTCCCTCCCGGCGGTCAGTGGCGATCCGTTCGAGATAACTCTGCACCTCCGCATTCTTTGGGTCGCGCCGGGCTAGTTCGTGAAAGGTCTTTTCCGCTCCTTCGAAATCGCCCGCCAGATACTGACTGCGCCCACGCAAAATGAGCCTGTCATTGCCGGCCTCACTGGCCCTGTCCTCATCACTCAGACGCGCACGCGACTTAGCCATGCGCACGTTCGCTTTGTCGCGCTGCAAATCCGCGAGTATCGCTTCCGTCAGCGGATTGACCGGCAGAGCCGCGACCGCGCGATCCAATCCTGCTAGGGCCACATCAGATTCCCCACGGCCGGCCTGCTCCAATGCCATCGCTCGCTGACTCGCCGCACTGTCCAGCAACTGTCGCAGGCGCTCCGCTTCCTCCCGCGCAATGGATTCGGCCTCCGCATCGGTTCCGGTCTCAACTTCATCATGTTTGTGATCGGTGTCGCTGCTCTTGGCATCGGCCATCGCGGATAGATCTGGGCACGCTATGACGAGGATCAACAGGCAGGCAGTGGGTGATAACAGCATCGGCTTGGATTTCATGGCTGCAGCGCGGTATCGAATTTCTCAGCAGGTTGAATCGGAGCCGGATCGACATACACCCACTCACGGTCGGTCAGAACCGTCACTTCGCCACTGGCCTGGTCCAACACCTCGGCGGCGGCGACAGATTCAACCGTGGTCATGCTGTCAGGTATGGCCACGGGCAGCCGGGTAACCTTGAACTGCGCGATGACCAGGCCCAACTCCGGCACCCGCCGTCCGGCCCGGGCGAGAAAAGTCTCGCCCGTTTTCATATTTGCGAACGTGCCGGTCGCGTCCGGCCCTTCACCGAAATGGCCAACCAGTTGCAGACGGAATGGCACCCGTTGGATTGCCGCCTTTTCCCGACCACCCGACCCGGTCTCATCCACTCCGCCTGTTTCCTTGTTGGGCGACACCGCCAAGAGCTGTTGCGAACTGGCGTCGAAGTGAATCTCCGGCGGGCCGAACAATTCATAAATCCAGGCCGCTTCCCTCGGGCCAGCCGATGGCGGCAGCCAAGGGGCTCCAGCCAACCCGGCTCCGGTGGTTTCGCCCATGACAACTACCCGCGACTGCTCCGGGGCGCGTGGAGGCATGGACTTCTCATCTGTCTTTTCCATCTCGCCGCTGCTGCCAAAAATGACCGTGGAGCCCACGACCAGAAGTGAGGCGAACGCAAAGGCGATTTTCTCCTCGGACCAGACCTTCATGACACAGGCATCTCCTCGGCGAGCAGCCTCACGTGCTCGATCGTTACCGTGAATTGCATGACCTGCGGCGCAAACATCGGCTGGATGGCTGCGGTTTCAGCTCCGGCCAATGCCGGCTTCGCGGCCGGTTTGACCTCCACCGACCTCACCAGCAGGGGCAGATCGTCCTGCCTTAATGCGTTCAGAAAATCGCGCAGCACGGGAGTGTATCCGGTAAACCTCAGTCGGATGGCGATGGATTCGGCGATGCCCGGCGTGGTGGTTGAGCGGGCTGTATCCATCTCAAAATAATCCTCCGCGCTGTCACCAAAGCCGGCACCAGACTCGGCCTCAGGGCGGACGCGCGGACGTTCGCGCTGCACGGCAATGATCTCCATCGGACGCAACTCCAGCAGCGCTGCCAGCAAGTGCTGGATCACGACGCGCTGACGGTGCACGGCAGAATACAACTCCGACTCCGGACCGGTCCGGGTATAAGACGCGAAACCAAAACATTCCCCGGGCCGGATGGTCACTCCCTGCACCCGGGCGCGGTCGCGAAATTCTCCGACAAATTCATTCAGCTCCAAGAATGCCTCCGTCCTGGTGGCCGGCAATTTCCACGCGATATTTCCGTCATCTCCTTGCCCCTCCGCTCCCAGTGCCGAGCGCAGCGTGCCTCGAGTCTCTTCCGCCTGCGCCAACTCTGCCGCAATCTCCACCAGCGCGCCGGATGCCACACCCGTCATTTGCCGGCGCAACACCGCCAATTCCCGCTGCTTCGCTGCCAGATGCTTCCGCGCAATCATGCATTGGCCACGCGTGCGCACACACCACCAGCCTTCCCCGACAAAAGCCGGAACCAACAACCCGAGCACCAGCCAGAAACGCAAATGGAGGCGTGCCATACTCATTACGGTCTCAAAGCGGAAGCTGCGAAGCCGCCACGAGGATGAATTCGAAGCGCAGGATGCCCGGCTGACTGGCGTCAAACCGCTCGTCCTCAATGCCAGCGACTGCAGGCGAGTTCCGGAGACCATCCAGCAATGTCTTCACCCTTTGCCATGAATCGATTCCGACTTTTTCCAGTGGTGCATGCCTGTTCAACAGTCGCCCGCTGACCTCCAACCGCAGCGGTGCGGCGCGGCTGCCGTCTGTTTGAGGCCTTACCGGTGAGGCTCCCGCCACTTGCAGCCGCTCCAGCCATGCGTCCTCCGCCACCGCCAGATGGTGCTGCAGATTGGCCAGCAGACTCGTCCAGCTTGATTTGCTTGCGAGCAGACGCCGCAACATCCCGATCTCCTCCTGCATCTGCTCCAGTCGGGCGGAGCACTCGGCTGTGCGCGACTCAAGCCGACGCAACGGGACAAGCTCCGCTTCGACCCGCGCTATTTCCAACCCGGTTGCCCTCGCCTGCGTCCGGTAATGCCAAAGCGGCGGCACCCAGGCGATGACCAGCAGGGCCGCTGTCGCCACCCACCAGGGTTGGCGCCGCCGGAAACGCTGGTGTGCGCGCAGGTTGGCCGGCACCAGGTTGAGTGGACGGGGCAGATCTGGCAGATGGCTGGCGGCCAGCCCGACCAAAATGGGCAGGTGTTGCCGGGCCTGGGCCGCACCGTCGGCGGCAGCCCGCGCGTTCAATTGCACGTGCCGCAGGGCATCGTAGGCCTGAACTGGCAGTTGCAATTTCGCGGCGAGGTGCTCCGCGAGCCCAGGCATTTGGGCACCGCCACCCGTCAAATAAATCCGCACCGGTTGCACCGCTTCCGGGTGCCGAGCTTGACCGAGGAGCGAGCGCATGAGTTCAAGTTCCAGACGCTGGGCAAACTGCTCCCTCGCCCGATCCACCGCTTTCCGGACCGAGACATCAGCTGGTGTCGCGCCGGTTCCAACCAGCATTTGCCGCTTCAGGGCCTCGGCATCAGTGAAATCAAGTTTCAACTGCCCGGCCAGAGCCTGGGTGACGGCATTGCCCCCGAACGCGAGGGTGCGCATCTGGAACCGGCGCTTCGCTCCCGCGAACAGCAGATAGGTTGAACGTGCGCCGATATCCACGACCAGGGCATCATCCGCCGCGTCCTGGTAATTGTAACAGTAGGCCCGCCGGAGTGCGACGCAGCCCGGCTCCGCCCAGAGCGGCATGAAGCCGGCCGTGGCCACGGCGGTGCAGAATCCCGCCATGGCTTCGGCCTTGCCCGCCGCCAGCAGCAAATTGCGATCGCTCCCCGTATCAGCGAGCACGAGGCCGTCCCAGACCACTTCGCCGATTGGGTGCGGGATGTTTTTCTCCGCCGCGCGCTCCAGGATCAACTGGTGCATTGTGCCTTGTGCGACCGGCGTTCGGACCAACCGCGTGAACGCCAGATGTCCCGGCACGGCCAGCCGGCAGGATCCACGCAGGCGCTCACGGGCGGCCATTTCCCGCAGCGCTTGCTGCGTGTGCATGCTCCACAGGAAATCCTGGGCTGGATCCGCCGAATGCGTTTCGAACGCAAATCGCTGCAGGCAGAGCCGCCCGGTTCGGTCGGCCGTGAACCGGGCGCAACCGACGTGGGCGGCTCCGCCATCAAGAACAAGCATGCGCGGGGTTGAACGCATAAAAGAGCGGCGAGGCTCCAAAGTTGCGCACTGGCGGCAAGGGCAATCAGCCGCGCGAACCGCCCGGCCTCTCAATATTTCATCCTGTTTTTGTTAAACATCATAGGAGATTTGTTATACAGAGGGCGTATCCTCAAAAGGCCAGTTTACGCCACAAGATGTATTATTCATTTGACGCATCAGGGCCCTGATTTCTGGCACTCAGTCGCGTCGACTTCATCGGGAAAAACGTTGTCGGACTCCCGGCTGGCGTCACCTTGAACCTTCCACTTTCCCACGCCTGCGCATGACACCCGCCCTAGACTACAAGATCGCCGTCCTCGTCTTCCTTGAAAACGCCGCCGGCGAACACTTGCTGCTGCTCCGCGCCAAGGCCCCGAACCTCGGGGTTTGGAGTCCCATCGGGGGCAAACTCGAGACCAGCCACGGGGAGTCCCCTTTTGAGTGCGCCGTGCGTGAGACCCGCGAGGAAACCGGGTTCGTCATCACCACCGCCGACCTGCATCTCTTCGCAATGATCGCCGAGAAAGCCTACGAGGGCGAAGCCCACTGGCTCATGTTCCTTTTTCGCTGCCGGCGCCCGGTGCCGGGTCTGCCGCCTGCCATCAGCGAGGGGAGCTTCGGATTTTTCTCTCGTGCAGCGGTCGCCAAACTCGCGATCCCCGAGACGGATCGCAACGCCCTCTGGCCGGTCTACGACCGCTATCGCGATCGCTTTGTCGCCCTGCGGGCCGACTGTGCGCCGGGCAAGTCCATCCTGGTCGAACTCGAGGAAATCACGCCCCCTGAGACACCCGGGGCAAACAACACTTGATTTATCGGACTTCCGACAAACACTTTGCCCCTTTAACCAACCGAATCCTTCATCTGTGAGCAAACCACCGAGTGCCAAACCCGCCATCGCAGCCAGCACCCCTGTCCTGCCGCCCAACGACCCGCACCTCGCTCCCGTCAACCTGAAGCTGACCCGCGAGGAACGCATCGAGCTCTTCCGCACGATGATGCGCATCCGCCGCTTCGAGGAACGCTCGTTGCGGGCCTATCAGGCCAAGAAGATCGGTGGCTTTCTCCACCTCTACATCGGCCAGGAATCCGTCGCCGTGGGCTGCTGTTCGCTCATGGGCAAAAATGACCACGTCATCACCGCCTATCGCGACCACGGTCACGCCATCGCCGTCGGCATGGGCATGAACGAACTCATGGCCGAGCTCTACGGCAAGGCCACCGGCTGCTCCAAGGGCAAGGGCGGCTCGATGCATTACTTTTCACCGGAGCGGAACTACTGGGGCGGCCACGGCATCGTGGGCGGCCAGGTTCCCCTCGGCACGGGTCTCGCCTACGCCCTCAAGTACAAGGGCCTCAAGGGCGCCGCCATGGCCTTCATGGGCGACGGTGCCGTCAATCAAGGCGCCGTCCACGAAGCCTACAACCTCGCCGCCCTCTGGGACCTGCCCGTCATCTTCGTGATCGAAAACAATGGCTACTCAATGGGTACGAGCCAGGAGCGTTCCTCCGCCGGCGAACTGCCCAAGCGCGCCGCGGGTTACGACATGGCGTGGGGCCAGTGCGACGGCAGCAACGTCTACGAAGTCCGCGCGCTGATGGACAAGTTCCTCACCCGCGCCCGCGAGGAATCCAAACCCGCCGTCGTGGAAATCGACACCTACCGCTACCGCGGCCACTCCGTCGCCGACCCGGACAACACCTACCGCGCCAAGACCGAGATCGAAGAGTACCGTCGCACCAAGGACCCGATCCAGGTCGTGCAAAACATGCTCATCGCCGACGGTGTGCTCACGACGGCCGAGCTTGAAAAGCTCGACCAGGACGCCCGCGCCGAGGCCGAGTCCGCCGCGGCCTTTGCCGAGGCCAGCCCCTACCCGACCGTCGAGGACATCCAGAAGGACGTCTATTGGGAGGCCGACCATCCCGCCCAGCGCAAATCCCAGGGACGCCTGTTCTTCGATTGATTTTTTGAAGCGCAAAGAAGCAAAGACGCTAAGCCCGATCACAAAGAAAAACCCCTTGGTCCCGACCTTTGCGCCTTCGCGTCTTCGCGTTTAACCCAACTTCCACCCTTTCGAAAATGCCACAGATCACTTACCGCGAAGCCATCCGCCACGCCCTCGCCGAGGAATTGGAGCGCGATCCCAACGTCGTCGTCATGGGCGAGGAAGTCGCCCAGTTCAACGGTGCCTACAAGGTCACCGAAGGCCTGCTCGCCAAGTTCGGGCCTAAGCGCATCGTCGACACGCCCATTTCCGAGGCCGGATTCATCGGTGCCGGCATCGGGGCCTCGATGCTCGGCATCCGTCCGGTGATGGAACTGATGTTCTGGAGCTTTTACTCCGTCGCGTTCGACCAGATCCTCAACAACGCCGCGAACGTCCGCTACATGTCCGGCGGACTGATCAACTGCCCCCTCGTCATCCGCGGACCGGCCAACGGCGGCACCAACGTCGGCGCCACCCACTCGCACACGCCGGAAAACGTCCTCGCCAACCACCCCGGCGTGAAGGTTGTCGTGCCTTCCACCGCCTACGACGCCAAGGGCCTGCTCAAGTCCGCCATCCGCGACAACGATCCCGTGATGTTCCTCGAGAACACCATCCTCTACGGCGACAAGGGCGAGGTTCCCGCCGAGGAGTATCTCATTCCCCTCGGTCTCGCCGACGTGAAGCGCAAGGGCAATGACCTCACGATTGTCAGCTACGGCCGCTGCGTGATCCATTCGCTCGCTGCCGCCGAGGTGCTGCACAAGGAGCACGGCATCAGCGTTGAAGTCGTTGATTTGCGCACCATCCGGCCGCTCGACATCGACACCGTCCTCGCGTCCGTCGCCAAGACCCACCGCGTGCTCATAGTCGAGGAACAGAAGCCCTTCGCCAGCGTCGGCTCGCAACTCGCCTACATGATCCAGCGCGAGGCCTTCGACGAACTCGACGCCCCGATCCACCGCGTCACCACCGTGGACGCTCCCGCCATCTACAGCCCCCCGATCGAAATCGAGCAACTCCCCAACCCCGCACGCGTCATCAAGGCCGCGTTGGAATTAGTAGCGGGTAGTGAGTAGCGGGTAGCGAGCATACCAGCCACTCGCCCGTAACTCACCCTGCTCCAGCCGCACGATTCATCTACTCACTACTCGCTACCCGCTACTCACTACTTTCCTCCCATGGCTCAAATCATCGAAATGCCCAAACTCAGCGACACCATGACGGTGGGCACGCTGGTCAAATGGCTGAAACAGGAAGGCGATGTCGTTAAATCCGGCGACATGCTCGCCGAGGTCGAGACCGACAAGGCCACGATGGAACTTGAGTCGTTCTTCGACGGCACGCTCTTGAAATTATTCGCCCCCGCCGGCGCGCAAATTGCCATCGGAGCCCCCCTCTGCGCCATCGGCAAGCCGGGTGAAAAGGTCGATGCCCCCACTGCGCCCGCACCCAAAACCGCACCAGCCGCGCCTGCCCCAGTTATCGTTGCCGAAGCACCCAAGGCCGCTCCTGCACCGGTTGCAGTTCCTGCTCCTGCCCCGGCTCCTGCATCCAGCTCCCAACTGCCTCCTCCCATCGCCCATGCGGAGCCGGCCACCGGCCGGATTCGCATCTCCCCTCTCGCCCGCAAGCTGGCCGAGGAGAAGAAGATCGATGTCTCGCGGATCAAAGGCAGCGGTCCCGGCGGCCGCATCGTCCGCGCCGATATTCTCGCCGCCGAGAAAAACCCGCCGGCCGCTCCCGCTTCTGCTCCCGCCGCCGTTAAAGCCCCGGCCAAGAGCGCCGACACCTGGCCATGGCGTTCCGTGTCCGACAAAACTCCGGTGCAGGCCGAGACCCTGACTACGCCGTCGAACATGCGCGCGACCATTGCCCGCCGCCTGCTCGAGGCCAAGACCCAGGTCCCGCACGTCTATCTCGAGATCGAAGTCGATGCCGCCCCGCTGCTGGCCCTGCGTGAGCAGCTCAATGCCGGGCTCGCCAAGGACGGCGTGAAGCTCTCCGTCAACGATTTCATCCTCAAGGCCTGTGCCGCCGCCCTTCGCGCCGTGCCGGCCGTCAACTGTTCTTGGGAGGCCGCCGGCATGAAGGCCCACGCCAGCGCGCACGTTGCCTTTGCCGTGGCGATTGACGACGGTCTCATCACGCCCGTCATCCGCAATACCGACCAAAAGAGCCTCGTCCAGATCAGCACCGAGGTCCGCGAACTCGCGAAGAAGGCCAAGGATCGGAAGCTCACTCCGGCCGAATTCACCGGCGGCACCTTCTGCGTGTCCAACCTCGGCATGATGGGCATCGACCGTTTCAGCGCCATCATCAACCCGCCCAACGCCGCCATCCTCGCCGTCGGCACCACCGTGAAGAAGCCCGTGGTCGTGGACGACGAGATCGTCATCGGCCACCGCATGGCCCTCACCCTCTCCTGCGACCACCGCATCGTCGACGGCGCCGTCGGCGCCAAGTTCCTCAACGCCCTCCGCGACCACCTGCAAAACCCGGCGCTCCTGCTGCTCTGAGTTTCAACTTGGTGGATCAATCCGACCAGCAGGAGATTCAGCCACCGTCACTTGTCAGGGCTGTGTCACTTTCAGCCGGAAGAACACGTTGGCTGTCGTCAGCGCCTGGCGGACCTGGATGGTCACGGTCGAGGCGGTGGATCCGATCTGGCTCACATCACCCACGGCGGCGGTTGTCCATGTCGTCAGGTTGGTCGAGTATTGCACGACATACGTGACATCCGTGCGGTCCGTCGGATGCGTGAAGGTGTAGAGCCAGTGGGTGGCGCTGTTACTGACCTCCGGCAAACCGGTGGTGCTGGATGACTTGGGTTCCAACGCGAGGGCGTACTCCATCAGGTTGCCAAAACCATCCTTGTCGGGATCGGCATTGGGGCCGCTGATGGCCGGATTCAACAGCTCCGCTTCGGTGAAATGCGCCAGCAGCCAGGAGTCATAGTTGCCCGTGACCGCAAAGGTTCGGTCCACGTCGGGAGCCGCCTCGTAATTGGCGTTACCCGGCTGGGATGCCCGCACGGTCACTGCACCGGAACCGGTCAACGTCAGATCATTGCCGGTCAAAATGGCCGGGCCAGATTGCACCGTGAAAACAACTGCAAGATTGGAGCTGGCCGTGGCGGAAAGCGCCAGAGGCACCGTGCTGAACGGCACGTTGGGCAAGACGTTGAAAGTGATGCTTTGCGCGGCCTTGGCGATGACCAGGGTTCCGTTGCCAGTTCCTTGATAGTTGGCATTCGATACCGTGCCGGTGACGGCATAGCTGCCGGCGTTGGTCGGGGCGGTCGCGCTGCCATCGTAGGTAAAGCCCACGGAGAGCCCCACGGGGGTGGTCGTCGCGGTCACACTCTTGGCCGTGCCATCATAGGTCGCACTCAGACTGCCCAGCGTAACCGCGGCCGTGGCCTTGCCGATGACCAGGGTGCCGCTGGCACTACCCTGGTAGTTGGCATGGCTGATCGTGCCGACGACGGCATAGCTGCCAGCGTTGGTCGGGGCGGTCGCACTGCCATCGTAGGTCAAGCCAACGGTGAGCCCCACGGGGGTGGTCATCGCGGTCGCGCTCTTGGGCGTGCCATCGTAGGTCGCGCTGAGGCTGCCCAGCGTCACCGCTGCGGTGGCCTTCACGACCGTCAAGGTTCCGGAGGCGCTGCCGGTGTAGTTGGCGTGGTTGATCGTGGCGACGACGGCATAACTGCCGGCGTTACTCGGTGCCGCGCCAGAACCATCGTAAGTGAAACCCACCGGCAGACCGCCAGGCGAGGTTGTCGCCGTCGCACTCTTGGCGCTGCCATCATAAGTCACGGTCAGGCTGCCGAGCGTCACCGTCGCGGTCGCTTTGCCGATGACGAGCGTTCCGCTCGCGCTGCCCTGGTAGTTGGCGTGGTTGATCGTGCCAACTACGGCAT
>CAZFHG010000100.1:0-13087 GCA_964518665.1 uncultured Opitutaceae bacterium | reverse complement strand
TAAGTGGCGGGGCCTGTGTGCGCGCCGCACCCTCACGGCGACCCTGGGGTCACGCTTCGGTTTTGCGCTGCACGCGCGCCGGCCGATCGCAGAACATCTGCTGCCCACGCCGCTGCGCGTCGAGCCCGAGACCGGGTTGACGGATGTCTTCAAGGCCGTGGCGGCGCGATCCGAGCGGGAATTCTATGACGATGTGGCGCTGGTGGAATGGGACGGACGCTTCTTGGGTTTGATCTCGATGCAGGTTTTGGCGCGGCTGCAGACGGAGTTTCTGCTCGGCAACCTTGCGCGGGTGGATGCGGCCCGGCGTGAAATCGCGGAGAAGAACCGCCAGATGGAGGATGATCTGCGCGTGGCGCGGGAGGTGCAGTTTGCGATGCTGCCGGCGGGGTTCGCGCCGCTGGAGTTCGGGACGCGGCGGCTCATCCTCGCGCATCGGTACCAGCCGGCCGGAGGCTTGAGCGGGGATTTCTTCGCCGTGCTGCGCATCGCCGAAGGGACCCTCGGCGTGCTGATCTGCGATGTCATGGGCCACGGCGTACGGTCGGCGCTGATCACGGCGATGGTGCGAGCCATGCTCGAACAACTGCGGCCGGTGGCGGCGGATCCCGGCCGGTTGCTCTCCCGGTTGAACCGCGACCTGACGAGGATTCTGCGGCAGGCGGGCGGGTTGATCTTCGTGACTGCGGCCTACGTCGTGGTGGACGGGGAGGCAGGCGTCCTGCGTTATGCCCAGGCGGGGCATCCCACGCCGCTGCGGTGGGACGCGCGGCTGGGCAGGATGAGGGCGATTGCCGTGACCGGGGAGGAGGCCGGTCCTGCGTTGGGGCTGGTGGACGACTTCGACTACCTGAGCTGCGCCGAGGCATTTGCTCCGGGGGACCGGGTGGTCCTGTTCACCGATGGAGTGTGCGAAGCGGCTTCCGTCGCGGGCGAGGAGTTTGGGGAAGCCAACATGGCGCAGTCGCTGACGCGCCGGTTTGCAGAACCTCTCGACGATTGGCTCGGGGGACTGCTGCAGGAAGCCTCGCGGTTCGCGGGCGGGAAATTCACCGACGACGTGTGTTTGGTGGGATTCGAGCTGGGCGCGCTGGAGGCGAGCCCGGCGGCCATGCGTCAGGACGGTGTCGGCCACGTGAGCATTGCGTGACGACGCGCGTTTGCACTGGCGCCAGCCGCCGAACCGCCCTTGCTGGCCCCGGTCGGTAGTTCTTTGTTTCGGTTGTGTTGTGACGGCCGCCGGCGCAAGCCGGCGGCCGTAGTCTTCCGAGCAAGATCCCGGCAGTCGGGGCAGACAGGTCGGCTAATGCTGGAGTGCGGCGAGCTGCGTCTGAGTTAATGTCGCCGAGCGAATGTTACATTTGGCGGCCCGGATTTAAGAACATCGCGGGTGGGGCCGTAAGCCGAAGTCGCATGTCCGTTTCCCGCCAACCGCCGCCGCCCTCTTTGCACCGCTGGTTGCGCAGTTTCTCCGTCGTGGCCGGGGTGCTGCTGCTGGCGCTTTGCGCCTCGACGGTGGGGCTGCTGTGGGGCGTGCAGCAAGGAGTCGCGGATCTGACGACTGGCATCGAGGGCCGCGCCGTGCCGGCGGCCAACCTGATGCGGGCGGTCAACGACGTCGCCCTGAAAGTGGGGCATTTCATGCGCACCCTGGCGGAAGCGGACCGGAAGGCCGCGGCGGTGGAATTTGAGGCAGCCATCCGCCTGTTTGGGCAGACGGCGGTGGATCAGGCGCGGGGCGGTGAAGGCCGGGAGACCGTGGTGCTGGTGCGTGCCACCGTGCCGCAGCTGCTGGCCTGGCGGGAGGCGTTTGAACGCACGGCGAAATTCTTTGCCCAGTCGGAACGTTCGACGCGGGGAATCGCGTCGCAGTGCTCGCTGCTGTCCACGCTGTGCACGCAGCTGACGACCGACGATGGCACCGCGTTGCCGGGGCCGCGGGCGCCGGGACACCGGAAGGTGTTCGAGCGATCGATTGGACTCATCGGGGAGATCCAGAATGCGGTGCTGTTTGCGAGTTCCCTGCATGATCCGACCCAGTTGACGCGGGCACTCGAGAGTCATCGCCAACTGGTGGACGGGGTGGAAAAGACGGCGGCGGCGACGCCGACCGGCGAGTTGCGCGAGTTCATCGACGAGGTGAAATCGCGCATCAAGGATCTCGGGGAGGAGATTGCCGACCTGCAGCGGGCGATCGTCGATCGCAATCAGGCGCAGGAGCAGGCGGTGGCGGCGGGTGCGACGGTGCTGGCGCGCCTCGATCCGGTGGTGCGAGACCTCATGCAGCGTACGCTGGCGACGGCCGATGCCTCCAACCGCCGGCTGCGCATGGTCCTGGGCATTCTGGCCGCGGCCGCCCTGGTTGTGCCGCTGGGCGGTCTCGGGGCCGGGCGCTGGCTCGCGGGTCGCATCATCGGGCGCATCGCGCCGATCACGAAGCGGGTGAGCGCGGCGGCGGAGCACACGACGGCGGCCACGCGAACGGCGGGAGAGGATGCCGCGGGCCTGGCGGCGACGGCGGAGGAGCAGTCCTCGGCGATCGAAATGCTGGCGCACACCGCCCAGGAGATGGCGACGGCGACCCGCGCCAGCCTGACCCGCATGCACGACGCGCGGGAGCTCGCGACGAGCGCCAGCGAGCGGGCGGCGGCCGGCAGCGCCAGTGTGGCGGGCATGAACCGCGCGATGTCCGCCATCGCGGCCAACAGCCAGCGGGTGAGGACCACGATTTCCAGCATCGATGAAATCGCGTTCCAGACCAACTTGCTTTCGCTCAACGCCGCGATTGAGGCGGCGCGGGCCGGGGAGGCCGGCCGGGGTTTCGCGGTGGTGGCGCAGGAGGTGGGGCGGCTGGCGCAGCGCTGCGCGGCGGCGGCCCGGGATACGACCGAAATCGTGACCCAGGCCCATGAGACGACCGTCCAGGGTGTGGCTGCCGCCGTGCAGGTGGAGCGTGATTTTGCCGCCATCACCCAGGGGGTGGGCGAGATCGGTGCGCTGGTGAACGAGACAGCCAACGGCTCGAGTCGTCAGGCGGAGCACATCGAGGCGATCGACGCGGCGTTGAAGGAGCTGCGCAGCGGTACCAGTAACCTGGCCGAACAGGCGAACCGAGGTGCGGTCTTGTCCGGTGACCTGCATGCGCATGCCGTGCAACTGGAGGCCGACGCCGGCGGCCTGGCGGATTTCCTGCGCCTGCCGGGCGAGCAAGCGACGCGGGGCGCGGGCCCGAAGGCGGAGTCCGCTCCGATCGACGAACGGGCGACCCATCCGCTCGCCGGCTAGCCCGAATACTTCATGCTATCTTCCGCAGTCATCTTGAGTCACGGAGAGCACGGAGGAGGGAAAGGAGTTCACAGAGCGGCAGATGGGAATTTGCCTGTCTTCGCGACGCATTCACCCGGCGGGTGAGTGCCGTTACCACGTCATTTCCATCTCATCCCTCTGTGATCTCATGGTTTGCCTCTGTGGCCTCTGTGTCCAACCGCGTTTTCTAGGTTCCTGCCGTAGCGGAAGCCGTACGGCTTTCGCGTCCGGCAATCGACGAAACCCGCCCTCGGCGGGCAAGCGTTCGCCCGCCGGAGGCGGGTTCCGCTACGACGGGACGACGGACCGGTCTTTCGGAGCATCGAATATCCGGACTAGCTTTCCTCAATTGCGTTGATGTAGGCGGGGTGCCCTCACCCCGCTCCGCCTGCGCAGCCGAACCGAGCATCGCGGGGTGAGGGCACCCCGCCTCCATCCAATCGGTGGGACTCATGCCGGGGGCACGACCGACCCAACTCCGCGCCTAATCCGGCGCGCGGGGCTGGAGGTACGGGGTGCACACCTCGACGAGACGCTCGACCGAAAACGGCTTCGCGACCACCGGGACCGGCCACTGGGCGACCTCCGGCACATCCTCGTTGCTGCCCGGGTGCCCGGTGATGAACACGAAGCGCTCGGCCAGGGCCGGGCGGCTGTCACGCAAACGCCGATACAACTCGAGTCCGCTCAGCTCGGGCATGCGGATGTCGGAGATGACGAGGTCGTAGGGGCCCGTCTCCGCCTGCTGCAGGCCCTGGAGGCCATTGGTGGCGGTCTCGACGGTGCAGCCGAAATGCCGGCGGATGGTCTCCTGGACGAGCCGCCGGACGACGGCTTCGTCCTCGACAACGAGGACCCGGTGGCGCGGCGCCGGCATCGGTGGTCGCCGGCCCGACTGGGAGGGAGCGGACGGCCGCGAACCAGCACTGGACAGGTTGAGGGCGAGAGGGAAGGTGGCCTTGAAACAGGCCCCGTGGCCCGGCTCGCTTTCGACCGTGAGATCGCCGCCATGCTGGCGCATGATGCTGAAGCAGATGCTCAGGCCGAGGCCGGAGCCCCGGTCCGGACCCTTGGTGGTGAAGAACGGATCGAAGATCCGCCCGAGGATCTCCGGGATGATGCCGGTGCCGGTGTCGCGCACGGAGATGCAGGCGCTGTCGGCCTCGCGGCCCACCGTGATGGTCAGGGTCTTCACGGGCTGTCGCTCCATGGCCTGGATGGCATTCAGGGCCAGGTTGATGATGACCTGTTTGATCTGCCCGTGCACGCCGAGGATCATGACCGGCTCGGCCGGTCTTTCGACGCGGGTGGCGGTGCCGCTTTCGCGGATCTCGAACTTCAGCATCACAAGGGCCTCTTCGACCGCCTTGGCGAGATTCATGAAGTCCTGCTCGCCGGTCTGGGGCTTGGAGAGTTGGAGGAGTTGGCGGATGATGGCGGCGGCCTCCGCGACGCTCTGGGTGATGTGACTGAGGTATGTCCGCTCGGGTCCGGTGGCCGAGGGTGCGAGCAGGCCCGTGAAGCCGAGGACCGGAGTGAGTTTGTTGTTCAACTCGTGGGCAATGCCGCCGACCAGCGTGTCGAGGAGGATCTGTTTCTCGTGGCGCTGCATGTGTCGCTCGAGCACGCGCTGCTCGGTGATGTCGTCGATGCAGGCGCAGATTTGGCCGGTTTCCGCGATCCAGCCGGTGGAGAAGCGGAAGAGGCGGGTGTCGCGGTCGGGGCGGTTGAGGTGAAACTCCCGGGTGACCGGGCCGAGATCGGTACGTTCGTGCTCCTGGAGGAGTGCGGCGAACTGGGCCCGTTCCGCCTCGGCGATCCAGGGAAGCAGGGAAAAGATTTCGGCCTGGGCGCCGGTCAGGCCCAGGAGGGCATCGAGCCGCCGGTTGCGCGCGTGGACCTCCCCCTGCACGTCCAGCAGCGCAACTCCCAGCGCGGCGCTGTGAAAGAGTGCCTGATACAGGCCCTGGGCCTGCCGCTGGGCGTGATCCGCCTGGAACAGGGCGAGGTTCTGGTACTGCAGTTTCTCTTGCTGCCGGCGCAGTTCGGCCAGTTGTTCGGCCATCAAGCGCGTCTGGAGCTGGGCGAGTGTCTCCACGGGGATGAGACCGAGGAGGCTCTTCTCTTCGTCCACCAGGACGACGTCCTCGTGAAACTCCTCGCCGCAGCGGGCAAAGGTGCGGTCGAGAATCTCCCGCACCGGCGTGGTGCGAGGAAAGATCAGCGGATTGCCCACCTGCGCGGTGTGGGCCGGGGCCTGGGAATTGAGGGCGAAGCCGAAACGGGATCCGAGCAGCAGGCCGAGCTGATCGCGGGAGCACAACCCGGTCACTCGCCCGTCCTGCACGAGCGCGGCATAGTTGAGCCGCCGGGTGCGCAGCTGCTGGTGCACTTCTTCGAGCGGGCGATCATGCTCCACCCAGAAATCATGATGGATCAGCGTCTCGAGCGAGAGGCGTTCGCTGGCGAGGTTCTCCGGCTCCCCCGACGGGAACATCTGCACCACGCCCGCGGCTTCCTCCGGGAGATCACGAGCGGAATGCGCGGTCATGTTGCAGGATGGCATAGGGAATTTCATCGGCCGGCGCGAGGGGGCCTGGGAAAATTCCAGGTTACGATTGTCCGCCGTTCCCGCCGACTGGGGCCCGCGCGGATATTTCATGCCGTAGCGCGGGATCTACCCCGCACGCGGGGCACTCGGGATCGTCGCGGCGCGGGCTGAAGCTCCGCGCTACTTGTTGGAGTCCGCCGTCACCTCCGGGGGCGGTCTCAGACCGCGTTGGAACACATCCGAGCTGAAGGACTGGACTGCAGCTACGCGCGGAAATCGTCACCGAACTGTAACCGAAAAGCGGCCGAGTCGATTCAAGGCGGCGGGTCTCTACGCCGTTGTTGCCCTGTGCACCTTGCAACCGAGGCCTCTGCCGGGAGATCGTCCGCCAATCGTGCGGTCGGCGCGCCTGACCACTCGACCAGCCTCGCGCTGCTCGGGGAGGCGGACTTCCTGGCGACGCTGGTGACTCATCGCTCCGAGGTGCCGCCGGAGCTCAGGATGGAGGATGTTCTCGCGTACCTGCGGCGCGAGCGGGTTTCGGTGGCGGCGGTGCAGGAGCAACAGCGGGTGACAGGGGTCGTGAGCCTAAAACGGCTCGACGAGTTGTTTGGGAGCCGCTTCGGCTTCGCGCTGCATGCCGGCAAGCCGGTGGGCAGCGCCATGCAGCCGCCACTCTTTCGAGTGGTGCTCGGATCGCCGGTGGACGAAGTGCTGGCTGCAGTGACCGCGCGCGAGTGCAGCTCGTTTCATGACGATGTGTTGCTCGTCGACGGAGCGGGCGGGTTTGTCGGGTTCATCGCGGTGCAGCGACTGGTGCAGCTCCAGCACGAGCTTTTGCGCCACAAGCTGGAGGAACTGGCGGGGGCGCGCGACAGTGCGCTGGCGGCGGCGCGGGCCAA
The DNA here is from genome assembly GCA_964518665.1 of uncultured Opitutaceae bacterium. Lineage (GTDB taxonomy): Bacteria > Verrucomicrobiota > Verrucomicrobiia > Opitutales > Opitutaceae > UBA2377. Next base: position 6,328 of record CAZFHG010000100.1, on the reverse strand, counting down.
GTCCGAGTTCCTGGCCAACATGAGCCACGAGATTAGGACGCCGATGAACGGAGTCATCGGCATGGCCAATCTGCTGCTGGAAACTCCGCTGAACGAGGAGCAGCGCGACTTCGCGCGCACCTTGGGCCAGAGCGGGGAATCCCTGCTCACCGTGATCAACGGCATCCTGGATTTTTCCAAGGTGGAGGGCGGGCACCTGGCGCTGGAGAAGGTCGATTTCGATTTGGTGGAGCAGCTGCAGCTGGCGCTGGCGTTGCAGGGGGAAGCCGCGGGCTTGAAGGGCCTCGAGTTGTTGCTGGAGATCGATCCCGACGTGCCTCCGCGGGTGCGGGGTGACCCCGTGCGGTTGCGCCAAGTGGTGCTGAATCTGCTCGGCAACGCCGTGAAATTCACGCTCCAGGGTGAAATCCACCTGCGGGTGGAGGTGGCACGGCTGACGGCGGTCGGAGCCACCCTGCGGTTCGCGGTGCGCGACACGGGAATCGGAATCGAGCCGGCGGTGCAGGCGATGCTGTTCCAGCCCTTCGTTCAGGCCGACTCATCGACCACGCGGCGCTTTGGCGGTACCGGTCTGGGCCTGGCGATCAGCCGGCGCATGGTGGAGCTGATGGGCGGCAACATCGGCGTCGTGAGCCGTCCTGGCGCGGGGTCGACCTTTTGGTTCACCGTGGAGTTGGAGCGGGCGGAGGCTGCGGTTGAGGAGCCGGCGCCGCGCCCGGCCTTTGCCGAAGGCCAGCGGGTGCTGTTGGTCGACGACAATGCCACCAACCGAAAATGGCTGGCACATCTGTGCCGGGGTTGGGGTTTGTCGTATGAGACGGCCGAAGACGCGGCTGTCGCCCTGGCCTGCCTGCGGCGCGCGCGGGACGAGGGGTGCTCTTTTGACGCGGTGATTCTCGACCTGCAGATGCCCGGGATGGACGGACTGGGGCTGGCGCAGGCGATTCGCGCGGATTTCGGCCGTGGGCGGCCGGCGCTGATCTTGCTGACCTCGCGGGGAGAACGATTGTCCGCGGCTCAGGTGGCGGAGTTTGGTCTCTCTGCGTGTGAACTGAAACCGATCCAGCATGAGCGACTGCGGGCCACGCTGGCACGGGCGCTGCAGCGGGACGGATGCGGCCCAGCCACGCCGGCGGCGCCGGCACCCCGCGCCCAGCCGGGATTGCGCACCGACATCCGCATCCTCTTGGCGGAGGACAATCCGGTGAACCAAAAGGTGGCGTTGCTGCAGTTGCGCCGGCTGGGTTATGCGGCGGATGTGGTGTCCGACGGAGCCCAGGTTCTCGCCGCGTTGCGCAGCCGCACCTATGATCTCGTGTTGATGGATCAGCAGATGCCGGTGATGGACGGGCTGGAGGCAACCCGGCGAATTCGAGCCGGTCAGGACGGAGACGGCCTGCCGGCCCAGCTGCCGATCGTGGCCATGACCGCCAATGCCATGGCCGGGGATCGCGAGACGTGCCTTGCCGCGGGCATGAATGACTATCTGGCCAAGCCGGTGCGGGCGGAGTCCCTGGAGGCGGTCTTGCGGCGATTGCTGCCGCGCGGCGAACTGCTCGCGCCATAGTCGCGATCTCGGGTTGTGGGGCTGGTTTGCCGCCGTCGACACGGGATTGTGACAAGAATCAGGCCCTCGCCACGGCATTGTGACACATTCGTCACAATCGCGCCACGGCGTTGTAACACAGAAAGGCGACGATGGCGGGGTCCAATCGACCAACCAACCTCACCGCTATGCATATTGCCAAATCCAAGTTCGCCGCCGCGCTGCTCGCTGCGTCTCTGGCGCTCACCCCCCTGCTGCCGGCTCAGGAAGCCGGAGCGCTGCTCGATCTCTTGATCAAGAAAGGCATCCTCACCAATCAAGAGGCTGAGGATGTGCGGGCGGACATGATTCGCGACGGCAACACGGTTCCGGCGCACGCCTTTGGCGGCGGCAAGTCGACCGACCGCATCTCGGTCGGCATGCGCATGCAGGTTCAGTACGCGCACATCGACACGGAAGTGAAGGGCGCGACCGTGAAGCCGGTGTACACCGACCAAGTCTTCATGCGCCGGATGTACCTGACCCTGAAGGCCGGCGTGGGCGGCAATTGGGGTGCGCAGTTCACCTATGACTTCTCCTCGGGCTACTACGACGACGGCTATATCGACTGGAAGCCGACGCCGGACCTTCAGTTCAACTTTGGTCTGCGCAAGGTGGCGGTGGCCTACGAGGAGCGTTTCTCCAGCGGCAACCTCAAGGGCCTCGAGCGCTCGGGCGCGACGCGCTACTTCGTCGAGGGCAACAACGGTCGCCGGCTCGGCGCGGCGAGTTACCGCATCGGTGCGTTCCTCGACGGCAAGAAGGAGCTCAATCCCACCACCAACTTCGTTTACACGGCGGCGATCACCGACCCCGAGCGCAGCGAGACCTTCACTGAAGCCTCTGCGGCCGGCGACGCCTCCTCCAATAAACCGGCTCTGTGGGGCACCGTCGCGCTGTACCGCAAGCTGCCGGAGAACGGCTACTGGACGACCGGCGCGGGCGCAGGCTTCCAACCGGACCTGGGCGGCTTTGGCACGACGAATTTTGGCCGCGGCAACGATCTGACGCTGTACAGCGTGTTCTTCGATCTGCAGTCGGGCCGTTTCGGCCTCATGAGCGAGTTTCTGACGGCGGACGTGCAGAAGGGCGTGTCGGCCACGCGGGATGCCCGGCCGCGCGGCTGGTTCATCATGCCCACCTACTACCTCACTGAGACGATCGAGGCGGTGGCGCGCTACAGCTTTGTCGATTCCGACGGCCGCGGGCTGCAGATGGGCGACGTGATGCGCTCGGCGCCGTCGGGCGGCACGATGAACAAATTCGACGAATGGTACGCCGGTGTGAACTTCTACCTGCGGGGCATCGACCTGCGGTGGCAGTTCGGCGCGATGTACGGCAAGACCAAGGAAACCGTCACCGGCGCGGCCGCCGAAGCGAAAGCCGTGGGCGCGCGCAGCCAGGTGCAGATTCAGTTCTGATTCCAGTCCTCCTTCTCCGCATTCTCCCATGAAAACATCCATTCTTGTCCTCGTCGCGGCCTCGCTGGCCACGATTGCCTCCGCCCAGAAGCTGGTCATCAAGGGCTCCGACACGCTCGGCGCCAAACTCGTCCCGACGCTTGCCGAAGAATACAAGGCGAAGCACCCCGGGGTGTCGTTTGAAATCGCCGCCGAGGGTTCGACCACCGGCATCGCCGCCATCATCGACGGCACGGCCCAGATCGGCATGAGCTCGCGCCGGGCCAAGCCCACCGAGGTCTCCGCCGCCACGGCCAAGGGCGTCACCCTCAAGCCCATCATCGTGGCCTACGACGGCATGGCCGTCATCGTGAATGCCAACAACCCGCTGGCCAAACTCACCCTCCGCCAGGTGGAGCAGATCTTCACCGGGGACGTCACTGATTGGTCCGCCGTCGGTGGCAAACCCGGCAAGATCTCGGTTTACACCCGCAACACTTCCTCGGGCACCTATTCCGACTGGAAGGATCTCGCGATGAAGAAGCGCGACTACGCCAAGTCCTCGCAGAAGATGGCCGGCAACGAACAGATCGCGGCCGAAGTGGCGAAGAATCCCAACGGCATCGGCTACGTCGGCCTGGCCTACATCAAGGCGGAGGGCGTCAAGGTGGCGGCGATCGACGGCGTGTCGCCCTCGAAGGAGACGGTGCTGAGCAAGAAGTACGCGTATGCCCGCCCGACCTTCTACTACACCAATGGCGAACCAACCGGCGAGGCGGCGAAATTCGTCGAGTTCACCCTGAGCGCCGGCGGCCAGAAGATCGCCGAGTCGATTGGTTTTGTCCCGGTGCAGTAAGCCGGATCGAGTCACCGGAATGTAACGGCGGCCCGCTTGACCAATAGTCGGCGGGCCGACGTTTCTTCCCTGGTTGAAACCACCGGTCCACTTCCACCCCTGCGCATGACCTCACCTGAACCCGCTCCCGCCCCGGCCGTCTTCGCCGTTTACAAGCGCAGGGTTCGTTTCCTTGGCCTGACGCTGGACGACTGCATCAAGGTGTTCTTCGGCGGCAACGCCGTGGTGTCCATCGTGGTGCTGGCGCTGATCACCTACTTCCTGTTCCGGGAAGGCGCGGGCTTCTTCGGTCAGAATCGGCAAAACCTGCAGGTGTACCGGCAGGCTGGCCTCGAGTACGTCGACCACATCCGGGTGGAGTCCGATCAACACACGGCGTTGACGCGTTATCTCTCGGACCTGCGGCTGCGGACGCTCAATTACCAGGTAAAGGAACGGAAGCTGTCGTTGGATGAGGCCAATGCCGCGCTGGCCGGCTTCGACGAGTTTTCCGGTAAGTTCAGCGATGCGGTGGATCCGGTCCGCGGGCTGCTGGGCGAACTCACGGAAGTGGCGACGGCGATCAAGACGAAGTTCATCGTCAACGAGGACAAGAAGGAGGAGCGGCGGCAGCTGCAGGCGGAAGGCAAGGACGCCGAGGCGGCCAAGGTGCAAATCACCGCCCTCGATTTTGCCGCCGAATTGAAGCCCCTGCGGGAGGCGCTGCCGGCGTTCAAGGCGGCGAATCGCGAATTCGGGGAAAAACTGAGTGCCCTGTTGCCCAGCCAGCCGGCGCTGCCGGCGCCGGAGTTGCAGCAGCGGATGGAACGGTTTGGCGGGTTGACGCGGGACTACCTCGCGACGCTGCCGGAGGTGGAACGGAAGATGGCCGCCTGGGATCACACCGTGCCGGTGTCGGCTGGGGAGGCCTTCACGGCGTTTATTTTTGGGCGACAGTGGCTCACGGCGAGTTTCTGGCATGACTGGTACGGCGTGGTGCCGCTCTTTGTGGGCTCGCTGCTGGTGTCGTTGGTGGCGCTGGCTCTGGCTGTCCCGCTGGGGGTGGGCGCGGCGATTTACGTCAACCAGATCGCCACCGCCCGGGAGCAGAAGCTCATCAAGCCTTTCATCGAATTCATTTCGGCGCTGCCCTCGGTGGTGCTGGGGTTCTTTGGCATCGCCGTGCTGGGCGAATTACTGCGGGTGCTCTCGCAGCAGTCGTGGCTGTCCTGGGTGCCGGGGTTCCCGTACAGCGAGCGACTCAATATTCTCACCGCAGGCTGCCTGCTCGCGCTCATCGCGGTGCCCACGATCTTCACCCTGGCCGAGGATGCGTTGAACAACGTGCCACGGGCCTTCAAGGCGGCGTCCTTCGCGCTCGGCGCGTCGCGCCTGCAGACGACGATGAAGCTCATCGTGCCGGCGTCCCTTTCCGGCATCATCTCCGCGGTGCTGCCGGGCCTGGGCCGCGTGATTGGCGAAACGATGGTCGTGCTGCTCTGCGCGGGGAATCGCATCGCCATCCCCGACTTTTCCCAGGGACTGGCCTTCATCGTCGAGCCCGTGCACACGATGACCGGCATCATCGCGCAGGAGATGGGTGAGGTCGTGCGAGGCAGCATCCACTACCGCGCGCTCTTCGTCGTCGGTCTCGTGCTCTTCCTGCTTTCCCTGCTCATCAACTACATCGCCCAGAAAATCGTGCGGCGCTACCGCATCTCCGTGGGATGACCATGAACCCTCAGGATCACCTTTTTCGCGCCCGCCACAACACCGCCCGCCGATTGGAGGGCGCCACGTTCTGGCTCTTTCGCTTCGCTACCTACTTGATCCTTCTGTGCGGGGCGGTGGTCTTTGCGGACATCTTTGTAAAAGGCGGGCGCACCGTCTTCCAGCCGCAGGCCCCGTTCATCAACACGGCCTTCTTCACCGAAGCGCCCGAGTCGCTCTATATTTTCGAGTGGCAGGGGAAGAAGATGGAGATGGGCGATCGCGAATTCCGCGCCTTCAAGGCGGCGAACCCCGCGGCGGCCCAGGTGAAGGCCGAGAGTTATGTCTACTCGGCGGGTGGCATCTTCCCGTGCATCGTCGGCACCGTGCTGCTCGTGGTGGGATCGATGACCATCGCCCTGGCCCTCGGCGTGTGCGCGGCGATCTACCTCAACGAGTACGCGCGGGACGGGAAGTTCATCCGTTTCGTTCGCCTCGCCATCCTCAATCTCGCGGGCGTGCCTTCGATCGTCTTCGGCCTGTTCGGCTTCGGCATGTTCGTGATCTTCTTTGGCTGGAACGTCTCCCTGCTCGCCGGCTGGTTCACGCTGGCGTTCATGGTGCTGCCCGTGGTCATCACCGCCAGTGAGGAATCGCTGAAGGCCGTGCCCAAGGGCTTTCGGGAGGGCTCGCTCGCGCTGGGCGCCACCAAGTGGCAGACGATTCGCAAGAACGTGCTGCCCTACGCGCTGCCGGGCATCCTGACGTCCTCCATTCTGGGCATTGCGCGCGTGGCCG
>CAZFHG010000099.1:0-13152 GCA_964518665.1 uncultured Opitutaceae bacterium | reverse complement strand
GAAACGCACGGCTTTCTGCGCGGCATGGTGGCCGTAGTGGGCTTCAGGCAGTGCATCATCCCCTTCGACCGCCCGCCGCGCCATGCCGGGGCGACCCACTACAACCGCTTCCTCGGCTCCCTGCGCATCGGATTCAACGGCATCTTCTGCTTCAGCACCTACGCCCTGCAGCTGAGCACGATGCTGGGGTTCCTGATCGCCGGATTCTCCTTCCTGCTGATGACGATCTACCTCTTCTACAAGTTCATGGGCTGGCAGATCCTCTGGGGCAACCCGACCCTGGTCATCCTGATCTCCTTCCTCGGCGGCATCCAGCTCATCAGCGTCGGCATCCTCGGCGAGTACATCGGGCGCATCTACGAGGAAGTCCGTGGACGTCCCCGCTACATCGTCGACCGGTCGGCCGGATTCGAGCCCCGCGCCTGACGCCCCGCCATGCCGACCGCCAAGTGGCCCAAGGTCCTCCCGCCGCTCTCCCCCGAACAGCAGCAGCGCAACAACGAGTTCATGCGCATCTGGCACGAGGAGCTGGCGCGCCGCTCCCGCTACGGACTCGTTGAACGCTTCAATCACACCTTCCCCGTCCGTCATTCCCGGCCGGGCTTCCGCACCACCCTTGAGATCGGCGCCGGCCTCGGCGAGCACCTGGAATACGAGAAGCTCAATCCGGAACAGGAACGCAATTACTACTGCAACGAATACCGGGAGAACATGGCCGCCGGCATCCGCCAGCGGTTCCCGAATGTCCGGACCATCGTGGGCGACTGCCAGACCCGGTTGGATTTCCCCGACGGCTTCTTCGACCGCTACATCGCGGTCCATGTCCTCGAGCACCTGCCCGATCTCCCGGCGGCCATTCGCGAGGCGCACCGGCTGTTGAACAAACAGACCGGCCAGCTGCTCGTGGTCCTGCCCACCGAGGGCAGCCCCGCCTACGGCCTCGCGCGCAAGCTCTCCGCCGAGCGGGTCTGGTACCGGCACTACACCGCCCCCTACGTGGAATTCTACGGCCGGGAACACATCAACCTCATCCCCGAAGTCCTTGCCGAGCTCGCACCCTATTTCACCATTGAGCATCGCTCCTGTTTCCCCCTGCCTTTTCTCCCCTTCATCTTCTGCAACCTCTGCATCGGCTACGTCCTGAAACCCCGCGCCCAAGTCCTCCCGGCCTGATTGTCCCTCATGCAAAACGTCTTTGTCACCGGTGCCGCCGGTTTTATCGGTTCCAACCTGGTGGATCGCCTCCTGGCCGGCGGGGTGACCGTCACGGGCTGGGATAATCTCTCCACCGGTCAGCTGCGCTTTCTCGAAGGCGCGCTCCAGCACCCGCGGTTCAAGCTGGTCCGGGGCGACAACCTCGACTTGCCCGCCCTCACGGCCGCCATGCGCGGCACGGACTTCGTCTTTCACCTCGCCGCCAACGCCGACATCAAGGACGGCTGGTCGCACCCGCGGCGGGACCTCGAGCAGAACACGATCGCGACCTTCAACGTGCTCGAAGCCATGCGGGCCAACGGCGTCGGTCGCATCGCCTTTTCCTCCACCGGTTCCGTCTACGGCGAAGCGCTGGTCACGCCCGAGAAGCCCACGCCGGAAACTGACGCCTTCCCGATCCAGACCTCGCTCTACGGCGCGTCCAAGTCCGCCGGCGAGGGCCTGCTGGCCGCGTACGCCGAGGGCGGGCAGATCGCCGAGGCCTATATTTTCCGCTTCGTCTCCATTTTGGGCGAACGCTACACGCACGGCCACGTCTTCGATTTCTACCGGCAGTTGCTCGACCACCCGGACCACCTGCGCGTCCTCGGCGACGGCACCCAGCGCAAGAGCTACCTCTACGTGCAGGATTGCATCGACGCGATCCTCCACGTCACCCGGCAGGCCACCGCCAGGGACGCCAAACATCACACGCAGATCTACAATCTCGGCACCCCGGAGTTCGTCGAGGTCCGGCAGAGTGTCGGCTATATTTGCGCCGCCCTGGGGGTGACCCCGCGGCTTGATTACACCGGCGGGGACCGCGGTTGGATCGGCGACAATCCCTTCATCTATCTCGATACGGCCAAAATCCGGTCCACCGGCTGGAAGCCGAAACTCACCATTGAACAGGGCATCATCCGCACCCTGCGGTGGCTCGAGGCCAACCGCTGGGTTTTCGCCGCCCGCAGTTCCGGGGCCGGCCAGCCATGAAGCCTCACGGCCAATACAGCCTCGGTCGCTGGATGTGGCTGGCCGCCGCGCTGCTGATGCTGGGCGAATTTCTGCTGTTTGATGCGATGACCTCGCGTCACCACACGAAAATCTATCCCCGCTGGAACGACCAGATCCAGTACCTCACCGAATCCTACACCGCCTATGAGCAGATGCAGGCGCACGGGCTGGTCGCCGGCCTCGGGCACGCCCTGGGCAAGACCGCCTTGCAGGGAACCCTGCACGACACGTCCGCCCTGCTGGTCTTCTGGGTCGTCGGCGCAGCGTCGCGCAGTGCCGCCCTCAGCCTGAACATGCTGGTGTTTCTGGCTTGGCAGGCGGCCCTGCTTTTCACGATCCCGCGGCTCACCGGTTACCGCGCCCTGGGCTGGATGGGCTTCGGCCTGCTCCTCTGCGTCGCCTGGCCCTGGTCCGGCGAGGCCGGCTCGGCCGTGGATTTCCGCCTCGACCATGCCGCCATGTGCCTGATCGGCGTGACCTCGTGTCTGGCCCTGCTGACCAATGGTTTTCGCAGGACCGGCTGGGCCGTGGCCTTTGGCGCGGCGGTCGGGCTGACCATGCTGGAAAGGTTCCTCACCGGTATCTACTTTGCCGCGATCTTCGCGGTCACCGCCGGCTGGATTTTCTGCGGCGACGAGCGCGGGCGGCGCCTGCGCAACCTTGGATACGCCGGGCTCATGGCCGCGATGCTGGCGCTGCCCGTCTTCTGGATCAATCGCGTCGCCATCTACACCTACTACTGGGTCGGGCATGTCTCGGGCGCCGAAAGCGCCGCCCGCTTCCGCGGACTCGACCTCTGGCGCTCCGTCCAATTTGTCTTCGGCCACCTTGGAGACATGCATCTGGGCTCGCTTTTCGGTTGGGCGGTGCTGCTGCTCACCGCCCTGTTGTGGTCGCTGCGGCTGATCACCCGGCGCCGGACCGCCGGCGGACCCGGGCGTGACTGGCTTTTTTCTGGCTTGGCCTTCCTGCTGATGCCCGCAGCCGTCCTCGTGCTGCACCGGCAGAAGTCCGAATATGTGCTGGGTGTGCTCGTGCCCGGGGTGATCCTCCTTGTGCTCTGGCTTTGGGCCGCCCTGTGGCGCCGGATGGATTTCCAAACCGACACCGTCTGGCGCCGGGCCCTCCCGCTCGTCCCGGCCCTCGCCGCACTGCTGGCCGGCCTTGGGTATTTTGGCGTGCGCCAGGTTCGCCAACCTCACGACCCGCAGTTCCTCGAAAGCGCCCGCAGGGTCAACCTGATCGCGGACCATATCTACCACTCCATCCAGGAGGACCGCATCGCCCATCCCAACATCGCGGTCGACCAAGTCGTTGATTACCTCGATGCCCAGATCCTGCAGGTCATCTGCTATGAGCGGAAAAAGACCTGGATCCCCTTCGTGATTCAGCTGCCCAACAGCATCCTCGAGGACAAGGACGAGGTGATGCTCTACCGACTGAAGCTGTGCGATTTTGTCGTGCTCACCGACGACATGGAAGGTCCCGGCCACTGGCCGTATGACCGGCAGATGCGCCGGCTTTACCCGGAACTCAAGGCCTGGTGCGAAGGCCATCTCCAACGCGTGGATGGCTTCACGGTGTTCGGCCGCGAACTGTCCCTCTACCGGCGTCGGCCCGCGCCCTGAACCCACCCTCCGGGAAAATGAAAGTCACCATTCTCGGCCTCTGGCATCTTGGCTCGGTCACCGCCGCCTGCATGGCACGGCACCACCGCATCACGGGCCTGGATTTCGACGAAGCGGTGGTCACCCGCCTGCGGAACGGCCGCGCCCCCCTCCAGGAACCCGGTCTCGATGCGCTGCTCGCGGCCGGACTGGCCGCCGGGCAGCTGGATTTTGCCACTGATCCGGCCACCGCCGGTTCGGCCGACGTGCTCTGGGTCTGCTACGACACGCCGGTCGATGCCGATGATCGCTCAGACGTCGCCTGGGTGCTGACCCGGCTCGATCGGGTCCTGCCGCAACTGCGCCCAGGCACCGTGGTGCTGCTCTACTCGCAACTGCCGGTGGGCACGTGCACCCGGCTGGCCGCGGCCCACCCGACCCTTCACTTCGCCTGCTCGCCCGAAAACCTGCGCCTTGGCAAGGCCCTCGAGGCCTTTGAAAAACCTGCGCGCATCATCGTCGGGACGACCCCGGCGGCCCGACCCGTCCTCGAAAGGCTGCTCGGCCCGATTGGAGCCCCGCTCGGCTGGATGCGCCCGGAGTCAGCCGAGATGGTCAAGCACGCCCTCAACTCCTTCCTCGCGCTCTCCGTCGCCTACATCAACGAGATCGCCGCCCTTGCCGAAACCGTCGGCGCCGACGCGCAGGAAGTCGCCGTCGGACTCAAGAGCGAGCCGCGCATCGGACAACGCGCCTACCTCAGCCCCGGCGGCCCGTTCGCCGGCGGCACGCTCGCCCGTGACGTCGTCACGCTGTCGGGTCTCGGCGCCGCACGGCAGATCCCGCTCGCCCTCATCCCGGCGATCAAGGAAAGCAACGACCGCCACCGCGGGTGGGCCATGCGCAAACTCGGCCCCGTGCTCGCGGGAATAGCGCAGCCGGCCGTGGCCGTGCTGGGCCTCGCCTACACCCCGGGCACCGACACGCTCCGGCGGAGCGCGGCCGTCGAACTCTGCCGCCGGCTGACCGCGGCCGGCTGCACCGTGCGCGCCTACGATCCGCTCATCCGTGTCCCCGATGCCGATCACCGCGACCTGACCCTTGTGGCCAACGCCGCCGACGCCCTGCGCGGCGCCCACGCCGTCGTGGTTTGCACCGAATGGCCTGAGTTTCGCGACTACCCCTGGCCTTCGCTGCTCGCGCTCATGGCCCGCCCCGTGGTCATCGATGCCAACCGCCACATCGAGAAAGTCGTGACCGGCACCCCGGGACTGCTCTACATCACCGTCGGACGCCCATGAAACTCTCCGGCCACAATACCCTCATCACCGGCGGCAGCCAGGGTCTCGGCCGGCACATCGTCGAAGCCTTTCTCACCGAGGGCGCCAACGTGGTCTTCTGCGCCCGCACCGCCGCCGACGTCGGGCGCACACAGACCGAGCTGGCTCCGCGGATCAAGCCCGGCCAGCAGCTCATCGGCCTCGCCTGCGACATCGCCGATCCCGCCGGTGTCGCCGCCGTGTTCGCCCGCGCCGCGCAACTCGGCCGGCTGCACGCCGTCGTCAATAACGCCGGCATCTACGGACCCATCGGCCCGACCGAGGATGTCACCCTCGCCGACTGGAACCAGGCCTGGCAGATCAACGTCACCGGCACGCTGCTCGTCTGCCAGCACGCGGTGCGCGCCATGAAGCCCCACCGCGACGGGCGCATCATCAACGTCTCCGGCGGCGGCGCCACCAACCCGATGCCGCGCTTCGCCGCCTATGCCGCCACCAAGGCCGCCGTCGTCCGCCTCACCGAAACCCTCGCCGAGGAATACCGCGACCTCGGCATCACCGTGAACGCCATCGCTCCCGGCGCGCTCCGCACGCGCCTGACGCAACAGGTGTTGGATGCCGGCCCGGAGAAGGCCGGCGCCGCCATGTATGCCAAGAACAAGAAGTGGTCCGAGGAAGGCGCCGTCGATCCCCGCCTCGGGGCCGCGCTCTGCGTGTACCTCGCCAGCCCGGCCAGCGAAGGCATCACGGGCAAGCTCATCAGCGCCCAATGGGATCCCTGGCGGGACCTGCAGAAATTCCGCGCCGAGCTGAACAGCGACATCTACACCCTGCGGCGCATCGTGCCGGAGGACCGCGGCAGGAAATTCATGTCCTGATGTCCGCCCCTCTTCAGTTCGCGATCGCCGGTTGCGGCCTCATCGGCCGCAAGCGCGCCGCTGCGCTGGCCCCGGGCCAGTTGCGCTACGCCTGCGATCTCGACGCGGACCGCGCCGCCGCCCTGGCGTCGACGGCCTCGGGATGCACGGCCGTGACCGACTTCGCCAAGGCGCTCGCCGATCCGGCGGTCGATGCCTGCATCATCGCCACGCTCAATTCCTCGCTCGCGCCCCTCGCGCTCGCCGCCGTGCAGGCGGGCAAGCACGTGCTGGTCGAGAAACCCGGCGCGCTGAACGCCGCCCAGCTCTGCACCGTGCAGGCCGCCGCCGCGCGCACCGGCGCCAGGGTCCGGCTCGGGTACAACCACCGCTTCCATCCGGCGCTGCAAAAGGCCCGCGAACTTTTCGAGTCAGGTGTCCTCGGTCCAATGATGTTTCTCCGCGGCCGGTACGGTCACGGCGGACGGAAGGGTTACGACCGCGAATGGCGCGCCGATCCCAAACTCTCCGGCGGCGGGGAACTCATTGACCAGGGCGTTCATCTCATCGATCTCGCCGGTTGGTTTCTGGGCGATTTCCCGACCGTCGAAGGCCACGCCGCAACCTACTTCTGGGACATGCCGGTGGACGACAACGCGTTCCTCTCCCTTCGTACTGCTGCGAACCAGACCGCCTGGCTCCATGTCAGTTGCACCGAATGGAAAAACCTTTTCTCCCTGGAGCTCTACGGCCGCGACGCCAAGATCGCCATTGACGGACTCGGCGGCAGTTACGGGCCGGAGCGCTGCACCTATTTCAAGATGTTGCCGCAGATGGGCCCGCCCGAAACCTCCGTCTGGGAGTTTCCCGCCGGCGACACTTCTTGGGCTCTGGAACTCGCCGCCTTTGCGGATGACATCCGTCTCAGGCGCGAACCCGCCCCCGGCCTGCGCGAAGGCATCCGCACCCTGGAAATCGTTGAAACCATCTACCGGCGCTGCGGCTATGCGGTGAGCGATGCCGGTTGCTAGATGCAGTGATTCAAGTGTTAGGTTTTAGGTGTTAGGTTTCTTGTTTCCACTTTCCGCTATCCGCTCTTCGTTTCGTCCTAACACCTGCAATCTTAATACTTAAAACCCGCTTCGGCCACAAATCAGGTTTGAGCGCAGCGCTCAGTTCAGCTCTCTAGAGCATTCGATGATCATCACCCGATCCCCCCTGCGCATTTCCCTCGGCGGCGGCGGCACCGACCTGCCGTCATATTATCGCGAGCACGGCGGCTTCCTCGTCGCCGGCGCCCTCGACAAGTACGTCTACATCACGCTGCACCGCACCTTCGTGCCGGATCTCATCGTCAAGTATTCCAAGCTCGAGCGCGTTGCCGATGCCAGCCTCCTGGAACACCCGATCATCCGTGAGGCCTTCGCCCTGCTCGGCATGAACGGGCACTCGATCGAGCTCACCTCAATGGCCGACATCCCCGGCGGCACCGGCCTCGGCTCCTCCGGCAGTTTCACCACCGCGCTGCTGAAGGTGCTCCACGCCGCCAACAAGAACCTGATCTCTCCGGCCGAGCTGGCCGAGCAAGCCTGCCACATAGAGATCGACAAGCTCGGCGAGCCCATCGGCAAGCAGGACCAGTACATCGCCGCGGTCGGCGGCATCACCGCCTTCACCTTTCACCGCGACGGCCGGGTCGAGTACCGTCCCTGCAAGATCTCCGAGGAGACCCTCTTCAACCTGGAGGACAACCTCCTGCTCTTCTTCACCGGCTACTCGCGGTCCGCCTCGGCTATCCTCAAGGACCAGCACGAGAAGTCGAAGCAGAGCGACCAGGCCATGCTCGACAGCCTGCACTTCACCAAGGAACTCGGCTACAATTCCCTGGATGCCCTCGAGTCCGGCCGTCTCGAGGAATTTGCCCGGCTCATGGACGTGCACTGGCAGCGCAAGAAGGTCCGCAGCACCGGCATGAGCAATGACCGCATCAACGAATGGTATGATCACGCCATGGCCAACGGCGCCCTGGGCGGCAAGATCATCGGAGCCGGCGGCGGCGGCTTCCTGATGTTCTACGCCCACGAGAAGCAGAAGCTCCGCCACGCCATGCGTGAGAAAGGTCTCCAGGAAGTCCGTTTCCGCTTCGACTTCGAAGGCACCAAGGTGGTCACGCAGAATTGAGCCGGGAAAAGCGAAGGCGAAAGAGGAAAGGCGAACTATCCAGTGTGAAAAATGAGCTCAAAGGTCGCTCGTTGCAGTTCGCTCTCATGACGACTATCGGCCGTAACGCCAAACGCCCCAAATTGTGACCTCTTCGCCTTCCGCCTTCCGTCTTCCTCCTTCCAACCTGCCCGTTGCCATCCTGGCCGGCGGCCTCGCCACCCGGCTGCGACCGATCACGGAAAGGATTCCAAAGCTGCTGGTGGAAGTCGCCGGCGAACCGTTTTTCTCGCACCAGCTGCGTTTGCTGAAGCGATCCGGCCTCACCCGCGTCGTGCTCTGCGTCGGTCATCTGGGTGACATGATCGCCAAGCAGTATGGGGACGGATCAAAATGGGGCGTTCACATCGATTACTCTCATGACGGCGAAAAACTGCTTGGCACCGGCGGCGCTCTGATCCGCGCCCTGCCCCTCCTGGGCGACGCCTTCTACGTGCTCTACGGCGATTCCTACCTCCCCGTCGACTACACCGCCGTCGGCCGGGCTTTCCTCGACTCGGGCCGGCTCGGCCTGATGACAGTCTACGAGAACCGCGGAGCCTTCGACGCCAGCAACGTCTGGTTCGAGGACGGCCGCATCAAACTCTACTCCAAGCAGGAAAAGCCGCCGCAGATGCGGCACATCGACTACGGCCTGGGCGTCTTCCGCCCTGCCGCCTTTGCCGGGTGCCCGCGCGATGCCGTCGTCGACCTGGCCGCCGTGCAATCCGACCTCTGCCGCCGCGGCGAGCTCGCCGGCCTCGAGATGAAGCAGCGTTTTTACGAGATCGGCTCGCATGCCGGCCTGGCGGAACTGGACCAGCTGCTGCGCTCCGGCGCACTTGGCCGCTGACATTCCCGCGGCGTTCATTTTGGCTACCCGCCACCACACCCTCACCCATGTCGTACGCCGTCCAGCACCTCCGTGAAACCGCCGAGATTGCCGCCACGCTCAATCCCGCCGACTGCGAAAAATGCGTCGCCGAACTCCGTGCCACGCGCGAGCGGGGCGGCCGGCTGTTCATCCTCGGGGTCGGTGGCAGCGCGGCCAACGCCTCCCATGCCGTGAACGATTTCCGCAAGATCACCGGCATCGAGACCTACGCCCCCACGGACAACGTGTCCGAACTCACGGCCCGCACCAATGACGAGGGCTGGGCCACGGTCTTTGTCGAATGGCTGCGGACCTCCCGGCTCAACGCCAGGGACTGCGTCATGGTCCTGTCCGTCGGCGGCGGCAACATGGAGAAGAACGTCTCGCCCAACCTGGTCACGGCCCTACAGCTCGCGAAGTCGGTCGGCGCCCGCGTCATCGGCATCGTCGGCCGGGACGGAGGCTACACGACCCAGGTGGCCGATGCCTGCGTCATCATTCCGGCCGTCAATCCCGGCAATATCACGCCCCACGCCGAGGCCTTCCAAGCCGTGGTCTGGCATCTCTTCGTTTCCCATCCCGATCTCAAGGTGAACCAGACGAAGTGGGAGTCGGTCGCGGCGAAAGCCTGAGCCCCGGCCAGCCCGCGCCCCACCCCCGTGCCGCTCCGCCCTGCAGTCTTCCTCGACCGCGACGGCACCCTGAACGAGCCGGTGATTCGGGACGGGCTGCCCTATCCGCCGGCGAACCTGGAGGAATTTCGGTTGCTTGACGGCGTGCCCGCCGCTTGCCGCGCGTTGCATGACGCGGGTTATGCGCTGGTGGTCGCCACCAACCAGCCCGACGTCGGCCGGGGCACCCTGCCCCTCGCAACCGTCGAGGCCATGCACCAGCGCCTGCGCCAACTCATACCCGAGATCGCCCGGATCGAGGTCTGCATCGCACCGGGTCAGGGACGAGATCATCCCGAGAACCGGCGCCGCAAACCCGAGCCCGGCATGCTGTTCGATGCCGCGGCCGCGCTTGGGCTCGACCTGACCCGCTCATGGATGATCGGTGATCGGTGGCGGGACGTTGACTGCGGCCGCCGTGCCGGTGTGCGCACGGTGTTCATTGACCTGGGCTACCAGGAACAGCTGCGTTCTCCGCCCGACCACACCGTCCGTGATTTCCCGGCCGCCGCCGCCATTGTACTTGCCGCCCCCCGGACCTGATTCCTCAAATACCCCATGCCGAAACTCAGCGACCTCAAGATCCAGATTTACGCCGATGGCGCCGATCGCGCCGGTATCCTGGATCTCTACGCCAAGCCCTACATCAAGGGTCTCACCACCAACCCGACCCTGATGAAAAAGGCGGGCATCAAGGACTACGAGGTCTTTGCCCGGGACATCCTGCAAACCGTCACCGCCAAGCCCATTTCTTTGGAAGTCTTTGCCGACGAGTTTCCCGAGATGAAGCGGCAGGCGCTGAAGATCGCCGACTGGGGCCGCAATGTCTACGTCAAGATCCCCATCACCAACACCCGCGCCGAGTCCGCCGTACCCCTCATCCGCGAACTCGCCGCCGAGGGCGTGCAGTTGAACATCACCGCCATGCTCACCCTCGACCAGGTCCGCGGAGTGGCCGGGGCGCTGAACCCCGCCGTCCCGTCCGTCGTCTCCATCTTTGCGGGCCGCGTAGCCGACACCGGCGTGGATCCCATGCCGATCATGAGGTCCGCCCTGGAACTGCTCGTCCACCAGCCCAAGGCCGAACTCCTTTGGGCCAGTGTGCGCGAGGTCCTCAACATCGTGCAGGCCGAGCAATGCGGCTGCCATATTGTGACAGTCACGCACGACATCCTCGCGAAGGCCGCCAAGATGCTGGAGATGGACCTGACCGAACTCTCCCTCGATACCGTGAAGATGTTTGCCAACGACGCCGCCGCCGCCGGCTACCGGCTCTGAAACAGCGCTGCGACATGACGGTTATTCCGACGTCCGGAAGGCCATTGCCTCCGCCCACAATCCGCCCTTCGCCCCTGTCCCGCTCCGCCACTTCCACCAGTGGCCGGCCACGGTCCTGATTGCAGCCATGAAACCCGGCGGTCCGCTGCCGATCGAGCAGCACAACCTGGAAATCCTGCGCAATCGCGAGGCTTGGGATCGCAAGCCCAGGCTCCGCGAGGTGTACCGCGGCTTTTACCAGCTCATCGCCGCCCAGATTGATCCCGGCCTGCCCGGTCCGGTCGTGGAACTGGGCTCGGGCATGGGCAACATCAAGGCGGTGATCCACCAGTGCCAGACCACTGACCTGTTTCCGAATCCCTGGCTGGACCGGATGGAAAATTGCTACGGCCTGAGCTTCCGCGACGCGTCGGTCTCTCATCTGATCCTGTTCGATGTGTGGCATCACCTGCGCTACCCCGGCACCGCCCTGCAAGAGTTTCACCGCGTGCTCGTCCCCGAGGGCCGGTTGATCCTCTTCGAACCCGCTGCCAGCTGGCTGGGCCGGTTGGTCTACCATTTCTTCCACCATGAGCCCGTGGCCGTGCGGAATCCGATCACCTGGGAGGCACCGGAGGGATTCTCCAAGGCCAACGTGGACTACTTCGCCGCCCAGGGCTCGGCTACGCGGCTGTTCTGGTGGGGCGAGGGTCACGAGCGCATCAGCGGGTGGCGCGTCCAAACCGTGCGTCCGATCGCGTCCTTCGACTATTTCGCCACCGGGGGCTTTTCCGGTCCGCAACTCGGAGGTCGCCTTTTTCACGGATTGATGCGCTTGCTGAATACCCTGACTGCTCCCTTCCCGCGGGTCTTCGCCGCCCGTCTGCTGGTCGTGCTGGTGAAGGAGCGGACCTGATCATGCCTGCCATTCCCGAAATCACCCAGGAACACCTGCAACGCATCGCGGCCTTTTACGACCGGGCTCCGACCGGTCACAACTGGACGGCCCGCAGCTACCGCCGGCTGCTGGCGCACTATTACAACAATCTCATCCCGCCCGGGGCCTCAGTGCTGGAGGTCGGCTGCGGTTCGGGCGAGTTGCTGGCGCAGATTCACGCCGGGCGCAAAGTCGGCATCGACCTTTCGACCCGGCAGATCGAAGCCGCGCGGCTGCGGGTGCCCGGGGCTCAATTCCATGTGCAGGCCGGTGAGACCCTGGAACTCGCCGAGTCCTTCGATTACATCATCATCTCGGAAACCCTGAACCTGGCCGCCGATGCCCAGCGGCTGCTGCAGCAGCTGCACAAGGTCACCCACCCCGAGTCGCGGCTCATCATCAATTACTTCTCCTCTCTCTGGCGCCCTCCCCTGGCCGTCGCCCGCTGGTTCGGCCTCCGCGCCCGCCTGCCCCAGTCGAGCTGGTTGAGCCCCAACGACGTCAGCAACCTGCTCCATCTCGCCGACTGGGCCCCGCTGACCAGCCAGTCCCGGCTGCTGCTGCCCGTGGCATTCTTCGGGCTGGACCGCCTGCTCAACCGCTGGCTTGCCCCCATCTTCACCTTTTTCTGCCTGACCAACTTCTGCGTGGCCCGCACAGTGCGCCGTAGCCCCGCGACCGCTCTGACCGTCTCCGTCATCATCCCGGCCCGTAACGAGGCCGGCAACATCGAGGCCGCCGTGTTGCGCACGCCCGAACTCGGCGCCGGGACGGAACTCATCTTCGTCGAGGGCCATTCCAAGGATGACACCTGGCAGCAGATCCAGCGAGTCGCCCGCGAACATCCCGAACGCAGGATCCGGATTATGCAGCAGACCGGGCGCGGCAAGGGCGACGCGGTCCGCCTGGGCTTTGCCGCCGCCACGGGCGACATCCTCATGATCCTCGATGCGGACCTCACCATGCCGCCCGAGGAACTGCCCAAGTTCTACAACGTGATCGCCAGCGGCCAGGCCGAGTTCGCCAACGGCTGCCGCCTCGTCTACCCCATGGACGAAAAGGCCATGCAATTCCTGAACCTTTGCGCCAACAAGGCCTTTGGCGTCATCTTCACGTGGCTGCTCGGCCAGCCGGTCAAGGACACGCTCTGCGGCACCAAGGTGCTCTCCCACTCCCACTACGGGAAGATCGCCGCCAACCGGGCCTATTTCGGCGACTTCGATCCCTTCGGTGATTTCGACCTGCTCTTTGGCGCCGCGAAG
>CAZFHG010000098.1:2573-13171 GCA_964518665.1 uncultured Opitutaceae bacterium | reverse complement strand
GCCTCGGCCTCACTCACGAGTTTCAACACGAGTTCGTAATCCTCCATGTACTCGGCCAACTGGAAGGTGGCCGTGACGAAGCGATGCTGGTCGGCGGCATAGGGCAGCCCCTCGCGGTAAACCTGCATCGCACGGTTCAGATAGCCGAAACTGGCATACATTTGCCCGACGACCAGACGCGCCGGGATGTTGTCCGGCTTCCGGGCGAGGCCCTGGTTGAGCAGCATGAACGCGGGCGCATATTGGCCCGCCTTCAATTTGGCCAGGCCCTCATCAATGTAAGTCTGACCCCGTTTGGTCCGCAGCTCTGACCACCGCGTGGGCAGAATCAGGTCGGTGTAACTGATCTGGTTGTAGGGATTGCGGCTGTAAAAATAGACCAGGGCCGCCGCGCCAAGAAAGTAGGCCGCCACCAAGGAGCCGCTGCCCCACCACAACAGACCGCGGACGCTGAAGTAGACCCACAACTCACGGGGATAGCCCTTGGTGTGGATGCCTACGAGGCCGAGAAACCAGTTGCCGCGCACCACGTCCTTGGCACCCCAGATGAAACGGAAATGGGGGATGAGGCGGATGCGACCGGGGGGAACTGAGACAGGGTTGTCCATGAGAGAGAAGGAAGCCGGAGAGCATTCCCAGACTTCGGTCGGAAATTTATGGGGTGGTCGCGCAACACACAAGCCGTGGCCGCGGAGAATTGCAGAGGCGGGCGGTGACTGTGTCCCGCCCTGCGAAGTCGTAGTGCCGGCCTTTAGCCGGCACTGGTGCGAAGAGCAGAACCGCCGGAGTTGCGTGGCCAGCGCGGGCTGAAGTTCCGCGCTACGAATCGTAGTGCCGGTCTTCAGCCGGCACTGGTTCGGAAGGGCAAACTGTCGGTGAGACGCGACAAACGTGGTCTAAAGCTCAGCGCTACGATCGGGTCGCCATCCCGCGATTGCGGCATATTCGCACCGTTCATCAATTCCATGGCACCCCATGGGCGCGGCCGTGTCGGATCACGCAATCTGTCGTGACATGGTTTCCGATTGGCTTGCGGCAGCGTCATGACAATGTAGCAACCCACACCGGCCATGCGTCATTTTCCGCTCCCTTCTCGCCTACACGTCACCGGGCCCGCGCCTGGCCTCAGTCAGTCGCAATCCCATGGACCATGGCGACTTTTCCGGGAGTATGTGAGGGGCAGTCTCCTGGCGGCGACAGCCCTGTCGCTGGGTGTTTCCCTGGCCGCAGCGGGTGACTTGGATAAACTCACCTCCAGTTCTCCCTTCGCCCCCTTGCAGGGCCCCGCGGCCGGTAATCAAGGTGACTCGGCTCCGCTGGAGTTCCGCGGCGTGTTTGCCGATCAGGGAGAGCATTTTTTCAGCATTTACGACCCCGCCACCAAGAGCTCGGTTTGGGTGGGACTGAACGAATCCGGCCGTGCTTTCACGGTTAAAAGCTATGATGAGGCCAAGGTCATGATCGTCGCTGACTTCAAAGGGCGTAGCCTGAACCTGTTGCTCAAGAAGGCCCCGATTGTGGCCACCGTTCCTGATCCCACCATGCCGACGGTGACTCTGCCAACCTCTGGAGCTCCGGCCGTCGCGGCCGTCCCCAGCAGCGAGGAGGCCAAGCGCCTGGCCAACCTCGCGGCCGAG
Source organism: uncultured Opitutaceae bacterium (assembly GCA_964518665.1). Taxonomy (GTDB): domain Bacteria; phylum Verrucomicrobiota; class Verrucomicrobiia; order Opitutales; family Opitutaceae; genus UBA2377. The sequence continues at coordinate 11,534 of CAZFHG010000098.1, read as the reverse complement.
ATCCGTCGCCGCCGCGCCATGCGACAGCAGGTCGCTCCGCCGCCCAATGCCGTTGCTCCCTCTCCGATCCGCAACCCTTAGCGCCATGGCTACCTCCAAAATATCCGCTTTTACCCTGCTCGAGATCCTCGTGACCCTCGCCATCATCGGCCTGCTCGCCGGCCTGGCGATCAGTAACAGCGACAAGATCTTCGGCCAAAGCCAGGAGGCCGTCGCCCGGGTCTTCGTGCGCGATGCGCTCAAGACCTCGCTCGTCCGCTATCGCATCGACCTCGGAGACTATCCGACGACGAGCGAGGGCATTGCCGCCCTGATCGTGGCGCCCTCCGGCAAGGCCGAACGCTGGCGCGGTCCCTACATCGATGTACCCGGCGGCAAGGCCCCGACCGATCCCTGGGGCGAGCCCTACCGCTACCGTTATCCCGGCACGAAAAACAAGGGCGGCTTCGACCTCTATTCCGTGGGTCCGGACAAGAACGACGGTTCGGAAGATGACATTGGCAATTGGTGAGCCAGTTTCCTCCTCCTGTGTCCGCTGAAGCGACCGTTGTAGGGCGGGGTTTCCAAACCCCGCATTGGGCGTGTTTGCAAAAGCGGTCTTTGGTAGGCAGCGAGCTTGCTCGCGCTCAGCCTGCGCCCGCAAGCGGTCTGCCTACCGCGGCCGGCACGGATTATACTGGGATGATGCAATCACGCTCTCGCTGTACGGCCCATCGCCGCCTGTCCGGATTCACCCTCGTCGAGGTGCTGCTGGTACTGGCCATCATGGCCCTGTTTGCGACCCTCTTCATCCCCGGCGTGAATTCAATTCTCCGCGAAATTGATGCGCGCGGGCCGGAGCAGATTGTGAGCGAAACGATTCTCGCTGCCCGCGGCGCCGCCCTCGAGACCAGCCGTACGGTGATCTTGCGGTTCGATGCCGAGGCCCGTCGTTTCCAGACTGAGGCGGCCTCCGTGCCGACCGAAGTACTGCCGGCGGGTTTGAAACTGGACCTGCTGCCTCCCGAAACCGGTTCGACCGTGCTGCTCGGCGGGCAATTGGTTGAGACCGGCGAACTGCATCGCATTCGTTTTTTTCCGGACGGCACCTGCGATCCTTTTCGTGTGCGAATGCAGGAGGGCAAGGAAGCCCCGCGTTTGCTGCAGATCGATCCCTGGACCTGTGCCTTGAGTCCCGTGCCGCCGAAGCGGTGAACCATGGCACCCGCAGAACCAGTGGCTTTTAGTCCGCGGAATTCCAAGTCCGATGTGGGTCCAGAACTTGGTCCGGCCTCGAATGATGCAGTGGCTCTCAATCAGTTCAGCCGCAGCCGCGGTAGGCAGCCCGCTGGCGGGCGCGGGTTGGGCGCGCGCAAGCGCGCTGACCTACCGAGACCTCCATGGCAGACTCTCCCAAGGTCCGGCCCTACATCTGCAGGTGATCGCTCTTGTCGTGGTTTCACCCTGCTCGAGGTGCTGGTCGGCATCGCCATCCTCGCCATGGCCGCGGTGGTGCTCGGCGCCGCCTATGTGAACACCCTGGGTGCACACGAGGCGGTCGCGCGTCGCGCGGCGGCGGGGAGCGGCATGGATTATCTGCGCGAAGTGATCTTCAACGAGACCGAGCGCACCAAGGTGGAGGAGGGCGGGCATCTCGCGCTCCCGGACAACCGCCAGATGGATTGGGAAGCGGTGATCGAGGAAGCGCCGGTGCCGGACTTGTTCAAGGTGGTCGTACGCGGTCGCATCACCGGCACGGGCAACAAGGATGCGGAGGAATTCGAGCAGACCCTGATGCTCCTCCGTCCCACCTGGTCCGATGCGGGCGAACGCGAAAAGCTCCGGGTGGAGTGGGACAAGCTGCGTGAAGACACCGTCCGCCGATGAACCTGCCCAACCCCCAACGCGGTTTCACCCTGCTAGAGACCCTGCTCGCCTCGGCCCTCCTGGGCGCGCTGCTGCTGGCGCTGAATTTCTTCGTGTTCTCGATGGCCGAGATCTGGGGGCAGGGCAGTGAGCGCCGGCTGTTTGAGCAGCATGTGCGGGCCGTGACCCGTGAGGTCGAGGATCTCATCCGCACCGCCTCGCTTCCGCCGCAGGCAGCCGACCCCGTGCTCTTCACCCGGGAGATCCGGCTCGACAACGGTCAGCGTGAAAACCCGCTCAGCTTTGAACTGCCGGCCGGCAGTCCGCGTCTGCCCTGGCAGGGAGTTCCCTTGCCCGATGTGGTCTGTTCGCTCGTGGCCCAACCCCGGCAGGGGCTCGTGCTTTACTGGCAATCACGGTTGGAGGAAAAATTCGACGACGCCACCCCGCGGCCCTGGGTGATGACACCGTTTGTCGAAACCCTCACCTATGACTACTTCGAATCCGAGGCCCGCCTCTGGCGCAGTCATCCCACTCTCCAGCGCGACAATGGCGGCCGCTGGCGCATGCCCAACCGTCTCCGGCTCAGCTTTGTCCATGGCAAGATGCAGGCGGAGACGACGATCACCCTGCCGGCGGCCCTGGGACCGCTGCCGCATTTCTGACCATGATGTTCCGGCCGACAGTACCTGTCCGGGTTCAGCACCGCCAACGCGGTGCCGTCATCGTATTGGTCTTGGTCACGCTGCTCCTCGCTTCGTTTCTGCTCGCCGCCTTCATCCGCCGCACCGGCACCGAACTGCTGGCGGATGCCCGGGCGGCTGAGCGCCGGCAGTTGCGCGCCGAAGGCTACTCGGCCCTCGAATCCATGCTGGCCGTGCTGGCCGCGCAACGGTCGGCTGAGGGAGCGCTGTACAGTCCGGACGAGTACTGGGCGGAGGCGCTGACCGATGCCGGGTACGCTCCCGCCGGCGGACGCGAGGTGACGATCGACTTCGAGGATGAATCCGGTAAGATTTCGTTGCCCAAAGCGGACGCGGTCACGTTGCAGACCGCCATGGAGGCGTCCGGCGTGGCGGCGGCCGATGCGGAACGCATGGCGAATGCCCTGCTGGCTTGGATGCGCGAGGGTGACCGCGAGGAAGCGCCCGATCTCGATGCGCCCGACTATCAGGCCAATGAACCGGCCTACCGACCGGCCCGCCGCAAGCTGCATTCGTGGGGCGAACTCGCCGCCGTCGAGATGGACCGGCATATTTTCTTCGACGAATCCGGTGCGCCCACCGAGGTGCTGCGCACGTTCATGCAGGAGTTCTCCTTGCATACGTTCCAGCGCACCAACCTCAACACCGCCACCGCCAACGTCCTCGTCACCCTCGGGCTCGGGCAGGCGGAGGCCGATGCCTTGATGGACCATCGCGCCCGGCCGCGGCGCCCGGATGAGGTGGGTTATTTTCGTTCGCTGAACGAGGCCGCCACCGTCATCGGTCCGGCGGCGGCGCCCGATCGGTTTTCCTCCGAGATCGAGGCGCTGCGGATCAACGTCACCGTGCGCCAGGGGGCGGTCGCCTTCCGGCTGACCGTCGTGGTGTCGGCCTCGGCCAAGGGTCAGGCAACGGGCCGGACCGCCCCGGCTCCGGCCCCAGATGCCAACGCCGCCCAACCGGAAGAACGCAAAAGATTGGACTACCCCTTCGCCGTGATGGAGATTCGTGAGGACATCGAAGCGCCGGAAGCCCCGGCACCCACCACGTGAGCAAACCCACCCAAACCGTTTCCACTGCCACCGACACCCCGGTCTGGTTGCCGTCCGAGGCGTTTTTTGTGCGCCGCATCACGCTGGATCCCGCGAGCGAGGTCGGACCGCAGGCCGAACTGGCGATGGAGGCCGCGGCTCCATTTGCCCTCGAACAGGTTTATTACGGTTATCTGGCGGCGCCCGACCGGCAGACCGCACTCATTTTCGCCACGCACCGGCGCATTTTCCCCGGCGATGGCTGGCCGGATGCGCCGGTCGTGCTGCCGGCTTTTGCCGCCCTGCTCGGTGAACCACCCCCGGCACCGCGGGTCCGCCTGTGGCATACCGGGGCGGGTTTGGTGGCCGCAGCCTGGGACGGCAACGGACCGCTGCCGGTGCTCGTCCTGGCCCGCCAGACCGAGCCGGCCGAGGAGGCCAGCGCGCGCGCCGCCTTGCTTGAGGAAGTCGCCCGCAGGCTGGGCGGTCGCAAGGCTGAGCTGGAGGAATTCAGCGGCCCGGTCGCCTCGGCCTCCGCAAAAAAGGGACAGGGCATCGAACTCCGGCTCGGCGTCCGCGGCTCGGATCGCAGTCTGGTGACCACACTGGTCCCGGCGGCGCTGGAAGCGATGGATGTCCGCGACAAGGCCGCCCTCACGGCCCGCCGGCAGGTGCAGCGCCGTAACCGCCTGCTCTGGGGCGCGTTGGTGGCCTCATTGGCCGGCATCGTCCTGGCGATCGTGCTGGAGGGAGTCATTCTTGCCGGCGGCGTCGCCCTCCGGCGCTGGCGCACGGCCCAGGAGCAATTGGCGGACGCCGTGCGCAAGATCGAGACCGCGCAAAGCCTGAGCACGCGCATTGAGGAAATGGCGCAGCGCCGGCTCCGGCCGTTCGAGATGATCGCGGTCCTCAACGAGAACCGGCCGCCTTCCATCCAGTTTCTCCGCTGTGTCACCAGCGGACAGAACACGCTCGAGATCGAGGGCCAGACCAACAATGCCTCGAGCGTCGGCGCCTATGAAACCGTGCTGCGCGGCCTCCCGGTCCTGGAGAGCGTGGAGATTCGCGACGTGCGCCTGCGCGAGGGCACAACCACTTTCCAACTGGCCGCGGTCTTCAAGCCCGGCCTCGGCCTGCAGGCTGAGACGGAGGTCGCCCCATGAAACGGTATTTCCTGAGCCGTTCCGGCCGTGAGAAGGCGCTCCTGCTGGCGTTCGCCGGCATCGCGGCGCTCATCTGGCTTTTCAGCGCGACCGGTCGCATCCGCGTGCTGTGGCAGGAGCGCAATTCGCTCAAGGCGGAGCACGAGACCCAGCAGACCTGGCTTGCCAACCGGACGGCCATCGAGGCCCGGGCCGCGGCGGCGGTGCACCAGCTGGATCCGGCCCAAACCCTCAACGGCACCCGGCTGGTCGGCGAGCTCAATGCGCTCGCGACCTCGGCCGGCCTGTCGGCGGAAGTGTCGGGCCAGCGCACCGAGCGCACCGTGCAATTCGCCTTCCATTCGGCCCAGGTGAGTTTCCGTCGCGCCGACCTCGGCTCCCTGGTGCGATTCTACGAGGCACTGTCGGCCCGGTCGCCCTACGTGGGGCTCGAACAGATGACCCTCACCGTGGACCGTGGCGCTCCCGGCCAATTGAATGCGACCTTCCGCGTCGTGGCGGCGGAGCTGACCCGCTGATTACAATGTAGTGCCGGCCTTCAGCCGGCACTGGTTCGGAAGAGCCAAATTGTCGGTGAGACGTGACCAACGCGGGCTAAAGCACCGCGCTACGAATCGTAGTGCCGGTCTTTAGCCGGCACTGGTTCGGGAGGGCAAAACTGTCGGTGAAACGTGACCAACGCGGGCTGAAGCACCGCGCTACGAAGATGGGCGGCGATTGCTTGGAAGGGCGCGCGACCCACCCGCCCGCCGAAGGCCCGGCGAAGGAGGCATCCCCGCCCTGCAATTGGTCCCTTCCGCCAGGAGCCGATTTTTCAGGGTGTCCTTCGGCCGCTGGGTGCAGTTTTAATAATGGCACCGCAGAGAGGATTTTCTGTAACTCCTCCCCGCTTGCTATCGTCTTGCCCAGTAGATGCCCCCAACAGAACATCCGGCCGTGGTCCTCCACTGCCAATTACCCCGTGGCCTTTTGCTGGCGGCGATATTATGCGTGGCACCCCTCATGGCGGCGGTGGAGCCCAACACCAACCTGACCATGGATCAGCAGGCCTCGCGTTTCCTGGCGCAGGCCACTTTTGGTCCCACGCCCGAGTCCATCACCGAATTGCGGAACATGGGTTACGACTACAACCGCTGGATCGAGCAGGAATCGGCCAAGCCCGTGAGCTCCGCCGTGGCCCTGTTGCAGTCGGCGAAGAATGCCGGGCAGATCACGACCTATGACCGTGCGACCAACCGCCGGGCCCGCACGCAGGTCATGCTGGCGGGATCTGACCAACTGCGGCAGCGCGTGGCCTATGCCCTGAGCCAGATCATGGTGATCTCGGACTTTGATTCGGTAATCTCGAACGGCCAGGAAGGCTCCAGCAGCTATTACGACATGCTCGCCCGCAACGCGCTCGGCAGCTTCCGCACGCTTCTGATGGATGTGACACGTCATCCCATGATGGGGCGTTATCTGACCCACTATAAGAACCGCAAGGCCAACGCCTCCGCCGGGACGCAGCCGGATGAAAACTACGCCCGCGAGGCGATGCAGCTATTCACCATCGGTCTCTACCAACTGGCCAACGACGGTACGATCCTCACCGATGGATCCGGCCGCGCCATCGAGACGTACACCAATGCCAATATTTCCGAGTTCGCGCGCGTGTTCACGGGCTTTACCGATGAGAACAACAATCCTGGCGCCGTTGGCACCGGCACCGGGCGCACGGATTTCCCGAGCGCGGCCGCGAATTACACGCAGCCGATGCTGATGTGGGAGTTGCAGCATGATACCGGCAGCAAGACGCTCCTGAGCTACCCTGGCGCACGCAAGCCGGTCCTGCCGGCCAACCAGACCGGGATGCAGGATGTGAATGACGCGCTCGACAATCTCATCGAGCATCCCAGTACGGCGCCCTTCATTGCCCGCGCGTTGATCCAGCGCCTGGTGACCTCCAATCCCAGCCCGGGCTATGTCGGCCGCGTGGCAAACACCTTCCTCAACAACGGCGCCGGCCAGCGCGGGGACCTGCTCGCCGTGGTCAAGGCCATCCTGCTCGACAGCGAGGCCCGCAGCCCCGCCTCCATCGGCAGCGCGACGCACGGCAAGCTCAAGGAACCGTTCCTGCGGGTGACCGGCCTGATGCGCGCGCTGCGGTACACGGTGCAGGACGGCACGCTGCCCTATGATTTCGGCACGACCGTCAGCGAAACCACTATCGGCCAGTTCCCCCTCGCATCCCCCTCGGTGTTCAACTTCTACCTGCCCGACCACCGTCCGCCCGGCGTGATCGGCGACGCCGGACTGGTGGGCCCCGAGTACCAGATTCTCACGTCGGTCTACGCCGTGACCCTGCCCAACGCACTTTATACGATCACGCAAACCGGGGCGGGCCGCTTCGCGCTCAATCTCACGGAGCAGGAAACGCTCGCGGCCAATCCGCCGGCCCTGTTGGACAATCTGAACCTGCTGCTCGCCCACGGCGCCATGGGTGAGGGCACCCGCAGCGCCGTGCTCGCCGCGGTGAACGGAGTAACGGCCGCCATGGTGCCCTCCGGCAGTACCCTCAACCAGACCCGGGCGCGGCTCGCGGTCTATCTGGTCGCGATCTCGCCCGATGCGGCGATCAGCAAGTAACCCCGGCCATGAGCTCCACCCAGACTCCACTCTCGCGCCGGCAATTCATCGGCGAGGCCAGTTGCGCCGGCGTGGGGGCCACGGCGCTGTTCTCAACCCTGCTCAGCCTCCGGCTGGCAAACTCGCTGGCGGCGCAGACGGCTCCCACCGATTACAAGGCGCTGGTCTGCCTCTTCCTCGCGGGCGGCAACGACTCCTTCAACATGCTGGTGCCCACCACCGGCGGCGAATACACGGCCTACGCCGCGGCACGCAGCGGACTGGCGCTCACGCGAGAATCACTCCTCCCGATCACTCCGAGCAACCTCGGCGGGCGCACGTTTGGCATCCATCCGTCCATGACGGAGGTGCGGGACCTCTTCAACGCCGGCCGCCTGGCCTTTGTCTCCAATGTCGGCTCACTCATCCGTCCCACCACGCTGGCCGACTACACGGCCAACCGCTACCGGCCGGTGTCGCTTTATTCGCACGCCGACCAGATCAAGCAGTGGCAGACCTGCATTCCCGACCAGCGCACCGCCATCGGGTGGGGCGGCCGCGCCGCCGACATCATCCGTTCGCTGAATGCGCCGAACATGGTGTCGATGAACATCTCGCTTTCGGGCCAGAGCATCTTTCTCACCGGCCAGCAGGTCTTCACCTACAGCATCACCGGCAACGGGGCGACCGCCCTCACCGGTTACAACCCGACCGCGGTCAACAGCCTCAACGCCCTGCGCTCGGTCGCGGTGGACAGTCTGCTCGAGGCGGATTACCGCCGGTTGTTCGAAAAATCCTATGGCAACTCTTCCCGCGATGCGGTGGACGCCTATTATGAATTCTCCGCTGCGTTGAGCGGCAGCACGCTCGCCACGCCCATCCCCGCGGGCAATGCCGTGGCCTCCAACCTCGCGATGGTCGCCCGCACGGCGGCGGCCAACGGGAAATTCGGCGCGAAACGGCAGGTGTTTTTCGTGCAATTCGGCGGCTGGGACCATCACAACGAGGTGCTCAACAACCAGACCACCATGCTGCGCACGGTCAGTCAGGCCGTGGACACCTTCTGGCAGGCGCTGGGCGAGGTCGGGCTCCAGAACAATGTCACGCTCTTCACCGCCTCCGACTTCGGCCGCACGCTCAAGTCCAACGGCAACGGCTCGGACCATGCCTGGGGCGGGAATCACTTCCTCATGGGCGGAGCGGTGCGCGGCGGCAATATCTTCGGCAACAGGGACCAGGGCCATTATCCCGACCTGCAGAACCTGGCTCAGATCGACACCGGCCAGGGCCGGCTGATCCCCGGAGTCGCGGTCGATGAGTATGCCCGCGACATGCTGAAATGGTTCGGCATCACGGATGGCGACTTGGACTACGTGCTGCCTGCCTTCAGCAGCCGATTTGGCGGACGCCCGGAACTGGGCCTCTTCGGGGCCTCCACTCCGCCACCGACCAGTGGGAGTGGCAGCGGTGGAACAGTGACCACACCGGTCGTCTCCACCGGTGGCGGCGGTGGAGGTGGTGGCGGTGGCGGGGCGATATCCGGCTGGGGCCTGGGCGCTGCCGGTACTTTGCTGCTGCTCAAGAAACTCGCCGATCGCAAAGCGAAGCAGCGGG
>CAZFHG010000098.1:0-2473 GCA_964518665.1 uncultured Opitutaceae bacterium | reverse complement strand
GCGCTCGATAATTGCACTGGGGCACGGCTTTGGTTCCAATCACGCGCATGCCTCCCGCCAAACTCTTCATCAAGTCGTTGACGGAGGAGGTATTCACGCGTCTGCGGCAGCTGCCAGTGGCCTACGTCGTGCTGTTTTTGACGGCACTCGTCATCCAATTGAATCCGGCCTGGCGCGAAACGCTGATCTATGAGCGCAATGCCGTCGGGGCGGGAGAATGGTGGCGGCTCTGGTCGGGGCACCTCGTGCATTTCGGCTGGCCGCACTGTCTGGCGGACAGCGGGCTCTTGTTTCTCATCGGGTGGACCTTCGGCTACAAGCATCCCTATGCCAGTCATCTGGGCCTGGTGCTCATGCCCCTGTTCATCTCGGCGAACCTCTACTGGCTTGATCCGATGATGATGCGCTATGGCGGACTCAGTGCCGTGGACCTTGGCCTGTTGCTCCTGCTGGCGGTGCAAAACTGGCAGCGCCAGTGGAGCGATTGGTTCTGGCCGGCGATTTTGCTGATCTATGTCGGCGAGATCGTGCTGGAGATCGCGAGCGGGGGACAGGGCGGAGGCATGATCAAATTCGACGACCCGAGTGTGCAGGTGGCGACCAGCGCCCATCTGGCGGCCGCGGCCTATGCGGTGCTGGCGTGGGTGACGGGACGTTTGTATGCTAGGTGGCGCCAGCCAAATTAGGGTTAGGGTCCCGTCAGGTCAGTCTGGCGCCATAGGTAGGAACCTGCTTGCAGGCGATGATTTGAATGTAGGGGCGCAGCTTGACTGCGCCCGATCGATTCGCGTTGGCGGCGTGAACGGGCGCACACAAGGTGCGCCCCTACATCCCATCGCTTGCGAGCAGGCTACTACCTGTTGCACGAACGTTCACAGATGGACTCTGCGTTGCGTCATCCGAAAGACTCAGAACTTGAAGCTGGCGCTGACTTGAAAGACCGCCGAGACGATCGCGTAGGCAATGAAGGCGACGAAGGCGAAGGCGAAGAGGAGCACGCCGCTCGACATCACTTGCGTGAATACCCGGATGTGCCGGGTGAGCTCGCCTTGGTAGGACTGGGCAATGCCGCGCAGGCCGGGCGCGAGATGGCCGGTGCTTTCGCTGACGGCGAGACGGTCGATCACGAGGGGAGGGAAACAGCCGGTCCGGGACAGCGATTGCGACAGGCTCTCGCCTTCCAACACGCGGCCGGTGGCGTCGCGGAAGGCGTTCTGCAGGGCGCGGTTGGTGATCGTGCGCTCGGTCATGCGCAGCGCCTCGGCCGTGGTGATACCGTTCTCCAGCAGCACGGCGAGGGTCTGGCTGAAATTGTGGATGGCGGCGCCCGTGACGAACGGGCCGACGAAGGGCAGGCGCAGCAGCAGGGCGTCGCTGCGCAACCGGCCGGTCGGGGTGTGGCGCCAGCGCCAGAGGGCGAGGCCGATCACCGCGGCGCCAATGAGCGTGAACAGGCCGTAGTGGAGGACAAAGTCGGAAAGGTTGACGAGCAGGCGGGTGGCCCAGGGCAGCTTGCCGCCAAGGGAGTTGAGCAGCGTCTGCAACCGGGGGAGCAGGAAGAAGATGAAGAACAGGATGACGCCCAACGCGACGGTGCAGATGAAGACCGGGTAGGCGAAGGCGGCCATGAGGACGCGGCGCATTTCCTGTTGGGTCGTGTTGTGCTGGATGAGCCGGTCAAGCACCTCGCGCAGATTGCCCGTGGCCTCGCCGGCGGCGATGAGGTTGACGGTGTGCGGGGGAAATACGGCTGGCTGCGACTGCATCGCCAGCGAAAGCGGCAGGCCCTCGCTCAGTTTTTCCCAGAGGGCAACGCAGAGCGCCCGCTGCCGCGGCTCGAGCAGGCGCCGGCTGAGCAGACGCACGGCTTCACCGGCGGGCAGTCCGCTGCCGGCGAGATCGGAAAGCGACTGGAGGAAGGGCAGCTGCAGGTCCGGACCCAGGGTGCGGCGCTTGGCCCCGAGGCGCAATTCGCGCGCCGCCGGGGTGCCCGAGCCGTTGGCCTCCTGCAGGGTGACCGGTTGCAGGCCGCGCGCCGTCAGCATCCGGGCCGCATCCCGGCGCGACGGTGCGTCGAGGGAGGCGGAGACCGTCTGGCCATCGGCACTGCGGGCGGTGTAGGCGAATAGGGGCATTAATTATCGCAGATCGGAGTTCGGAGATGGGAGATCGGGGCTGGTGTTCAGCCTTGGAATGTCATTCTGAGGCGCAGTCGAAGAATCCAGTGCGCGCTAACCGAAGCCCTTGTGCATCGTTAACTGGATTCTTCACTGCGTTCAGAATGACAATCAGAGGAATGTGAAATGGCAGCGGGAATTCATTTGTCCGCCACCGTGATCACGCGGAGGACCTCGTCGAGCGTGGTGTGGCCGGCGCGGACCTTGGACCAGCCGGAGAATTCCAGGGTGCGCATGCCGTGCTCGCGAGCGCACTTGGCGAGGGCGCGGGTGCTCTCGCGCTTCACGATGAGGTC
>CAZFHG010000097.1:0-13288 GCA_964518665.1 uncultured Opitutaceae bacterium | reverse complement strand
CCATCGCCGCGCAGACAGTGGTCCGTGACATCACCATGCTGGCCGGCACACCCAGCTGGCTTTCAGGCCTGGCCGGAGCCGTGATTAACAGGGCCTCCAAAGGCAAAAGCCGGCCCTGCAACCTCCGCGCGGTCTGGCCCAACCTGGAATGCGTCGTCCATGGCGGCGTGCCGATCGGCCCGTTCGCCGAGGAACTCCGCCTCGCCTGCGGTCCGGGCGTGACTTTCCACGAGGTCTACGCGGCCTCGGAGGGCTTCATCGCCACACAGGACCGGAGCGCGATGCATGGCCTGCGCCTGATGGCCGACATGGGACTGTTCTTCGAATTTCTGCCACTCGCCGACTATGATGAGTACCGGCTGGCCATCCTGGGCCCTAAGGTAGTTTCCCTCGAAGGCGTGCAGGCCGGCATCGACTATGTGCTTCTGCTCACCACGCCGGCGGGGCTCACCCGTTATGTCATCGGCGACGTCGTGCGCTTTCTCAGCATCACTCCACCACGCCTGATCTATGTCGGCCGCACGCAGCTGCAACTGAATGCCTTTGACGAGCATGTGATTGAGAAGGAAATCTCCGATGCACTGACCGCGGTCTGCCAGGAACAAAACTGGAACGTCGTCAACTTCCACGTCGCCCCGTATTCCACGAAGTCGATCACCGGGCAGACCCGGGGCCGGCATGAATGGTGGGTCGAACTGCGCCCCGGCACGGCCATCACCCCGACCGGGACACTGCTGGAAACCCAGCTCGATGCCAAATTGCAACTGTTCAACCCCTGCTACGCGGCGAAGCGTAAGGACGGCCTCCTGCTGGCACCCTCCGTCCGGCTGGTTATGCCCGGCACCTTCGAATACTGGATGCGTCGCCGCGGCAAATGGGGCGGTCACAGCAAAATGCCCCGCTGCCGCAGCGATCGCCTCGTCGCCGACGAGCTGGCCCAGCTCACCCGCTTCCGGCCGGAGAGCGTCGCACCGTGGGAAGCCGTGTCTCGCCCGTAGGCAACTGAACACCAGTCAGATTGGCACGCGCAGTGCTTATCAGGCCTTGGTCGTTTGTCGCCGTCCCGGAAAAGACGGTGGTTATGACTCCAGTCCGCAAGGCCTGTGAACATAGCAAGCCATGGGGAGCCGGCGTTAGGGGTAACCGCCGGCTCCCCTCATGGCTGAATTGCCGGGCGGAATCTTGCTCCTCCGCCAAAGCCATGGCGGTCAAGACGGCCATTACTGTAAGTGCGGCTTTCGGATGAGATTCATCGTGGTATGAAGCCGCTCCTGCAGCCAGGTCCCGCTGCACACCGCTCAGATCATCACGAGACCGATGGCGCCGAGCATGGCCACAGTGCCGGCCAGCCGCGCCAACAACACGCCGCGACCGGCTTCGCTCTCCGTGTTGGCAAACCAGTGTCCCACCCACCAGACGAGCACAACGCTGAAGAATCCGCGGGTACTGTAGATGATATTGACGGCCGTGGCGTGACCCCAGATTCCGAGAGTCAGGGCGATGCCGGCATGCGCGAATGAATTGCAGACCGAGCCCAGACCCACCCAGCGCCAGGCACCGGTCCCGATGTCGGCCAGACGGCCCCGGGCGAACAACAGCAGGGCGAACGAATACAAGCCCACCATGAGGAACATCGGCGGGAAGAAATTGCCCGGACCCCAGGCCGGCGCCAGTTTCTGGATCAGCACGTCGCTCAGTGAAAAGAACACGGCGCTGGTCCCGGCCATGATCACCGTGGAACCCACCGACCGGCCCACCCGTCGGCCACCGAGATTAAGCAGCGCCACGGCCAGGGTGCTGAGACCCGCCCCCACCCACCAGGTCGACGGCACCACCCCGACGTGGAGGACACTGCTGAAAAAGGCCACGAGGATCACCTTCAAGCCCATCACGGGCCCTGCCACGGACACTTCACCGCGCGTGATGGCCAGCAGCATGCAAAGCTGGGCCAGCAGGTACACGACCGCAACCAGCGCCGGCTGCAGGTAAGCCGCCACTGGCACTTCCGCCAGCCCGCGCCACAGCCAGAGCGGCACAAACAGCAGGGCCGTCGTCCAGTTCGCGAGGAACGCCGTCCGCCAAACACCCACGCCAAAGTCCGCTGCCCGCTTCATCGCCAGCATGCTCACCACGTAAAGCAGAGCGCTCGCCAGCGGGATGAGGAGATAGGCCGGAAAATGCATCAGCCGATAGCAGGACAAGCCCGCGGTCCGGTTGGGAGTATAAAATACGGCATGGGGAGGCATCCGATCCAAGCACCTGACCTTCAGACCAGCTTCTTGGATTATAGGGCGGAGTCGCCGAACCCCGCCAATCATTCCACACGCTGGAATCCCATCTTTCTCTTCACGTAATCTTTCTCTTTCTCTGGCCCTTGAAATTATCGCACGAGTGCGACCGAGGGCGGTCGCGCTCCCAGGCGGGGATCGGACCTGTCCTCCGTGGGCCCGGCGAAAGAGGAAACCCAGTCCTACAAATACTGCAGCACCAGCTTCTCGAAATCGGCCGCCGGCATTCCACCGGTCTTGCGTTCACGGATGTTGCCCTCGCGGTCGATGATGAACGTAGTCGGGATGGCGTCGAAATTCCCAAAGGCTTCGACCACCGCCGCATCACCCATGAGAACCGTGTAATTCATGCGGTGCTTCGCGACGAACTTCTTCACTGTTTCCGGGCCTCGGCGATCGAGCGAGATGCCAATGATGATCAGCCCGTCCTTGCCGTGCTTCTCCTGCAGGGCGATGTAGCCCGGAATTTCCTCCACGCAGGGTCCGCACCAAGTTGCCCAGAAATCGACGATCACCACCTTGCCCTTGAATTGGGCGGAACCCACCATTTCGCCCGCCAAATCCGGCAGGGTCCAGGCCGGCGCGGGTTTGGCCGGCACCGGCTCGGCGCCCAGCAAGGCGGCGGTCAACAGACCGAGAACAAGACTGCACAGTCGGCGCATGGATTTCATGCCGCTATGAGTCGCGAGGCGCCCATCCTGTTCCCGCAAATCCTGCCGCCTTTGCCGCGGCTCAGGCCTCGTCGGTGATAAAGGGCAGGTCAAGGCCCAGCGTTTCGATGAATTTCTTCATCGCCGGGGTCAGCACCCGGCCCTTGCGGTGCAGGATGGCCAGCGGACGGGTGAAGTCCTTGCCCTTGAAATGGACCGCCACGAGCGTGCCCTGCTGGATCTCCTGCAGTACCGTCGCCTGCGGGACGATGGCCACGCCATGGTCGATCTCGACCGCGCGTTTCACCGTCTCGATGTTGTCGAATTCCATCACGGGTTCGATCTCCAGCCGGTGCTCCCGGAAAATCTGGTCGACCGCCTTGCGCGTCGGGATGTCGGGATCGAAGCCGATGAACTTCTGTCCCGCCATCTCCTTGACCTCGACCTCGGTGCGCTTGGCCAGCGGATGCTTCGGATGGGCAATGAGCACGAGATGGTCGTTGCGGAAAGGAATGGCGTCGATCTGCCGGTGCTTCACCGGGAAGGCCACGAGGCCGAAGTCCACGGAATTGTGCAGGATGTCCTCGTAGACGAGATTCGAACGGCGGTATTCCACGCGCACGTTGACCGAGGGAAAATCGTGCAGGAACTTCTTGATGTAGGGCGGCAGCTCATGGAGGCCGATGGAGTAGATGGTCGAGATGCGGATCGTGCCGCTGATGACTTTCTTCATCTCCTGCAGCTCGCTCAGCAGCTTGTCATAAGTATGCAGAATCTCCTTCGCCGAATCATAAACTCTCTGACCCTCACGGGTGAGCTGGAATTGCTTCTGACTGCGGTCGATCAGCAGCGTCTTGAAATGTCGCTCCATCGCCCGCGCTTGCTGGCTGACCGCAGATTGCGTGATGCCATTGAGTTTGGCCGACTTGGAGAAACTTTTCGTTTCAACCAAATCGGCGAAGATCTTGAAGTTTTCGATTTGCATAAGAACCGCAGTTGCCGCGTGAAGATAATTGGACCTTATTGCCACGCAAACCTATAAGCAGACCGATTGATGTCATCTACATACGAAGAGTTTAAGTCATGCGCCGATCTGGTCCGGAACCAAATCGCGGCGGCCTGCGCCCGGGCGGGGCGTGATCCGCGTGAAGTCGAACTGCTGGCCGTGACCAAAACCCACCCGGCCACTGCCGCCGCCCACGCCGCCCGTTACGGCCTGCGGGCGGTCGGCGAAAATCGCGTGCAGGAAGGGGTGGACAAGCGCGCGCAGTGTTCCGCCTCAATCTCCTGGGAACTCATCGGCCATCTGCAGTCCAACAAGGCCCGGCTGGCGGCCGCCCATTTCGACCGTGTGCAGAGCGTGGACAGCGCGAAGCTGCTCACCCACCTCGATCGCGCCGCGGGTGAACTCGGCAAGATCCTGCCCGTCCTGCTCCAGATCAACGCCGGTCAGGACCCGGCCAAATTCGGGGCCGAGCCCGAGGAAGCCCCGCGCCTGCTCGACCTCGCGCTGGCCTGCAAAAACCTCCGCGTGGACGGCTTCATGACCATCGCCCCGCTCTCCGATGATCCGGCCGTGGCCGAGCGCACCTTTGCCAACCTGCGGGAAATTCGCGACCGGCTCGCCGTCAGTTCCGGCCATCCGCTGCACGAACTCTCCATGGGCATGAGCGGCGACATGGCCGCCGCCATCGCCGCCGGCAGCACCCTCGTGCGCGTCGGCACCGCGCTTTTCGGCACGCGGGAACCGCTATAGCCGGGATCGCTGACCGACGCGCCAGCGGCGCGGCCCAAACCAGCCTGGGGTAACGCCCCAGTCTATTATCGAACGCGCTTTCGGCGCCCTCCATCACCTACAACAGATCACCCATCGCCCCCTTAAACGCCTTGCCACTCGCCCGAAAGCGTTTTCGTTTCGGTACGTGGCGAAGAAAATGCTGAGTAAGCGTGACCGTGAAGCGCTGCTGAACCTGCTCGACGATCCGGCCCCGGGCGTCCGCAAATCCCTCCTCGCCCATTTCACCGCCCTGGGCGACTGCGGCATCCAGTTTCTGCGCGAGGTCGTCAGCGGACTCAACCGGGAGCATGCGAAGCACGCCACCTGGTATCTGGCCGAGTTGAAATATGGCGACCCGGCGGCCGAGTTCCGGGGTTTCATCCGCTCCCTCAATTACGAGTTGGAAACCGGCGCGATGCTGCTCAGCCGCACCGTAACCCCGCAACTGGACGCCGGGGCCTGCTGCAGCGCCCTCGACAAGATGGCCGCACGCTGCCGCGAACTCATCAGCGAGCCGGCCACCGCCCGCGAAAAGTGCCGCATCATCAACCGCGTCCTGTTCCACGAATGGGGCTTCCACGGCAACGTCGAGCAGTACACCGATCCGCTCAACAGTTTCCTCGACCAGGTCATCATCCGCCGCAAGGGCATCCCCATCTCCCTTAGCATCCTCTACCTGCTTGTCGCCCACCGGCTTGATCTTGAGCTCGAACCCGTGGGCCTGCCCGGACATTTCGTCGTGGGCTGCTACACGGGCAAGGAGCCGTTTTTCGTCGATCCCTTCGACCGGGGCGTGTTCCGCGATGCCGAGGAGGTTCTCGACCTGCTGCGTTCGAACAACCTCACCCCGAACGTCACCGACCTGATGCCCACGCCGGTGCGCGAGGTGCTCTGCCGCTGCTGCCGCAATCTCGTCAACCACTACGCCACCGCCGGCCAGCCCGAGCGCGCCAAACTCTTCGCCGGCTTCGTCGAGGAATTTGAATCCACCCACGCCCGCGAGTCGCGGCCGTAAAGCACGTGGCAACCGATCCGGTTAACCACGGATCACACGGACGGCGCGGATGGGAAATTCAAACCCACGGCAATGGCCTCAAGAGGCGCAAGAAGCACATAAGGACCAAAACGTTTTGCAGGAGGAAACAGAGGTAACCGAGCGGCCGAATCTCATTCCTCTGTGCCCTCTGCTTCCTCTTGTAAAATGGTTCGGTTTTATTTTGCCCCTTCCGTCCCTGCCTTCCGCGGCCTTGGACGAAAGAGGGGCCATCCGATGCGTCATCCGTGATATCCGTTTGATCCGTGGTTCAATTCCGGCCCGAAAAACAGTCTCGGCGTCGGCTGCCAGCACCGTACTGTCGGCCCGACTGCATGAGTGCTTCGGACAATCTTACCCTCGCTGATCTCGCCGGCCGTTCTTTCCCCGGCACCGCCCTTGCCGTGCTCGGCCATCCCATCAAGCACTCGCTGAGTCCGCTGATGCACAACACCGCGCTCGCCGCGCTGGCACGCAGCGATGCAGCTTATGCAGACTGGCGCTATCACCGCCTCGAAGTCCCGCCCGACGAGCTGCCCCGCGCCCTGGCCCTGTTGCATCAGAAAAAATTCCGCGGGCTCAATCTCACGGTCCCGCACAAGGTGCTCGCCTTCTCCCTTGTGACCAAGGTCGACCCGGACGCACAGCCAGTCGGCGCGGTCAATACCCTGCGCTGGGCCCCGGAAGGCTGGCATGGGTTCAACACCGACGGCTACGGCCTCGCCACCGCCGTGCGGGAAAGCTTCGGCCGCGAATTCACCGGCGCCCACATTCTGCTCCTCGGGGCCGGTGGTGCCGCCCGTGGTGCCGCCGTTGAATGTCTCCAACGAGGCTGCGCCAGCCTGTGGCTCGTCAACCGCACCGCGGCCAACCTCGACACCTTGCTCGCCGCCCTGCGGCCGCTGGCCGGGGCGATCCCGCTGCGCGGTTTCGCCCCCGACGCGATTCCAGCGGATCTTCCCGCGGGGTGCCTCGTCATCAACGCCACCTCCGCCGGGCTCCGCGATTCCGATCCGGCACCGATTGATTTGCCGCGCCTGCCCCGGCCCGCCAGCGTGTATGACATGATCTACAACCCGCCGCGCACTCCTCTGCTCCGGCAGGCGGAGACCCTAGGCCTGCCCTGCGCCAACGGCCTCGCGATGCTCGTGCACCAGGGTGCCAAAGCCCTGGAAATATGGAGTGGCATTCCCGCCGCCCAAACCGCCCCCGCCATGAACGACGCCCTGCGCGCCAGCGTGCCATGACGGCCTTCACAGAGATTACCGCCACCGCACCCTGGTTTTTCCCCACCCTGGTCACCGTCCTCGGTGCCTGCGTCGGGAGCTTCCTCAACGTCGTCATCTACCGTCTTCCGGCGGGCAAGTCCGTCATCACCCCCGGCTCGCACTGCGCCTGCGGTGCGCCCATCGCGTGGTACGACAACATCCCCGTCCTGAGCTGGTTCATCCTGCGCGGCCGCGCCCGCTGCTGCGGCCGCCCCTACTCTTTCCGCTACGCCTTCGTGGAATTATTGACCGCCTCACTGTTCCTTGCCTGCTGGCTGCTTTTCCCTCCGGCCAAGGCCCTGTGCGGCATGCTATTACTCAGCCTGCTCATCGGCGCCACCTTCATCGATCTCGATCACTTCATCATCCCCGACGTGTTCACCGTCGGCGCCGGTGTGATCGGAGTCACCCTCTCGCTGCTGGTGCCCGCCCTGCACGGACACGACAGCGGCGTGTTCTTCCTCGACAGCCTGCGCTCGGCCACCGCCTCGGTGC
Source organism: uncultured Opitutaceae bacterium (assembly GCA_964518665.1). GTDB lineage: Bacteria > Verrucomicrobiota > Verrucomicrobiia > Opitutales > Opitutaceae > UBA2377. The sequence goes on along the minus strand of CAZFHG010000097.1, from coordinate 5,777 downwards.
AGGGGCTGTTCATCGGTTCCGGCCTCGTCCTGTGGATCGCCCTGATCGCCGAGGTGATTTTGAAAAAGGAGGCCATGGGTTTCGGCGACGTGAAGTTCGTGGGCGCCATCGGTGCGTTCTGCGGCTGGCAGGGCGCGGTCTTCGCCATGTTTGGCGGCGCGCTCGTCGGCACGATCTGGTTCCTCGTCGCGATCATCTGGCAGAAACTTTCCGGCCGCGCGTCACCCGTCGCGCCCAAGTCCGAGACGCCCGAGGGCCAGCCCGCCCCGCTCGGCTTCGGCATGCACGTGCCCTTCGGTCCCATGCTCGCCATCGCCGGTGCGCTGTACTTCCTGTTTTTCCACCGCTGGATGGCTGCGTATTTCGCCCAGATCGGTGAATTGCTGTGAGTGCAGGGCTGGGATTCCGATCCCCGTCTGGGAGTGCGACCGCTCTCGGTCGCAATCGTGCGCTATTCTCCAAGGCCCGAGATAGATAAAGAGAACGAGCAAGATTGGCGGGGATCGGAATCCCCGCCCACATCACACCCGCACCACTTCCGCCCCGGCTCCGGTCTGCGTGCGCAACACGTCAGGCGCCGTGCCAAATTTCTGCTTATAGGCTTCCGCCACGCGCGCCGCGGCCTCGGACGTGAACTGCGGCGTGGTCATTGCCATCACCGCACCGCCGAATCCGCCGCCAGTTAACCGGGCCCCATAGACCAGCGGGGTGCGGGCCAGGGTATCGACGAGAAAATCCAATTCGGGCGTGCTGTTCTCGAACAACAACTGCGAACTGCGGTGCGAGGCCGTCAGCAGGCGTCCGGCCTCGGCCAGATCGCCCCTTTCGAGCACCTTCACCATCGCGTCCACCCGCGCAATTTCCTCCACGATGTGCCGCGCCCGCCGGCCAATTTCCTGACTTGGCCAGACTTGCGTCTGCGCCACCACGGCCGGCGTCGCATCCACCAGTTCTTTCACACCCAGCGCCTGCGCCGCCGCCATGCACTCGCGGTGCCGGGCGGCATACAGCCCATCAACCAGCGCATGCTTCGTGTGCGTGTTGAATATCCAGAACTGCGCCCCGGCCGGCAGCGGCACCTTGGCAAAGTGCGGACCACGGCAATCGATGAACACGAGATGGTCCTTTTCGCCGAAGCCTGAGACCCCCTGATCGAGGATGCCGCAGGGCACGCCGACAAAATGGTTCTCCGCATGCCGGCCGGCCTTCACCACGGTTTCCCGCGGCGGGTGCTCGCCGGTGAGTTCCAAAAACGCCAGTGCCGAAGCCATCTCGATGGCCGCACTGCTACTCAGGCCGGCGCCCGTCGGTAGATCGGACACCGCGTAAAAATCAAATCCTATGGGCGCCTTCAGGCCGAACTCCGGCAGCGCCAGCAACACGCCCAGCGGATAATTCACCCAGCTCGCCGCCCCCTTGAGTTTGGCCCGGTCCGGCGCGGTCAGCACGACCACACCCTTCCGATGCTCGCTGGCGAAATGGCGCGCCCCATCCTCCCGCGGCGCCAGCGCCACCCAGACCCCGCGGTCGATCGCCGCACCCAGCACGGTGCCGCCGTTGTAATCGGTGTGGTTGCCGATGAACTCGATCCGGCCGGGAGCGCGCGCCATCACCGTGGGGCTGCGGCCAAAGGTCGCGTTGAAACTGGAGAGCAGGCGTTCGCGCATGGAGGGAAGTGGACGGTTGGAAATGGACTCGAGCGGGGTTTCGCCATGCCGGCCTTTGACCACAACTTCCAGCAGATACTGCATCGCGGCCTCCCGGGTCACGCCGCGCTCCGTCGCAAACTGCGTGGCCCGCTTCTGCAATTGCGCCGCCATCACCGCGGCCGGCCCGGGTGCCGCGCCCAGCCGGGTGCATAGCTGCGTGAGTTGCTCCAGTTCGGTCATGAGGGGTCGAGACGCCTCACCGTCGGCGGCGCATCCGGCGCGAGACTCAATGCCACATTGGCGGGAAGGTTCAGAAGTGTCAGCAGCGCCAGGCCCTCGCCGCCATTCTCCGTCGCAACGGCCGAACGCAATTCGCCGATCTGGCGTCCGCCCACGTACAACGCCGCCGGCAACGGCGGCACGGGGCCGGCCCAGGCCACCCGCTGCAAACGCCGGCGCACCTGACCCATGGTTTTGAGGCGCGCCATCACTTCCTGCCCAAGGTAACAGCCCTTGGTGTAGGAAATCGCCACCGCGTCCAACCCGCCCTCGTTGGGCAGTTCGCCCGGGCCGATGTCCGCCGGGATCGCCGGAATGCCCGCACGGATCCGGCGCAGTTGGATCTCCGCGTCGGTCAACTCGCGCAGACCGGCCAGGCAGGCCATCACCTCCGACCGGGCCGCGGAGGGAAAGACCCATTCGAGATGTTCCGCTTGATCACGCCTTCCGGAAAAAACCCGACCGTGCGGTACCTTCGCTCTCAGGGCCTCGCGATCAGCGGCTCCGAAAACCGTCACCGCGCTCCACTCGACCGTCGCATCGTCCACCGTCACCTCGTCCGCAATCAGGCAGGACTCGAGCCGCTCACGAAGCACCGTCGCCGGGCAAAAGTAACTCCCCACCCAAAAACCCTCCCCCATGGCGTCAGGCAGCACAAAGCTATCGGCCACCACCTTGCCCTTCTGATTCAGCCATAGCCCGTAAACCCCGTCCCGTGACACTGGTTTGCGCAAGTCGTTGGTGAATTGGCCCTGAAGATATATTAATGCATCGCTACCCGACACCCGCAGCCAAGCCGCAGGTCGCCATGAATAAAAAGTGGCGTTGGGAGCAAATTTCATGAAATTTAAATGCCCATTGTTACTAACATGTTACGGGAAAAAGTGAAAGATTTTGCTAACTAGTCCTTGACGCTGTGGAGAATTGTTCTATCTATCAACTCATCAAATTTCACTTCTCCCGCCTAGCGGGAGTTTTGGGGTAACTAAGAAAGCAAAGGCCGGCCGCTTAGGGGTAAGCGGCCGGCCACTTTTTTGCCCGGATTTCGACAATCCGCAACTGAGTTAACCACGGATTTCACGGATGGGCACGGATTCAGGCCCAGTCAACGGCACTCACATGCAGAGCGTGAGGGAGCACTCAATCCGCGCCCGCAAGCGGGCTGCCTACCAGGGCTCTCAAATCCTTCGCGTCCCCAATCCGTGCCAATCCGTGAAATCCGTGGTTAAATTCCGGTTCTGCCCGTATGCCCAACCCCGGACTTGCCCCGCGCACGGCCAATTGTCCACTCTGTACCCTTCATGCAGAAAACTTCGGACATCAATGTCGTCGAGACCCGTGCCCTGCCCTCCCCGGCCAAGCTGCTGGCGGAGCTGCCGAAGACCGATGCCCAGGCGGAATTTGTCACTCAGGCCCGCCGCGAAATCCACCGGCTCATCTTCACCGACGATAAACGTTTCCTCCTGATCGTCGGCCCCTGCTCCATCCACGACCTCGACGCCGGCCGCGACTATGCCCGCCGCCTCGCCGCCCTGGCCAGGGAGGTTTCCAACCGAGTCATGATCGTCATGCGCGTCTATTTCGAGAAGCCCCGCACCACCGTCGGCTGGAAGGGCCTCGTCATGGACCCCCACCTTGATGGCTCGCACGACATCGCCACCGGACTCCGTCTCGGTCGCACCTTCCTCCGCGACGTTCTCGACCTCGGCCTGCCCACCGCCACTGAGTTCCTCGATCCCATCACCCCGCAATACGTCGCTGACCTCGTCTGTTGGGGCGCCATCTGCGCCCGTACCGCCGAATCCCAGACTCACCGGCAAATGGCCTCCGGGCTTTCGATGCCGCTCGGCTTCAAGAACGGCACCGACGGTTCCATCACAACCGCCATCAACGCCATCAAGGCCGCCGGCCAGCCCCACACCTTCCTCGGCATCAACATGGAAGGCTCCGCCTCCGCCATCGTCACCCGCGGCAATCCGGATTGCCACGTCGTCCTTCGCGGCGGCGCCACCGGTCCTAATTACACCCCCGCCCACATCACCCAGACCGAGGCCCTGCTCGCCAAGGCGGGTCTGCCCAAGTCCATCCTCGTGGACTGCTCGCACGACAATTCCGCCAAGCAGCCCGAACGCCAGCCCGAGGTAATGCGCGAACTGCTTGCCCAACTTACCGCCGGCAACCTTTCCCTCATGGGTGCCATGATCGAGAGCAACCTCGGCGCCGGCAGCCAGCCCTTCCCCCAGCCCAGGGAAAAACTGCGCTATGGCGTCTCCATCACCGACGCCTGCATCGACTGGCCGACCACCGAGAAACTCGTCCGCGAGTTGCACGCCGCCCTCGCGCCCCGGTTCGCGTAGCCTCCGCCGGCCAGCCACGCGACACCAAGGTACTACCCATCATGCAACCGGCAGCCCCACTTCGCTGCATCATCCGCCGGAGCGTAGCGCGGTGCTTCAGCCTGAGTTCGAGCGGCCACCCTGCCTGCAGGCTCCCGATCAAGTGCCGGCTGCAGCACGGCACTACCGGCTCGCGCCAAGTGTAGCCCTTTTCACGTATAAATGATTTTACCTGCGCCGGTCGCCCCAGCTTAATCCTGCCTTTGGCCCGCATTTCGTCCGTGCCCTCCCGGGCTTCATCAAGCACAACCACCCCCCTCATCATGAAAACACCCATCCGCGTCGCCGTCACCGGTGCAGCCGGTCAGATCGGCTACTCCCTGCTCTTCCGCATCGCCTCGGGCGCCATGTTCGGCCCCGATCAGCCGGTCATCCTCCAACTGATCGAGGCTCCCATCGAGAAGGCGCTCAAGGCCCTCGAAGGCGTCGCCATGGAACTCGACGACTGCGCCTTCCCCCTCCTCAAGGGCATCGTCCAGACCTCCGACGCCAGCGTCGGCTTCCAAGGTGCCAACTGGTGCCTGCTCGTGGGCGCCAAGCCCCGCGGCCCCGGCATGGAACGCGCCGACCTCCTCAAGGACAACGGCAAGATCTTCATCGAACAGGGCAAGATCATCGACGCCGTCGCCGCCGCCGATGCGCGCATCGCCGTCGTGGGCAATCCCGCCAACACGAACTGCATGATCGCCGCCTCGCAGGCCAAGCGTCTCCCACCCGAGCGCTTCACCGCCATGGTCCGCCTCGACCAGAACCGCGCGCAGACCCAGCTGGCCAAGAAGGCCAACGTCGATCTCACCGAGGTGAAGGACATCTTCATCTACGGCAACCACAGCCCGACCATGTTCCCGGCCTACGCCCACGCCAGCATCCAGGGCAAGATTGCCACCCGCGTCATCACCGACCTCGCCTGGCTCCAGGGTCCCTTCCTTGAAACCGTCGGCAAGCGAGGCGCCGCCATCATCGCCGCCCGCGGCGCCTCCTCGGCCGCCTCCGCCGCCAACGCCCTCGTCGACCACGTGCGCAGCCTCGTCACGCCGGGCGCGATCCACTCGGTCGCCGTTAAGAGCAACGGTCACTACGGTTTCGACGCCAACGTCTGGGCCGGCATGCCGGTCCGCACGACGACCGCCGGCAGCTACGAAGTCATCACCTCCTACGCAATGGACGACTTCGCCAAGTCCAAGCTCGCCGCGACCAACAAGGAACTCGTCGAGGAACGCGCCTTCGTGGCCGACATGATCAAGTAAATCGTTCGCCGCCTTCTTTCCTCAACGGCGTCCCTCTCGCAGGGGACGCCGTTTTTTGGCTGCATCCAGATGTAGGGCGGGGTCTCCGAACCCAGCCTTCTGTCGTCCTGATCTGACACGTAGCTACAAGCGTGAGCGAGTGGTACGAATGACCACTCGCTCACGCTCGTAGCCACCTGCCGATAAATCCCAGGCGGGGATCGGAA
>CAZFHG010000096.1:11762-13455 GCA_964518665.1 uncultured Opitutaceae bacterium | reverse complement strand
GACCGACCACTCGCGCGGCGGCCGGCCTCGGTAGATCGGATTGCCCGGCGCATGCACGAACGCATCGAACGACGGATCCCCCAGCACCGGATGTCGGAGCCACTGGTCGGCATAGCGTCCCTCCGCCATGTCCATGTTGCCGGACTCGGCAGGTGGGGTCGGCGGAGGGCGTGGCATGGCAGCATACGTACATGGGGCCTCTGCAGTCTCAAGTCATTCGCTGCTAAGTCAGCCAATGCAGGCTTGATGCGATGGGGTCGACGGATAAACTGAGGATGTCATCCTTTGAGCCAACGGTGTCCCAACCGCGCCAGCGCGGCGGGTCAATGAGCGCCAAGAACAGTATGATCAGCTGCGAGCAAGTCCGGCACCCACCGGCTTGGGGTTTTCGATTGTGGTCTCGGGCCAAGGCCTGCGCCTTGGTGTCCGCCCTTGCGGTTCTTATCCTCTCCGCGACCGGTTGCGCCACATCCATCCGTGGTCGAACCGAAGATCTCGTCATTGAGTCCGAACCAACCGGTGCCCGGGTGCGCCTCAGCAATGGCTTCACGGGTCGCACCCCGGTGAGCTTCCGTGTCATTCGCAAGGAACCACTTACGGTCAGTGTGACCAAGGATGGCTACGAGCCATTATCGATTGTCCTGAAGCCGAGTATCAGTGGCAAGGGCGCGACCCAGGCGACCGCCGGCAACGCCACGATGATGGCCGGTTCTGTCGTGATTTCGACTTCCACCGCCGGAGCTGGTTCCACTGCTGCCGTTGGCGCCAGTGCCGGTGCCACGTCTTCCATGGCCACAGCCTTCGCCGCGACTCTGGGAGTCGTCCTGCTTGGCACCGTCGCCTACGACGTGCACAGCGGCGCGATCTACCAGCATGCCAGCGGACCAGTGCGCTTCATCCTCAAGGCCAACCCGGATCAGGCAGAGTCCGCGAAGACAATCGTCGGCTCTCGCAAGACCGACCCACCTGATTCCCATTGAACCGGATTCGCCAGATTCTCGTCGCTTGGGGCCTGCCCCTATTTCTCTCCGGGTGTGCTGGTCCACCCATCATCCCCTTATACATCCAGGTGCAGTATGATCCCGAGCTGCTCCCAATCGTCACACCGTCCGATCCCAAACTGGCTGGCGGCGCTTGCTTGATCCTGCCTACCGATGAAGCCGTCTGGGTATCTCACTCCATCGTCGACAGCAAAAGCGCATATTATCCCACGGAAATCCATGTGGGTGAAATCACCCGGCAAGTCGCGCAACGCGTGTTGGCATCATACTTCGCCGAAGGCGCGACAGAATCAGCCGAAAATGCCCAGAATCGCGTAAAGGTGTACGTGAAGGTCGACCACTTCCGCCTAGCTGACGTGTTGGTTGATCCACTCGGGCGTTCTAAGGATACGTTTTACTACTCATTTTCATGGATCGAGTATCTGATTCTGAAACTCTATGTGACCGTCCGCTTCACGACACCGGATGGATCACAGTGCTGGGAACGAGCCTACGAGTCCAAGCCGCGCATCCCGCACGACTTCGCCCCGTCACCGAAGCCAAAACCCACCAGCAACGACGCGGTCGTCCTCCTGTTCCAAGCCACGCTGGCGGAAGTGCTGCAACAGGCCGTGACCGACTATCGGGATTCCACATCCTCTGCTACTTCCTTGGCCCCGGCGCCGCACGGCACCTGAAGTCCCACCTTCCTA
>CAZFHG010000096.1:0-11752 GCA_964518665.1 uncultured Opitutaceae bacterium | reverse complement strand
CCCGGCTTTTCCAGGAAACTGTCGTGCGCCTGATGCAAGAGGCAGTGCGTGACTACGGTCGGACTATGCCGGCTACGCCTGCGGCCAGCGTTTCTGCTACCGCCCCAACGACCTGAGGCAGCGACGGCGCACCGATCCTACACCACCCGCGCCCACTGCACCTTGATATAGCGGCTCTCGAGGCAGTTTGAATACACGGGATGATCCGGGCCCGGGCCGGTGCGGTCGAAGAACTGCAGACGGCGGTTCTGGCGGTGCGCGGCCTTGATCACATGCGCCTCGAAGTCCTCGAGCGAGAGCAGGCCCGAGCACGAGCAGGTGACAAAGATGCCGCCGGGCTTCACGAGGCTGATCGCGAGGAGGTTGAGGTCCTCGTATTTCTGACGGCCCTCCCAGTTGCCGTGGTCGTCGCGGGTGAAGATGAACTTCGGCGGGTCGAGCATGATCACGTCCCACTTCTCCCCGTTCTGCTGCATCTGCCGCGCATAGGCGAAGGCGTCGGCGTGCACGAACTTCAGCCGCACTTGGTTCAAGTTGGCGTTGCGCTTCGCCTGCGCGATGGCGGCCTCATCGAGGTCCACGCAGGTCACATCGCCCGCCCCTCCGAGCAGCTTGGCATTGAGCGAAAACCCGCCGGTGTAGCAGCAGAGGTCGAGGACACGCGCGTCCTTGGTGAAACGCGCAAACTCCTTCCGGTTGTCACGCTGGTCGCAGAAAAACCCGGTCTTGTGCCCCTCGGCAAAGTCCACCTCGTAGCGCACGCCATGCTCGCGTATCTTCACCTTCGTCGGGGCGGCGGCGTTGGTTTCCTTGAAGGTGGACGGCTTGATGCCCTCGAGGCTGCCGAGGTCGTGGTCCACGTGCACGCGGGCGAACTTCGTGCCGGCCAGCTCATGCAGCAGCGGCAGCCAGACGGGCAGGCGAAGCGCGATGCCGAGCGAGTAGACCTCGCAGAGCAGGGTGTCGCCGTAGCGGTCAATGGTCAGTCCGCTCAGGCCGTCGCCGTCGGAATTGATGAGTCGGTAAGCGTCGGTCGTCTCATCGAGCTTAAACAGCGTGCGCCGCAGTTCCACCGCGCGGCGGATTGCCGTCTCAAAATATGCTTCGGTCACCGGCTCGGTCGAATGGCACACCACGCGCAGCGGGATTTTCGCCCGCGGATTGAAGAGTCCGCCGCCAGTGAGGTTGCCGTTCTTGTCGTAAACATTGACGAAGTCGCCCGGCCGCGCGTCATTCGACACCTGCCCCAGCAGGCGCGGGAAAATCGCCGGCTGAAACGTGAAGTATTTCAACTGCGCCCAGGGCTTCGTCCACCCCGAGCGGTCGATCGGCGCACGCGGGGCGGCGGCTTTCTCCGGCGGAAGGTCAATGTCTTCGGGCATATCGGGCATCCCGCTACTCAAGGCACGGCTCCAGTCGGAGCCAGTCCAAAACCAGTGGAGGATCGCAGTAGGACAGGTCTCCGACCTGCCCATTGCACGCCACCCGCGTATTGGGCCCCTCAGGGCGGGTTAAAACCCGCCCTACCTACCAACCGGTATCATCCAAACCCATTTTCCATCACTCATTTCGCATTCCTCCATCCTACCCGTAGAAACAACCGGCCGTTGCGTTCCCCACTCTCCACGACGTGATAAAAATCCTTCCCTTTCACTCCCTCCCCATGCGCCTCATCCCCATCAACTCCGCCGAAGCCATCTTTGAACCGTTCTTCGACGGCGCCATCAACGATCTCGCTCAGTGGACCATCGACGCTCCTGGTGCCACCGGCATCAGCCACACCCAGAGCTGGGCCTTCGTCATCGTCAACTGGACCTGCCCGGCCCCCGACGGACTCGTGCTCCGCCTGCACCGGCGCTATGAAACCTTCGACTGCTCGCGCTATGACCGCCTGCTCGCCTGCCTGAACCTGCCCGAGGAAAGCGTGGTCACGATCAGCGCCGACACCGACGCCGGCCCGCGCCGCCGCACCGGCGAACCCCTCGGGGCCACGCGCCGCGAGGAATGGCTGCCGCTCGAGGGCGCGAAGCAGATCCGCTCCGTCACCATCGAGGTCCGCCATCCCGCCCAGCAAACCGGTTCCGGCTGGCTCATGTGGCTCGGCCTGCAGCACACCGGCCGCCTCGTCGATCACCTCGCGCAATGGGCGGGCTACGACGAGCGCTGGGAAAAATACCTCCAGCCAGCCGACTTTGAGCCCGCCTTCAAGCCGAGCTACGATCTCCTCATCAACGACGCCGAACTCGACGCCGTCCGCCGGCAGTTCGCCCACGCCACCGATATTACTCGCGAGCTCCGCGCCGTCGCCGACATCGCCACCCGCCTGCAGCCCGAGAGCCTGATCGGCGAGAACATGAATTTCTGGGACACCAACATGCTCCGCCGCGAGCGCGACATCGGGAAGATGATTTCGCTCCACGGTGCCAACGCCGCCCAGGCCGGCATGCTGTGGCAGGACAAGAAACTCTGCCGCCTCGCCGCGCGCTTCGCGATGAGCATCGCCTGTTGCGAGCGGTGGGAGGACATCTTCTTCGCCCATACGCCGGGCAGCGCCTGGGACCAGCGCGGCTTCATCCCGTCCATCGCCGCGTGGGACTGCGCGCTGATCCTCGACCTTTGCGGCGAGTGGTTCACCCCGGTCGGCCGCGATCTCATCCTCAAGCGTCTGGCCTACGACGGCCACGGACCCATGTGCCAGGCCGTGTGGAAATGGGAGTACATGTTCTACACCAACCAGCTCGCCTGGATCGCCCCCGCCCGCCTTTACAGCCTGCTCGTGCTCGAGCAAACCATGCCGTCGCGGCAGGAGCCGCATCCGCGTCCGCCGTCGCGGGTCGCCCCGCACACCGACGACGCCTGGAACAACCTCCAGGAAAACCTCAGCCGCTGCCTCCTCGCCGACGGCGGCTACCTTGAGGGCCCGATGTATTTCAGTTGGGTCGCCCGCCAGGCCGCCCTCGGCACGCATCTTTACGCCCGTGCCCGCCGCCAGCAGGTGCGCGACATCGTCTCGCCCGCCCTGCTCAAAACCGGCCGCTTCGCCGAGATGCTCCTCTCGACCGACGACAACCGCGACATGATCCTCATCTGCGACGCGAGCTTCACCAGCGGCGAGGGCATCGCCTTCCTCGCCTGGCTGATGCCCGAATCGCACTGGGTCACCATCTACCGCAAGCAGCTCAAGCGCTGCGGCTCCGCCCCGCTCCTTCTCGCGCTGCGCTACGCGAGCGAAGTGCCCGAAAAGGGTCCGGAGCTCTCGCCCTTCCTCGACATGCCGGAGAACGGCCTCATGTGCTCCGTCCGCAAACTGGGCGCCGAATACGTGAAACTGTTCCTCATGGGCAACCTCGCGGGCGGCGGCCACCAGCATGAGGACAAGGGCAACTTCATCCTCGAGTGCGCCGGTGACAGCTTCACCTTTGATTTCGGCGTCGTGGACTACGCCAACCCGGTCACCGACCTCCTCAAGACCGCCCAGCGCCATAACCTGCTCACGCCCTGGTGCGACACCGAGCGCCCGAAACCGCAGAATCCCATGCCCGTGGACGTCAAACCGCAGGGCCGCGGCGATGCCACGCAGTTCCATGCGTCCATGGACCTAGCGGCAGGCTGGAACGGCTGGTACAAACAATGGCAGCGCACCTGGGATTCGCCGACCTCCGATGTCGTGACCATCACTGACGAATGGGCCCTCAACCGCGGCGAAGGCGTCATCTTCCATTGGACCACCACCCTGCCCATGCGCATCGTCGGCAACGAAGTGATCGTCGAGGGCCGCCGCGCCTGCGCGCACATCCGCATCCCCGCTGGCACCGAGGCGAAGCTTGAGCACCTGCCGCTGCAGGACCCACGCCGCACTGAGGCCGAGGCGACCCGCCGCGATATCGCCCAATTTGGCCTCCACCCCGCCGAAACCCAGCCCCTCCTCACCTTCCGCCAGCGCGGCCAATCCGGCACGATGCGCGTCGAGGTGCGACTGGAATTGAAGCCCGAATAGCACCATCCTCGAAAATGTCTTTGCCGCCCGCGATTGTGTAGGCAGTCCGCTTGCGGACGCTGGAACCCGCGCCCGCAAGCGGGCTGCCTACCGAAATGCCCATCTCAGGGCACCCTTCGCGATATACTTCCTCCTTCTTCCTTCTCACTTCCGTACCTCCCATGCGCCTCATCCCCATCAACTCGGCCGAAGCCATCTTCGAGCCGTTCTTCGACAAGTCCCTCAGCGAGATCTCCGACTGGACGATCGACGCCCCCGGTGCCACCGGCATCAGCCAGGTGCCCAACTGGGCCTTCGTCTCCTTCCAGTGGGTGCTGCCCGCCCCGGACGGCCTCGTCCATCGGTTCCGCCGCACCTACGCGCAACCCGTGTCCTGCGCGGACTACGACCGCCTGCTCGTCTGCTTCAACCTGCCTGAGGAAGCCGTAATGACGATGCGCGCCGAGACCGACGCCGGGGTGCGCGAACGCACCTCCGCCCCCGCCGGCGCGACGCGCCGCGAGGAATGGGTTGAGCTCAAGGGCGCGAAGCAGATCAACGCCCTCACCATCGAGGTCCGCAGCCCGCACCGCCGCGCCGGCTCGGGCTGGCTGCTCTGGATCGGTCTGCAGGACACCGGCCGCCTCAAGTACCACCTCAAGCAATGGGCCGGCTACGACGACAAGTGGGACAAGTACCTGCAGCCCGCGGATTATGCGCCCAAGTTCGAACCTTCTTACGGCATCTTCATCAATCGCGAGGAACTGTCCGCCGTCCGCGACGAGTTCGCCTCCACCCCGGTCACCCGCGAACTCCGCCTCGTCGCCGAACGCGCTCGCGGTCAGAACCCCGAGGCGATGATCGGCGAGAACCTGAATTTCTGGAGCGCCAACGTCTTCCGCCGCGAGCGCGACATCGGCAAGATGCTCTCCATCCACGGCGCGAACGCCGCCCAGGCCGGTGTGCTCTGGCAGGACCGGGAACTCTGCCGCCTCGCCGCCCGCTTCGCGATCAGCATGGTGCACTGCGACCATTGGGAGGACATCTTCTTCGCCCACATGCGCGGCTCCACCTGGGACCAGCGCGGCTTCGTGCAGTCCATCGGCGCCTGGGACTGCGCCATGATCCTCGACCTCTGCGGCGAGTGGTTCACCCCGCTCGGCCGCGAACTCATTCTGCGCCGCCTAGCCACCGAGGCCCATGGCGCGATGTGCCACGCCTCGTGGTGGTGGGAGTACATGTACTACACCAACCAGATGGCGTGGATCTCCCCCGCCCGCATCTACAGCCTGCTCGTGCTCGAGCAGCACATGCCCGTCAGCCTCGGTCATTTCCCGAAGCCCGCCTCGCGTGTCGCGCCCCACACCGACCTCGCCTGGGCCAATGTCTCGGAAAACATCGGCAACGCCCTGCTGCCCGACGGCGGTTATCTCGAGGGTGCCACCTATTTCACGTGGACCGCACGCCAGGCGATCCTCAGTGCCCAGCTCTACGCCCGCGGTCGCGGCCAGGACCCGCGCGGCTACGTGGCTCCGGCCCTGTTGAAGACCGGCCGTCTCGCCGAGATGCTCTACTCCACCGACGACGGCCAGGAAATGATCCTCACCGGTGATGCCGTCATGGCCGTTGGCGAAGGCACCGCCTTCCTCGCGTGGCTCCTGCCGCAATCGCACTGGGTCACCATTCTGCGCAAGCAGCTGAAACGTGCCGGCTCCGCGCCGTTTCTGCTCGCCCTGCGCCTCGCCCGCGAGGTGCCCGCCGAGGGCCCGGCTCTCGCGCCGTTCCTCGAGATGCCCGACACCGGCATGATGTGCTCCGTGCGCCGTCTCGGAGCGGAACTCGTAAAGCTGTTCGTCAACGGCAACAAGTCCGGCGGCGACCACCAGCACGAGGACAAGGGCAACTTCATCCTCGAGTGCGCCGGTGACAGCTTCGCCTTCGACTTCGGCGTCGTGGATTACGCCAATCCCATCACCGACCAGCTCAAGCAGGCCCAACGGCACAACATGCTCACCCCTTGGAGCAACGACGAGCGCCCCAAGCCCCAGAATCCCATCTTCTCCGACATCAAGCCCCACGGTTCCGGCGACGAAACCAGGTTCCACGCCACCATGGACCTACGAGCCGGCTGGGAGGGTTGGTTCACGAATTGGAATCGCACCTGGGACTCACCAACCCCGGACACCGTCACCATCACCGACGACTGGGCCGTCGAGAAAGGCCGGGGCGCCGTCTTCCACTGGACCACCCGCCTCCCCATGCGCATCGACGGCAACCGCGTCCTCATCGAAGGCCGCCGCGCCACCGCTGAGCTCACCTTCCCTGCCGGCGTCGAAGCCCAGCTCGATTATCTCCCCCTCCAGGACCCCCGCCGCACCGAGGCCGAGCAAGCCCGCCGCGACACCGCCCAATTCGGCTGGGCCCACGCCGAGACCCAGCCGCGGCTGACGCTTCGCCAGTCAGGCAAGTCAGGACAATTATGCATCACCGTCCGCTTGGTCCTGAAATAGCCCACGCAGACCTGAGCGAAATCTAGTCAACAAATGTAGGGCGGGGTCTCCGAACCCCGCCATCGAACGTCTTCAGACTTACGCACGCCCATCGACGCGCTGAGGGACCTCACATCCCTCTTTATCTTGGCGGGTTCGGACCTGTCCTCCGTAGGCCCGCCTGGCAAAAGAGGAGACTCCGCCCTACTACAAAACTCCCGGCTCGCAGACGGCGGTTGAAACGGCACGCTGCCCGACGCATCCTTCGCATCCATGCGCCCTGCCGCACGCACCTCTCTCTGTCAGCCAGCCAGGATCCAATCTCTGACCGGCTTGCTGCCTTGGTTCGCTCTGCTGCTGATCGGCTTTGCCGCCGGGTGCGCTCCCCGCGAGGCCCCGCCTGACACCTCCGTCCTTCGACTGAGCCAGCGCAACGAACCAGGCGATCTCGACCCCGCGCGCGCCAGCCTGCCCGATGACTTCTTCATCATCCGCGCCCTGGGCGAAGGCCTGGTCACTCCCTCCGCGGATGGCACGGCACCGCAACCGGCGGCGGCCAGCGGTTGGAAGGTTTCAGCCGATGGTCTGGTTTATACCTTCCATCTGCGGCCCGGCGCCACGTGGTCCAACGGCGAACCCGTGACCGCCGGTGATTTTGTCGACTCCTATCGCCGCGCACTCACCCCAAGCACAGCCGCCCCGAAGGCTGCGCTGTTCTTCCTGGTCCGCGGTGCCGAGGATTTTTACCGCGGACGCCTAACTGATTTTTCCCAAGTGGGATTCCGCGCCGTGGATGATCACACCCTGGTCGTAACCCTCGGCCATCCCGCAGCCCACTTCCTCGCCTACGCGGCCAGCGGACCCTGGATTCCGGTCAACCCCCGCGTGGTCGCCCGCCACGGCCGCGCCTGGACGCGTCCCGAAAATCATGTGGGCAACGGCGCATTCACCCTCGCCGAATGGCGCCCCAACCAGCGCATCGTCGTCCAGAAGCAGGCGGACTACTGGGACGCCACGAACATCGGCCTGAAGGGGATCCACTTCCTGGCCTTCGACAACGGCGACGCCGAGGACCGCGCCTTTCGCGCCGGCCAGATTGATGTCACCATGGCCGTGCCCCACAGCAAGCTGGCCACCTATGCGGCCGAGCAACCTTCCCGCCTGCAACATTCGCCCCTGCACGAGACCCGCTACCTCACCTTCAACACCACCCGTCCGCCGTTGAATGATGTCCGCGTGCGCCGCGCGCTGGCGCTCGCCCTCGACCGCTCCGCGCTGGTCAACCAGGTGCTGCAGGGCGGACTCACTGTCGCCACGCATTATGTCCCCGCCGGCCTCGGCGGTTTCGTGTCCACCGCGCAATTGACCGAGGATGCAGACGAAGCGCGGCGCCTGCTGGCCGCGGCCGGATTCCCCGGTGGTGCCGGTTTTCCCCGCTTGGAAATCACCGGCTGGACCCAGACCACCGTGCTCGAAGCCGTCCAGGCCATGTGGAAAAAGCAGCTCGGGCTCGAGGTGCGCATTGCCGTGCGCGAGGCGCGCGTCCACCTCGCGGCGCTGCAGCAGGGCGACTACGACATCGGTTTCATGACGGCCATTCCCGATGTCGCCGACCCCGCGGACCTGTTGAAGGAACTGCAGAGCGCCGCCCCGGCCAATCTCCCGCAGTGGCGCGACGAAACCTTCGACCGCCTCCTCGCCGCCGCGCAGCAAGCTGTCACGCCAACAGACCGTCTGGCCCGGCTTGCGGCAGCCGAAGCCCGCCTGGTCGCAGAATGCCCCGTCATTCCGCTGTATTTCAATGCGCGCAACTATCTCCTCGACCCCGCCGTGCATGGCTGGCGGGAGGATGCGATGTGGACGCGGTATTATAAAGGCGTCTCCCTGCGGCGGGAGTAGGCGTCGCAGGCGGCAAGGCAGAACGCTCAACGTTTAACGCTGAACGCTTAACGTTTAAGTATTCTCCGTCGTGTAGCTAGGAGCGTGAGCGAGTGGATGCTCGCGCCGGCACATCCAAACCATCCACTCGCTCACGCTCGTAGCTACCTGCCTCCACTTGAGCGTTAAAAGTTAAGCGTTAAACGTTGAGCGTTACCTCTCCGCATTCCCACCCGCAAGCTTGCGCACCCAACCATCCCGCCTACCTTCCGGCCCGATGCTAAACCGCGTTCTCACCCACGGTCTCACCCTTTGCGTAATTTTACTTTTCACCGGCTGCGGCCGCAAATCCGCGACGCCAGCCGACACTGCCGGCCCCGACCGGAAAGCCCCCATGATCTGGCGCGTCGGCAATGGCACCGAGCCCCAAGACCTTGACCCCCAGACCGTCACCGGCGTCCCCGAGCACAAGGTCATCATGGCTCTATTTGAAGGACTTGTGGCCGAGGATGCGAAGGGCGAAAAACCTGTTCCCGGCCTCGCGGAATCCTGGGAAATATCCCCCGATGGACTCGTCTACACGTTCCACCTCCGGCCCGGGTTGCAGTGGTCGAACGGCGACCCGATCACCGCAGGCGGCATCGTCGAATCGTACAAGCGCATCCTCCAACCGACCCTCGCCTCCGAATACGCCTACCTCGTCTATAACTTCGTCTCCGGAGCGAAGGACTTTTACGAAGGCCGGTTGAAGGATTTCAGCCAGGTGGGCTTCAAGGCCCCCGACGACCGCACCTTCCAGGTCATCCTCAACCACCCCACGCCCTACCTCCTGAAAATCATGGCCAGCCACTACTCGTGGTGGCCCGTGCCCGTGCAGGTCATCGCCAAATTCGGCCCACTCGACCGCAAGCGCCTGCCATGGACCCGCCCCGGCAACCTCGTCGGCAGCGGTCCGTTCATCCTGCAGGATTGGGAGCCCAACCACCAGATCACCGTGGTGCGCAATCCCCGCTACTGGGATGCCAAGACCGTGCAACTCGACGCGATCCACTTCCTGCCCATCGAGGATATTTCCACCGACGAGCGCATGTTCCGCACCGGCCAGGTGCACATGACTTACGAACTCCCCAATTCGAAGATCGACGCCTACCGCCGCGAAAATCCCGCCGCGCTCAAACTCGACCCGTACCTCGGCGTCTATTTTTACCGCTGCAACACCGCCCGGCCGCCGCTCAACGACAAGCGCGTCCGCCAGGCCCTCGCCCTCGCCATTGATCGCGAGGCCATCGTGAAGAACATCACCCGCGGCGACCAGCAACCCGCATATGCCGTGAGCTATCCCGGCACCGCCGGTTACACGCCGCGGGCTCGGCTCGCCGGCAACATCGCCGACGCCAAGCGCCTGCTCGCCGAGGCGGGCTATCCCGACGGCAAGGGCTGCCCCGTGATTGAGCTGAGCTACAACACTTCCGAAAATCACCGGGCCATCGCCGAAGCCATCCAGCAGATGTGGAAGAAGCAGCTCGGCGTGGAGGTGGAACTCAGGAACGAGGAATGGAAGGTCTTCCTCGATATGCAGCGCACCGGAAATTACATGATGCAGCGCGCCGGCTGGATCGCCGACTACGTGGACCCGCATGTTTTTCTGGAGATCTGGGAAACCGACAGCGGCAACAACAACACCAACTGGTCTAACGCCGCGTACGACCGCCTCCTGCACGCCGCCCTTGCCGCCAAGACCGAGTCCGAGCGCTACGAAATCTACCAGCAGATGGACGCCATCCTCGTCGACGAACTCCCCGTCATTCCGATCTATTACTACACCAAGGTCGCCGCCCTCAGCCCCAAAGTGAAAGGCTACTACCCGACCCTCCTCGATAACCACCCGTACAAGTACATCTACCTCGAAAAATGACCCGTGTTTTTTTAACCACGGATTGCACGGATGACACGGATCCAGCGGATGTGACCTGTTTGGATAGCCACAAGAGGCACAGAAGGCTCAAAACCTGAACTTTCTGTGCCTCTTGTGCTTTCTGTGGCCATCCCACACCGCACCATCCGCCCTATCCGTGTTATCCGTGAAATTTTTGGTTTCTCCGAGTCCGTACTCTTCGCCATTGGCAATTCGCCGCCATTCCCGCTGAATCGCACCCGATGCTCCGTTTCGTCCTCCGCCGACTGCTCGAAATGATCCCCGTCCTGTGGATCATCGTCACGGCCACGTTCTTCATGATCCGCTTCGTGCCCGGCGGTCCCTTCACCGCGGAAAAAGCCGTCACCCCCGAGGTGCTCCGCAACCTGGAGGCCCACTACGGCCTCGACCGGCCGCTCCACCGGCAATACCTCGACTACCTCGGCAACCTCCTGCACGGCGACCTCGGCCCCTCGTTCAAATACGCCAACCGCACGGTCAACGAGATCATCGCCGACAAGCTGCCCGCCTCCCTCGAACTCGGCCTGCTCGCCCTCGCGATCGCCCTCACCTTCGGCCTCACCCTCGGCGTCCTCGCCGCCGTCCGGCGCAACACCTGGCTCGACTACCTCTGCTCCTCCGTCGCAATGACCGGCATCAGCGTGCCCACCTTCGTCCTCGGCCCGCTGCTCGTGCTCTTCTTCGCCATTTACCTCGGCTGGTTCAATGCCTCCGGCTGGTACGTCGCCTCCGACCGCATACTGCCTGCCGCCACCCTCGGCTGCGTTTACGCCGCCTATGTCGCCCGCCTCACCCGCGGCGGCATGCTCGAGATCCTCGGACAGGACTTCATCCGCACCGCCCGGGCCAAGGGCGCCAGCGAGGCGCGGGTCATCTTCCGGCACGCCCTGCGCG
This sequence comes from uncultured Opitutaceae bacterium, assembly GCA_964518665.1. Lineage (GTDB taxonomy): Bacteria > Verrucomicrobiota > Verrucomicrobiia > Opitutales > Opitutaceae > UBA2377. Next base: position 579 of record CAZFHG010000096.1, on the reverse strand, counting down.
GCGGTCTCCTCCCGGTCGTCTCCTTCCTCGGCCCCGCCGTCGCCGGCATCCTCACGGGTTCCTTCGTCATCGAGACCATCTTCCAGATCCCCGGGCTCGGCCGCGAATTCGTCAATAGCGCCTTCAACCGCGACTACACCCTAGTCATGGGCACGGTCATCCTTTACGCCGCGCTCATCGTCACCCTGAACCTCGTCGTTGACGTCGTGCAGGTCTGGCTCAACCCGAAGCTCAAGTTCGACTGACGCGCCATGCTCACGCCGACCACGCTCCCAGACGCCGCCGTCGCTCCCGCGCAACTCGAGCCGGGCCATTCCCTCTGGGGCGATGCCTGGCGCCGCCTCCGCAAGAATCGCCTCGCCGTCGTCGGCGGCATCGTGCTGCTGACCCTCGGCTTCCTCTGCGCCTTCGGCCCGCTGTTTTCGCAGTCGTACCAGGAGCAGAATCTCGAACTCGGCGCCGTCGCGCCCTCGGCCGCGCATTGGCTCGGCACCGACACGCTCGGCCGCGACCTCTTCTCCCGGATCCTCTACGGCGGCCGCATCTCCATCATGGTCGGCCTCGTCGCCACCTTCGTCG